>JACRBA010000108.1 GCA_016213265.1 Burkholderiales bacterium | reverse complement strand
ATACCACCAGCCAAGTATGCCGAAGAGCTACGTCGACAAGGCGGTGACGCGGCACGGCACTCCACCCCCACGCAGATCCATTAACCTTCAACCCCAGGACCCCTGCCGAATGACTGGTACGGCTGAAGGGGGCAGGTCAGGTGGAGCCGCCGGTGAGGTAGACCACGTTCACCTGCTCGGGCGCCACGCCGGCGCGGCGGGCGGTTTCCACGCCGGCGGCCACGATGCGGGCCATGTCGGCTTCCGGGGCGGCCAGGGCGTCGGGCTCGGTCAGGTGGCCGGCCAGTCCGTCTTCCACGGCGTGCAGGGGGAGTCCACCTGGCCCGTGCTGCCGGCGCCAGCCACGGCGATCTTGGCGGCTTCGGCGGCGCCCAGCAGGGCGTGGCCGAGGCGGTGCTCCACGATGGAGAGCAGGCGCGCGTGCAGGGTGGGGTCGGCGTAAGAGCTGCGCGGGGCCGGGGCCCACCGTTCGCCATGGCGAGCGTCAGGGCGCGGAAGGGACAGGCGGATCCGCCGTCAGCGCCGGACACTCCGAAGAGACTCTGGTGAGTTCGCCCAGCGTCGTTCCTCGAAAGTACTTGTTAGCGTGGCCGATTTGCAGGTCGCGGTTGTTGACCGCGCGGCCCCAGAAGCCCCACACCTTCGAGTCGCTGAGTTCCACCACCGAGATGGTTTGGATGTCCACTCAGTCGGGCTGCTTCGCCGCGGCCGCCGCATAGTAGAAGAGGTGTGAGCCCTCCAGCGACTGGACGGCGGTGACGGGAGGCATCTGGTCAGTCTCCCCCTCTGCGGTCGTGAAGATCTGGATCTCACCTCGGCACGAAACCAGCAGCATCTCCAGGGTGCCGCTGTAGGACGTGCCGCCTGCCTCCACGTTGACTGTCTCCACGTTCCCCTTCCAGACGCCAGGTGGAAGCGCTGAAGTGCTGGGAACCTCTTCCGCCGTCGATTGGGCCGCTGCTGCAAGCAGGAGAAGGGGGATGAACTGTCGCATCTGTCGCATGGGCCGCATCGGGATGAGGGTGAATCGGAACGGGCCATCACGCCAAGCGCATGGCAAGCGCCTCACTCCAGGCGCCAGTCGTAGGCCACGGATATCCACTGGTCGACGGGCAGCGTCGCGCTCACCTCGTCGTGGGCCAGGCAGTCGCTAACGGTGCGGGTGGACAGCGACCTGAGGGAGCGGAAGCCCACCGAGCCGGGGCGCACCTGCACCTCGGCCTGGCCGGATGCGCTGCTCTTGCGAAAGAGCACTACGACGCGTCCCGTCTCTTCCGCCCGGCGCGCTGCATGCGGGTAGTCGGGCGTGAAGCAGCGCTGCGGCCCCACCAAGGGGCCGGTTGCCGGCCAAGTGACGGTGAGCTCGTGCTTCTCTGCCACGTTCCGGCGCACCCTGGGCTGGCCCTCCAGCACGTATGCCGGCGCCAGGCGGCACAGCAGGACGGCCGCCTTCAACGCGCTGTCGAGTTCACTCAGCCCTGTGCTGGCATGCAGGCTGGCCGCCACCACCCGGCCCGTCTCGTCCACATCGAGCGCCATGGTGGCCTGGCGGCTAGGGGCTTGGAGAAGCAGCTCTGGCCGCGGCAACAGGCAGCCGGGCTCCAGCACCGGCGCGAAGCGCAGGGGCGGGGACGGCAGCGGCACCACCGGCACGGGCGCCGGCCGCTGCGCCGCGCAGGACGCCAGCATCGCCAGCCACGGCGCGACGAGCAGGTGGACGAGTGGGGATTGCATGGGGTGCGTCCTATTCCGTTCGGCGCACCACCACGCAGTGGTACAGGTAGGCGTCGATGGGCGCCGGCGGCCGGCGCGTGATGATGGGCTTGCGGTGCAGTTCGATCACCGCGTCGCCCCGTGGGCGGCGGCCACGGTGCGGAACTGCTCGAAGGCTTGTTCGTCGGCGCGTGTGGGCAGGTAGACCAGCACGTCGGCCAGCCGCTCATACCGCCACGACGGCTGGCTGGGCGGGCCCACCACGTAGTGGTACTGCCAGTCCTTCACCATGTCCGGCTGGTTGAGGAAGTGGAAGGTGTAGTTGTGGAGCTGGACCGCGCTGGGGAGGTGCGGGCCGGGTAGGTCTCACGGCATGGAGCCGCATCGGCAAACCTGCGGGTAGTACGGCCTCTTGCTCGACAGCGGGTAGGTCTTGTCGTCGACGAGATGGCCGGGCAGCGGACGGCACTGGGCGTCGCATGCCTGGCGGGCACCCCGCCCCGGTGGGAGCCACGAGACGAACGCGGCGCCTGCCGCCACGAAGAGGAGGAAGCCGAGGCCGACGGCAACGCCCGTGGGAAGGCGGCCGGTCCAGCCTCTGATCCATGCCAATGCGCTCATCTCACTCCCTTCACGCAGGTGATGGCAACTATGGCCCATCGCACAAGCGATCGGAAGGGGCTCCAGGCGGGTGGAGGCGCAGTACGGCCTCACCCAAACACCCGCCGCGCATGCCACCCCAGCCCCTGCGCCACGCTGGCCAGGCGGTCGCCGCGCACGGTGCGGGCGTGGGTGAAGGGCGCGGCGATGCGCGTGGCCAGAGGCAACAGGCCGGTGGAGCCGCCGGTGAGGTAGACCACGTCCACCTGCTCGGGCGCCACGCCGGCGCGGCGGGCGGTTTCCACGCCGGCGGCCACGATGCGGGCCATGTCGGCTTCCAGGGCGGCCAGGGCGTCGGGCTCGGTCAGGTGGCCGGCCAGGCCGTCTTCCACGGCGTCCAGGGGGATGTCCACCTTTCCTGTGCTGCCGGCGTCGGCCACGGCGATCTTGGCGGCTTCGGCGGCGCCCAGCAGGGCGTGGCCGAGGCGGTGCTCCACGATGGCGAGCAGGCGCGCGTGCAGGGTGGCATCGGCGTAGAAGCTGCGCATGCGGCGCAGCTCCATCACGCGGGCGGGGGTGTACACCGTGTTCACCAGGTGCCAGGTGGCGAGGTCGAAGTACACCTTGCTGGGCACCTCTCGCTCGGCCGGCCTGGGGCCGCGGGCCCGGTAGCCGGCCAGGGGCAGGATGGCGGCCAGCTCCACGTGGCGGTCGAAGTCGGTGCCCGCCACGTGCACGCCGTGGCTGGCCAGGATGTCGGCGCTGCGGTCCACGCGGGCGCGGCGGCTGGGGCCCACGCGCACGAGCGAGAAGTCGGAGGTGCCGCCGCCGATGTCGGCCACGAGCACCAGCTCTTCGCGGTCGGTGGTGGCTTCATGGTCCAGCGCCGCGGCGATGGGCTCGAACTGGAACGCCACCTCGGTGAAGCCCACCGAGCGTGCGGCGGCCTCCAGCGCGGCCTGGGCCTGGGCGTCGCGCTCGGGGTCGTCGTCCACGAAGTACACCGGGCGGCCCAGCACGGCGCGGGTCAGCGGTGCGCCGGCCTCGGCCTCGGCCAGCGCCTTCAGGTGGCGCAGGTAGCCGGCGATCACCTCCACGAAGCGCACCGAGCGGCCGGCGCCCACGTCGGTGCTCTGCTCGATGAGCGCGGAGCCCAGCACGCTCTTCATCGAGCGCATGAGCCGGCCTTCGTGGCCGTCCACATAGGCCGCCAGCGCCGGGCGGCCGAAGAGCACACGCGGCGGCTCGTGCGGGGCGGTGCCCTCCAGCGAATAGAACACCGCCGTGGGCATGGTGCGCTGGCCGGGCTCCACCTCCACCAGGCGCACGCCGCCTTGCGCGCTGGGCAGGGCGATGGCGGAGTTGGAGGTGCCGAAGTCGATGGCGCAGAAGGCCGGGGCGGCCTGGGGGGTGGAGGTCGTCATCGCGTGGGGCCGGCAAAAAAAGGGGCGCGATTCTACGCACGCCCGGCGCGAGGCGCTCAGCCGGTGATGACCAGGGCCCGGAAGTCGTTGATGTTGGTGTGCGTGGGGCCGGTGTGCACCAGCTGGCCCAGCGCGTCCAGCGCGGTGGCGCTGTCGTGGGCGGCCAGGGCGGCGCGCAGGTCCAGGCCCTGGGCGCGGGCACGCGCCAGGGTGTCTGGCGCCACCCAGGCGCCGGCCGCGCGGGCGGCGCCGTCCAGGCCGTCGGTGCCGGCAGCCAGGGCATGGATGCGCGGGTGGCCGCCCAGCGCCAGGGCCAGCGCCAGGGCGAACTCCGTGTTGCGGCCGCCGCGGCCGGGCGTGCCCTGCCAGGTGACGGTGGGCTCGCCGCCGGACAGCAGCACGCAAGGCGGGGCGAAGGGGGTGCCGCGCTCGGCCACCGTGCGGGCGATGGCGGCGTGGGCCAGGGCCTGGTCGCGCGCCTCGCCCTCCATGGCCTCGGCCAGGATGTGGGCGCGCCAGCCGGCGGCCTGCGCCGCGCGGGCGGCGGCCTGCAGGCCGTCCCAGGCGCTGCCGATCAGCTGGTGGGTGTGGCCGGCCAGGCGCGGGTCGCCGGGCGGGGGCGATTCCCAGCGGGCGTCGGCCCACGCCGCGGCCACGGTGGGGCCGGGTTCGATGGCGTGGCGGGCCAGCACGGTGGCCGCGTCGGCGCAGGTGCTGGGGTCGCCCAGGGTGGGGCCCGAGGCCACCAGCGCCGGGTCGTTGCCCGGCACGTCCGAGAGGATGAGCGAGTGCACGCGCGCCGGGTGCGCCGCCAGCGCCAGGCGGCCGCCCTTGATGGCCGAGAGGTGGCGGCGCACGGTGTTGATCTCGCCGATGGTGGCGCCGCGGGCCAGCAGCTCGCGCGTCAGGCGCTGCTTGTCGGCCAGGGCCAGGCCCTCGGCGGGCAGGGCGCACAGGGCCGAGCCGCCGCCGGAGACGAGCGCGAGCACCAGGTCGTCGGGGCCCAGGCCCTGCACGGCCGCCAGCAGGGCGCGGCCGGCGGCCTCGCTGCGGGCATCGGGCACGGGGTGGCTGGCTTGCAGCAGGCGCAGGCGCGCCAGGGGCAGGGCGCTGCCCTCGGGCACCACCACCACGCCGCTCAAGCGCGCGTCGGCAGGCCAGTGCGCCTCCACGGCCCGGGCCATGGCGGCGGCAGCCTTGCCCACGCCCACCACCACGGTGCGGCCGCGCTCGGGCGGCTCGGGCAGGTGGGGCGGCAGGATGCGCGCGGGGTCGGCGGCCTCGCGCATGGCCGCGTACAGCCGGTGCAGCAGGGCGAGCGGCTCGGCGCTGGGGGAGTGCGCCGAGGGTGGCGGCGAGGAGGGCGGCGAGGAGGGCGCCGAAGGTGGCGCCAAGGAGGGCGCAGGGCCGGGCGGGCGGGGCATGGCCGATTCTGGCCCGCCCGCCCCGTGACCGGTGACCAGCCGGTGGTCAGCCGCCGATCAGCCGGTGATCAGGTCGCCAGGGCCACCTGGGTGGGCCGCTGGGGCAGCTCGGGCCCGCAGAAGCCGAAGGCCAGCTGCGGGCGCTTGCCGCTCATCAGCTCGGCCAGGGCGCGGCCGGAGCCGGCGCCGTGCGTCCAGCCCAGCGTGCCGTGGCCGGCGTTCAGCCACAGGTTGGGCAGGCGGGCGGCGCGGCCGATGTAGGGCACGTTGTTGGGCGTGCTGGGGCGCAGGCCGGTCCAGTAGTTGGGCTCGGTGGTGTCGGCCACGCCGGGGAAGAGCTCTTCGTAGCGCTTCACCAGCGCCTCGCAGCGCACGCGGGCGGTGGCGCTGTCCAGGCTGAGGTCGTAGCCGGCCATCTCGGCCGTGCCGGCGATGCGGATGTGGTCGCCCAGGCGCGAGATGGCGATCTTGCGCGTGTCGTCCAGCAGGCTCACCACGCTGGCGGCCTCGGGCCGCTTCAGGCGCAGCGTGGCCGAGTAGCCCTTGGCGGGGTAGATGTCCAGGTTCACGCCCAGCGGGCGCAGCAGCGGGGCGGTGAAGCTGCCCATGGCGGCCACGTACTGGTCGGCCTTCAGCGTGCGGCGCTGGCCGGTGCGCTGGCAGCCCACGCGCACGCCGCTGATGGCGCCGCCGGCGGTGTCCAGGCCCAGCACGTCGTGCTCGTACAGGAACTGCACGCCGCGCTCGCGCGCCAGGCGGGCCAGCTGCTGGGTGAAGACGCGGGCGTCGCCCGATTCGTCGCTGGGGGTGAAGGTGCCGCCGTGGATGTGCGGGCCGAAGGCGGCGAGCGCCGGCTCCACCTTGAGCACCTCGTCGCGGTCGAGCACGCGGCGGTCCACGCCGTGGGCGCGCATCAGCTCGGCCGCGGCGGCGCCGGATTGGTAGTCCTTCTCGGTGGAGAAGAAGTGCAGGATGCCGCGCTCCAGGCGGTCGTAGGCGATGCCCGTCTGCGCCACCAGCTGCTTGAGCGATTCGTGGCTGTAGGCGCCCAGCGCCACCAGCTGCTGCACGTTGCGCGCGAAGGCGGCGTCGCTGCAGTGGGTGAGGAACTTCAGGCCCCAGATCCACTGGTGCGGGTCGAGCCGGGGGCGGAAGAGCAGGGGCGAGTCGTCGCGCATCAGCCACTTCAGCACCTTCAGCGGCGCGTCCTTGCTGGCCCAGGGCTCGCAGAAGCTCACGGAGATCTGCGCGCCGTTGGCGAAGCTGGTCTCGAGGGCAGCGTCGGGCTGGCGGTCCACCACGGTCACCTCGTGGCCCTCTTCGAGCAGGTACCAGGCGGTGCTGATGCCGACGATGCCGGCGCCGAGAACGATGACCTTCATGGGGGTGAGCGGTGACAGATGCGACGGCGCGATTGTGCGGGTGACGGCCATCAATCTAAAGCGCTACTCATGAAAATCGATGTTCATTAGGTTGGCTAATTAAGTGGCACGCGGCTTGCCGTGGCGCTGCCACAGCCGGTGTGGCGAAAGTCGCAAAACGCCCATAAGCGGGGGCTCCGGCGCTCTGCTCGTCGTAACGAATTCATACAGCGTGCCGAAACTGAGGTCACACACCAGGAGACGCCCATGTCACACGCCGCGCACCCGAGCCTGTTCCGCCGCCTGATCGGCGCGTCCGCGTCGCCTGCCCCCGAGCTGGACCCGGCCGACATGGGCACCGCCATGGGCCTGGATTTCTGCCTGGACGAGCCGCCGGCCGATCTGCCGGCCCCGGGCGCCCTGGCCACCACCGCCGGCGCTGCCGCCGCGCAGGTGAGCTGGCTGCGGCGCCTGAGCGCCAGCTGATCCTTCATGCCGGGGCCGCCGCGATGGCGGGCTCCGGCGCGTTCCGATGGGGGCGGCTCTCCCGAACCACCCTTTGCCACCGTGCCGGTGCTCAGCGCACCAGCAGCATCGGCGTCTGGCAGTGGGCCATCACCTTGGTGGCCACCGAGCCCATCACCAGGTTGCCCAGCGTGCCGTGGCCGTGGGAGCCCATCACCAGCAGGTCGTTGTTGCCCTTGGCCGCCACGGCGGCGATGCTGTCGGCGGCGTGGCCGACCTTGGTGACGAAGTTCGCGCGCAGCTTCTGTTTGGTGAAGAAGGTGCGGATGGGCTTGAAGACCTTCTCGGCCTCGGCCTCGTAGTACGACGCGAGCACCGCCTTGTCCAGCGCCGCGGCGGCGCGCGGCGGCACGGCGGGCACCACGTGCACCACGGTGTATTCGTGCTGGTCACCCAGCCATTCGTCGTGCGCTGCCAGGTAGGCCAGCATGCGCTTGGTGTACGAGCTGCCGTCCACGGCCACGAGGATCTTCATCGTCTTCTCCTTGTCGAGCGGGGGCGCGCCCCGGGGTGAGCGCGGAAAGTGTCGCACGCAGTGCGGGGTGTCTCTTGCCTTGCGTCAAGCGGGGCCGGTGGCGGACGGCACGTCGATCACCAGCCCGGGCCGGAAGCCGTCGCGCTCGCCCTTGGCCGCATAACCCAGCGGGTTGGCCACCACGCGGCAGCGGTCACCCGCGCCGGCGCGGTAGTCCACGGCGCAGTGCAGGTGGCCGTGCAGCCACAGGTCGGCGTGGTCCAGGCAGTCGTCGATGGCGTTGCAGAAGCCGGCCGTGCCGGGCACCAGGCCGTAGCGCGGGTCGGCGCTGCGCAGGCTGGGCGCGTGGTGGGTGACGACCACGGTGGGGCCGGCGGTGTACGGCTCGGCCAGCGCACTGCGCAGCCAGGCCTGGCAGGCCAGCGCCTGCTCGCGCCATTGCTCGGCCAGCATGGGCTGGCCATCGCGCAGGGCGGTGAAGCGGCGCAGGTAGAAGTTCGCCGCGCGAAAGGCCTTGTCACGCGCCTGCAGCTGCTTGGTGGCCGTCTTCTCGCGCGCGGCCAGGGCGTCGAAGTCGGTCCACAGGGTGGTGCCGATGAAGCGCACGCCGTCGATGA
The DNA here is from genome assembly GCA_016213265.1 of Burkholderiales bacterium. Taxonomy (GTDB): domain Bacteria; phylum Pseudomonadota; class Gammaproteobacteria; order Burkholderiales; family Burkholderiaceae_C; genus Ideonella. Next base: position 3,914 of record JACRBA010000108.1, on the reverse strand, counting down.
GCATCACCTCGCGCTCCAGCCAGGTGATGCCGAGCTCGTCGCAGAGCGCATGCAGGCGGGCATGGCGCTGCGCGAACTCGCCGCCGTCGTACTCGTGGTTGCCCGGCACGTAGAGCACACGCCGCCACGGCGCGCCCGGCTGGCGCGGCGAGAAGCGCGCCAGGCCGAAGTCGTCACCGCCCAGCAGCGAGCCCGCCTGGTAGCTGCCCACGTCGCCGGCCAGCACGAGTGTGTCGGCGCCGGGCGCCGGGGCGAGCACGAAGCCGGGGTCGCGTTCGAGGTGCAGGTCCGAGGCGAGTTGCAGGCGCATGCGGGGGATGATCGCACCGCGGCTGCGGGCTGGTGCCGATGGGCGCGTCGCCCGGCCGCTGCCAGGGTGGCCGCCTTCGCAAGACGCTGGAAGGCAAGCCGCGATGACACTGCTGCGCAACGAAGCGAAAGCCGCAAGCCACGACCGGAGCCCCCATGCCAGAAAACAAGACCCAGCCCACCGACGCCAGCGTGAGCGACTACATCGCCTCGCGCGCCAGCGACGAGCAGCGCGCCGACTGCGCCGCGCTGATGGCCATGTTCCAACGGCTCACCGGTGAACCGCCAACCATGTGGGGGCCCAGCATCGTGGGCCATGGCCGCTACCGCTACACGTACGACAGCGGACGCAGCGGCGAGGCCTGCCTGGCCGCCTTCGCCATCCGCGGCCGCGAGCTGGTGGTCTACCTCTCGTGCGACGGGCACGACCAGCAGGCCCTGCTGGCCCGCGTGGGCAAGTACAAGATGGGCAAGTCGTGCTTCTACTTCAAGCGCCTGGCCGACCTGGACACGGCGGTGCTGGAGCAACTGGTGGCCGGCTCGATTGCCGAGGTGCGGCGGAAGTACGGCTGACGGGCGCCGCCGGCAATGGCGCCCACCCGGCTGCTTCGATTCCCAGGCGGGCTGCCGCGCCACCCCGCCGTCGAGTGCTGGCTGGCCTTTCACCGCGCAGGTCAACGGCGGGAATGCAGCGGTTGCGGTCGATCGGGCTTTGGAGCTGAGTAGCCGCAGTCGGCCAAGTGCGGCCTTCCAAAGATCCCCGCTTTGCGGCGTTGCGGTGACCACGCCCCACATGCCGTAGCAGGAAAGAGGCGCAAAGTGAAAGGCCCTTCTCCAACTTCGAACTGCTGCATCCCGTCGAAGATCAGCGTTCGACGCTAGATATGACTGGAGTGCGCCGCGTGCTGAGAAGCACTGTGCAATGCCGCTTCGCGGAAAGGGCAGATCTTGCGTCGCGTCCCTGCCGGCCTGGACTAGCATGGATCAGGTACGCGCGGAGCGCGCGTAGAGCAGGTTTAGGTGGGTAGACGGTCATCATCTGGCCTATGAAGACGCTCAGCCGCTGGGGCGCGCTGTTGAAGCAGATGGTCCTGACCTACGTGACCGAGCCGAATGCCAACGGACCAACGCCGGACCGGCGAAGGTTGGCCCCAGGTGACCAGCCAGGTGCAAGTCGGACTGGACGAAATCAGTAGTTCTCGGGATGGCAGATCTTCGACAGCCAGCCACGATTGCAGACACAGTGGTCAGGGGGGTCGAATGAACACGAAAATCGCCGCCGTGGCGTTGGCCAGTTCGCTTGCATGCGCCCCGTCTTTGGCACGGAACCAGCCGCAGAAGGCCCCAGGAAGCGTGGATGATGGATCCGTGCGGATTTCCGAGCGGCTCGTCGGCGAAGACGACTACCCGACAGCAGGCGTCGATCTCGGGCAAGGCTGGGATTCCTACCTGGGCCAGCGAACGCAGCAGCGATGCATCGAGGTCAGCACGACGCCGGGCGCACTTGCGGTCTTTCAGGCAAGAGCCTCCTTCGTCGACCTGTACGACCGGGAGCAACTCTTCCGAGAAATGAAGATGTCTGCGAAGGCATCCTACGCAGGGGTGTCGGGCCGCGCCTCGTTCAGTCAGAGCGTGAAGATCGATTCCAAGAACAGGAACATCCACGGCAAGGTGTTCGTCAACAACGGTGGAAGCTTCGTGGTGCCCGCGAAGAGGGAGGACGGCATCAAGCTCACCAATGAAGCGTTGGTTCTGCTCAAGGAACCGAAGACTCGTGACGAGTTCAAGAGGCGCTGCGGTGACTCGTTCGTGACCGCGATCCATAACGGTGGCCGCTATGACGCCGTCTTCTCGCTTCAGGAAACCTCCAAGGAGATCATCGAGCGCATGAAGCTGTCGATCAAGGGCAGCTACGGCGGCTTCTCTGGTAGCGCGAGCGCAAGTTCGCTGCTCAAGAAGAACAGCACGAACGAGAAATTGAGCGTCGAGACCAACCAATCGGGCGGACAGCCCGGCATCGTTCCGGCTGGCGTCGCCGTCCAGGGCGCCCCTGCGCCAGCTGCGCCGACTGCGGGCGGAGGAGCCTACACAGTCGACAACATCATCAAGAAGATAAGCGAATTCGAGATGATGGATCCTGAGAGGTACGCAAAGCCGTACGCCATATCGCTGGAGAGCTACAAGGTCGCAAGCAACTATCCAAAAGAACTGCTCAACGACGAGCTCTATGCAAACAACTTGCTCGAGCTGTCGGCCAACGTCTGGCGCTATCGTGAGCTGGCTGATCTCTACAGTACTGCGGCCGCCGCGGCGAGCGGCTTCTACTTCCCTTTCACCTCCGACTTCACTTCAGGTGGCAGCAGGCCGAATGAGAAGCTGACGATCCGGGATCTCGCAGAGCTGTCGGCCAACAAGGCGAGCCTGCTGTATTCGATTTCCAACTGCTTCGATGGTCTGGTCGCCGTGTGCGCATCGCGGAGCAGTTGCAAGGTTTCTGACGTTTTCTCAGCGCCGTTCCTAAATCAAAGCTGCCCGCAGGCCTTCAGCAACGGGGCAGTCTGGGCGAGCATTCGGGGTGTCGGCGAGAGTTCGGAAGCCGACTACAAGAAGGTGCTGGCGGAAGCATCGACGTCCACAGATCCCGCTCTGAAGAAGCTGGTTGCCGCCGGTTCAATCGATGGCTTGCTGAAGGACATCAACAAGGCTGTGTCGGTCCTGATCTCGAAGGCGCCAGCTATAGTCAACGCGCCACCGGCCCCAAGTCCGCCGCCGCCGTCGAAGGTGTTGAGCGACGTCCCGCCGGAACCAAAACCGCCTCGGGCGGGCGACGTACCGGTGTTCTCGCCCGCAGAGGTTTACTACTCGTTGTTGGCAGAGGCCCCGATGAGGCGTGGACCGCTATCCGGCGAAGCGCCACAGCGACCTGCAGCGACCGACACGGACGACCAGTTCAACCACGTCATCTGGCTGTGTGCAGCCTACGAGAACAAGGGAGTTGAAGACTGCAGCACCTTCAGCTTTCCCGATGTGGCCGTCGCCAAACCTCCTAACGGCCCCGCCCCAGACATCGACCACGGCCAACCTAAGGTCCGACAGGCAGCGGCACTCTTCAGGCAATGGGTGACGAACGAGCGTTTGATGCCGCTCACGCGAACCTATTGCGTGGACCCAGGGCACCTCATGTGCTTGAGTCCGGATCGGGTTCTGTTGATCGCCAACAGCCTTCCGGTCACCTTCGGCTGGGAGCGGAATTTCGCGACTACTCCACCACCGCCTCCGCCAGCGGTCGTCACGCCGGTGAAGCCGGAGCCTTATGTGAAGGAGCGGGTGGGCGCTTGGCTGAAGCACCATTGAGCACGACCACCCGGGTGACATTCGAGCGCGCGCCGGTGAATTGCGGCATCGTCATCTACGGCTGCGGGGACTTCATCGACAGCGCCACCTACCCGGCAGCAACCCGTACCGTGAGGTGCCCGTCGAATTTCGTCTTCCAGCGGGCCGCTCTTATGCCGCCAGGGGCTGCTGAGCAGCATGCTTGCTGATCCAGTCCTCCAGGAACCGAACCGGCGAGCTGTAGCCCAGCGTGGAGTGGCGGCGACTCCGGT
>JACRBA010000112.1 GCA_016213265.1 Burkholderiales bacterium | reverse complement strand
GTGGTGGGTGTCCACTTCGCTGTCCATCAGCGACTCGATCTCGTGCGCGTTCAGGTTGCCCGACACCATCATGCGCAGGTAGTCGGTGATGAACTCCACCACGTGGTGGTCATGCCCCACGGTGGGGAACTTCTGGAAGATGGGCGAGTTGTGGGGGTCCTCGACGTCCTTCTCGATGGACATCAGGCCTTCCTTGCGCGCCTTCTGCAGGATCTCGTAGAGCAGCGCCAGCAGCTCCATCGCGCGCGCCTTGCTGTACTTGCTGCCCTTGAAGCAGCCACCCAGGCCCTTGAGCGTGGCCTTGAGCACCTTGGGCTGGTTGTTGGCCACGAAGGCGCCGATGGCGCCGCCGAAGATGGTGATCATCTCGAAGGGCAGTGCCTTCAGGATCACACCGATGTTGCCGCCGTGGACGATGTACACCCCGAAGATGCAACCGATGGCGACCAGCCAGCCGACGATGACGAACATGGTGTGACGGGGGAGGGGTGGGTCGGTGTTGTGGTTGTGCGCCCGCACGCTCGTTCATGCGGTCGCTGTCCCGATATCGGCGGCAACGGAGCGAAGCTTGAGGCACCCGGGCCCCATGCGAAGGGCAACGAAGCGCCGGGGATGCCCCGCTTTTCCCGCCCACCAAGAAAAAGGCGGGCCGCCACTGGGGTGGGCCCGCCACAAGGCACGACGCGTCGTGCCAGGAGGAGACAAGCATGAACACAGATTCAGCTCACCGGGGGCATCGGCCGCCAGGGCGGGGCCGTGAAGCGGCAGGGGGCCACATGGGCCCCCTGATCCGGTAAGAGTTCGCACATGCGGCGCCTGGGGGCGCCCGGCCGGGTCAGTCGGCGTCGTGCATCTCGACCTGGCGGCCGCTGGCGCTGGGCATCTGCAGGGCGCCCGCGGCGCGGCCCTTGCCGGCGCGCGCCGGCGGGTTGCAAAGCCCGCAGACGAAGTGCTTGGCGATCTCGTGCGGGTGCGTCACGTAGTGGCCGCCGCACTTGTTGCACTTGGTCATGGTGAGCATGCCGTTGTCCACGAACTTCACCAGGCGCCAGGCGCGGGTGACCGACAGCATCGGCTCCAGGCCCTGGGCAGCGGTCTGCTCCAGGTACAGCTGGTAGGCCTTGATGATGGTGTCGATCTCCTCCATCTCGGAGGTCTTGTTCAGGTACTCGTGGATGTTCAGGAACAGGCTGGCGTGGATGTTGGGCTGCCAGGTCATGAACCAGTCCGTCGAGAAGGGCAGCTGGCCCTTGCTCGGCGACTTGCCCGCCACTTCCTTGTAAAGGCGCAGCAGGCGCTCGTAGGACAGGTCGGTCTCCGACTCCAGCACCTGCAGGCGGGCGCCGAGCTGGATGAGCGTGACGGCGCGCTCGATCTGCCGGGCTTCGGTCAGGATGCTCTTGGTGCGGGTGGCCATGGTGTCCTCCGGGGGCGTTGGTATCAGGCGAGCCGGGCGGGTGATCCGCCGGCGACAGGGCCTGGCTTTAGGCTGCTTCCTGGTGGCGGCCGGCCATCAGGATGGACGCATGCAGGCGGCTGACGCTGTCGTTGGCGGCCGACTTGCCGTGGTTGGTCAGCAGGCTCCAGACCAGATCATCGTCCATGCGGAAGCGGCACAGCAGCGTGTTGCCGGTGGCGATCTTCATCATCTGGGCCGGCGTCAGCGTGGCGATCAGGTTGGCCGTCTCTTCCGACACGCCCAGGCGGAACAGGGCCTGCTCGCGGTCGGCGCGGATGAGGCTTTGCGCCAGCATCAGGTACGACAGGTTGGCTTCGCGGATCTCGGCCAGGATCTGTTGGGTGTCCATGATTCGTTCCTTCAGTGTCGGCGGCGGGTCTGGGGCGGTAGGAAGCGCTTGGCTCCCTGGCATGGAATGAACTGTAAGCGCCGAAACAAGGCGGAAACATCGGTTCACTTCTGCCCCTGAAGTCCGGCTTTTTCCGCCGGTCTTGTCAGGCAAATTCCTACAAACGCGCCGGGCGCCGTCCGACGCAGGGCACTTGGCATGCCCAGGGAAGGGGCTGGCAGGGCGCGGCTTCGCCCCGATGTTCCGCACGGTCGGGGTCAGCGGGAACCCCCACGGTGAGGGCGCCAGCGGCCGGTTTTCCGGCCTTTTTCCCTCGATCCGGCCCGGCGGGCGCTTCCTAGACTGGCCCCCACGCTCCCCGCCCCTGGGCAGCGTGTGCACCCCAGAGGAACAGGAGGGCCCATGTCCGTGTTGATCGTCGGTGCCGGTTTTGCCGGCGCCACCACCGCCCGCTGCCTCGCCGAGGCCGGGCACGACGTGGTGCTGATCGACCGCCGCGACCATCTGGCCGGCAACGCCTTCGACCGCCACGACGCGGCCGGGGTGCTGATCCACGAATACGGCCCGCACATCTTCCACACCAACAGCGAGAAGGTGTTCACCTGGCTGTCGCGCTTCACCGACTGGCGGCCGTATGAGCATCGGGTGCTGGCGCGGGTGGGCGAGCAGGAGCTGCCCATCCCCATCAACCGGCGCACCATCAACGCGCTGTACGGGCTGGACCTGGACGAGGCCGGCGTGGCGGCGTTCCTCGAATCGCGCCGCGAGCCGCGCGAGCCGCTGCGCACCTCGGAGGACGTGGTGCTCAACTCGGTGGGCAGCCACCTGTGCGACACCTTCTTCCGCGGCTACACGCGCAAGCAGTGGGGGCTGGAGCTGTCGGAGCTGTCGGCGGGCGTGGCGGCGCGCATCCCCACGCGCACCAACGACGACGACCGCTACTTCACCGACACCTTCCAGGCCATGCCGGCCGAGGGCTACACGCGGATGTTCGAGCGCATGCTCGACCACCCCCGCATCTGCCTGCGCCTGGGCACCGATTTCGAGCAGGTGCGGCACAGCCTGCCGCGCCTGTTCACGGTCTACACCGGCCCCATCGACGCCTACTTCGGCCACTGCCACGGCGCCTTGCCCTACCGCTCGCTGCGCTTCGAGCACGAGCACCTGCCGCACACGCCGCGCCTGCAGGCCGTGGGCACGGTGAATTACCCCAACGACCACGCCTACACGCGCATCACCGAGTTCAAACACCTGACGGGCCAGGTGCACCCGGGCACCTCGATCGTGCGCGAGTACCCCTGCGCCGAGGGCGAGCCCTACTACCCCATCCCCCGGCCGGACAACGAGGCGCTGTTCAAGCGCTACGAGGCCCTGGCCGAGGCCGAGCCGGACGTGCATTTCCTGGGCCGGCTCGCCCAGTACCGCTACTACAACATGGACCAGGTGGTGGCCTCGGCCCTGGCGCTGGCGCAGCGCCTGGTGCTCGCCTACCCCCTGGCCGAGGCCGGCAGCCCGGTCGCCGCCGAACCCGCCTGAGGCCACGCCCCCATGACCAAGCCCTACCTGGCCCTGTTCCGCGCCGGCCCGAAATCGCTCCACCCCCATGCGGTGCGCGGCATCGAGGGCCTGCCTTTCGACTACGCGCTGTCCTGGTACGGCGACGAGGCGCCCGACGCGCCGGGCGCCGCCTTCGTGCACCTGCAGAAGGGCGCCAAGTGGCCCGGCCTGGAAGCCACCCTGCGCGCGGCCTGGGACGTGGTGTCGCGCTACCGCTATGTGTGGCTGCCCGACGATGACCTGCTGTGCGAGCCGGAGACCGTGGCGCGCATGTTCGCCGTGTGCGACGAACTGCGGCTGGAGCTGGCCCAGCCCGCGCTGACCCCGGATTCGTACTTCTCGCATGCCATCACGCTGCAGCACGCGGCGTTCCAGCTGCGATTCACCAACTTCGTGGAAATCATGGCCCCCGTGCTGTCGGTGGACATGCTCGCGCGCGTGCTGCCCACGATGGCCGGCAACGCCAGCGGCTACGGGCTGGATACGCTCTGGCCGCGGCTGAGCGAGGTGGGGCGCCTGGCCGTGCTGGACGACACCCCGGTGAAGCACACGCGGCCGGTGGGTGGGCCCAACCATGCGCTGGCGCGTGCCGGCGGCCTCACGCCCGTGCAGGAGGACTGGATGGTCTCGGCGCGGCACTTCATCGAATCGCCGCCCGACCTGCATTTGAACTTCGGCGGCCTGCTGCAGAACGGCGACACCGTCTGCCTGGGCGGCAGCGTGGCCGAGGCCGAGACGCTGCTGCGCCACCTGCACCACTCGGTGGCGGGGCTGCCCGTCACGGCCATGCAGCTCGCGCGCTACCTGGCCAACCACCTGTACCACTGGTCGGGCGAGCTGTACGGCGGCGGGCAACGCTACCCGCGCGCGCTGCTGCCCAGCGTGCTGTCCAGCGCCCTGTCGGGCACCGGATTGAACTTCGCGCGTTCGGGCACACCGGCCCCGAGCCACATTCCCTTTCCCCACTACAACGCCTGAGGGGCCGCCGCCATGCGCTACACCACCATCGCCTGTCTGGACGACCTGACCCGTGACCACTGCTGGCCGGCCAAGGAGCTGATGTACGACCTGGTCCGCGTGCCGGTCTTCCACGCCTGCGGCATGGACCTGGGCAAGTCGCCCCGCCGCGGCCAGCGCCACAACCTCAAGCCGGGCTTCGACGCCGAGCGCTTCGTGCGCCTGTGCGGGCCGGCGGCGGCCCGCGGCGAGTGGGCTGCGCTCTACCACGAGATCCCGGCGGCGGCAGCCCAGTACCTGGCGGCGCACGTGCCCGAGGGGGCGCTCATCGTGGGCTACGAGATGCCCACGTGGCTGCGCCGCCTGCTCGACGGCTGCGGGGTGGACTGGCTGGACATGCGCCTGTCGCCGCTGCGCTTCGCCAGCGACCTGTACATGGCCTTCGCCACCAACAGCGCCGAGCTGCATGCCCGCATCCACCCCCATGCGCAGCGCATGGACGAGGTGTTTGCCGAGGCGGCGCTGATGGCCGCGCAGGTGCGTTACCGCCAGCGTTGCCTGCAGCGCCCGGGCCCCTGCGACGGCGCCTGGGTGTACGTGGGCCAGACCGAACAGGACGCCTCGCTCGTCGACGGCCAGGGCCGCTTCGTGCGCGTGGGCGACCATGCCGACACGCTGCGCCAGGCGGTGGGCGACCTGCCGCTGTTCTACAAGCCGCATCCGCTGGGCTACGGCTTCCCGGCAGCCGAGCGCCAGGCGATCGAGCGCCTCCTCGGCCGGCCGGTGCCCGTGTGCAGCGTGGAGACCTACGAGCTGCTCGCGGGCGAGCAGCCGGTGGGGCTGATCGGCCTGTCGTCGGGTGTGCTGCAGGAGGCGCAGTGGTTCGGCAAGTCCTCGCTGAGCCTGGCCCCGCCCATCTGCCAGCCGGCCTTCGATGCCGCCTGGGCGCCCGACGCCTACCTGCAGATCGCCTCGCACGATTTCCTCAGCGAGCCGCTGTGGGCCTCGATCCTGAACCCCGAGGGGCGTCGCGAGCGCCCCCTGGTGCATGCCCCGCGGGCCAACCACCTGCGCGAGCTGCACAACACCTGGTGGGGCTACGCCAGCCATGCCGCGCGCCACAGCGAGTTCTATCGCCCGGTGGTGGCCATGCACGGTGGCCAGGCGTCGGCCGCCGCCGCTCGCCCCGCCACGCCCGACGCGGCCGGCGGACGCGACGCGCAGGCGCTGCGCCATGAGCTGGCCCAGGCGAATGCCCGCCTGGAGACGCTGCGCCAGGAGATGGATGGCCTGAAGGACGCCCTGCGCGTGGTGCTGCGCCAGACGGCCAGCCGCGCGCTGGCCCCCATAGGCACCGCACCCGCCGCGCGCGTGGCCGAGGAGGCCGACCATGCCTGAGCGCCATGCGCCTGCGCGTGCCGCCCCGGACGGCTTCGACATCCTCGGGCTGAAGCGCCCGCAGTTCGCCGACCAGGCGCTGTGGAAGCTGCTCGCCGAGCACGACTTCGATTCGGTGCTCGACGTGGGCGGCGGCGCGGGCGAACACAGCGAGATCTTCCTGGCCTTCGGCAAGGACGTGACCACGGTCGACTACGGCAAGTCGGTGTACTTCGAGCGTCGCAGCCCGCTGCTGCAGTGCATCGTGGGCGACTTCAACACGCTGGAACTGCCGCGCCGCTACGACTGCGTGTGGTGCAGCCATGTGCTGGAGCACCAGCTGGACCCGCATGGCTTCCTGCTGCGCCTGCATCGGGCGCTGGCCGAGGGCGGCGTGCTGGCGCTCACCGTGCCGCCGGCCAAGCACCAGATCGTGGGCGGCCACGTGAGCCTGTGGAACCCCGGGCTGCTGCTGTACCGGCTGGTGCTGGCCGGCTTCGACTGCCGCCAGGCGCGCGTGCACCAGTACGGCTACAACGTCTCGGTGCTGCTCGAAAAGCGCAGCATCACGGTGCCCGAGCTGGCCTACGACTGCGGCGACATCCGCCGGCTCAAGGCCTTCCTGCCGCCCAACCTGCCGTTTGCCAGCAACGCGCTGGACGACCCGTTCGACGGCAACTTCCGCTCGCTGAACTGGTGAGGCACCAAGAGGCCCGGCGCAGTGCCGGGCCGCGGCCTCAGGCCGTGGCGGCCTCGCCGGCCGGCACGCCCCGGTAGGCGTCCACGTAGCGCTCCAGCCCCAGGCCCGCCGCGGTGGCGAGGAAGGGCTCCAGCGGCACGTCGGCCGCGCGCTTCCAGTCGGGCGACGCATGCACGGGCGCACCCAGGTCGATGCCGCCATGGCCGCGCTCGCCGGGCGGGAACGCACGGTGGGCCTGCATCACGCGGTCGTCCCACGGCAGCCCCAACGTCTCGCACAGCCAGGGCAGCACCTCGTCGTGGCGGTTCACGAAATCCTCGTAGGGCAGGATGGGCTGGCCCGAGGCGGCGAGCTGCCGGGTGCGTGCCGCGTAGAAGCACAGGAACTGCTCGATGGGCTCGGCCATGCCCCGCAGGCGGGCGCTGAGGTCGGGGTCCATCGCATCGGCCCAGGCCATCAGCCGGGGCAGGCGGCGGGTGTTCCAGTACGCCAGGTGGCGGGCCGGCTCGTCCGGCTCGCCTGCCTGCTGGGCGTCGTAGCGCCAGAGCGAGCAGAACACGGCGTAGGGGTTGCGCAGCAGCACCACGCCGCGCCAGTCGTGCAGCGGTTGGAAGACGCCCTGCTTGAGCAGCAGGTGCGTCACCTGGCTGCCCAGCGGCCGGTCGAGCAGCGGCTGCACCGAGGCGCGGTCGATCTCGTTGGCCGGCCACAGGCGCAGCAGGTTGAACAGGCGCGTCTCGGCGGGCGTGTTGGTGGGCCGCAGGTCGTGCACCACGTGCACCTGCGGGTGGGCGGCCAGCGTGCGCAGGAACAGCGTCTCGCCCGAGCGCGCCATGGAGCCGAGCTGGAGGATCTGGAGCACCGGGGCGGCCATGGTCACAGCGCCAGCGAGGCGATCAGGGGATGGGCGGGCGCGGGCGAGGCCGCACGGGGCGTCGCCGACGCGGCGGCCGGGGAGGGCGCCGTGCGGAGGGCGGTCGGGGCGGTGTCACGCGGCGCGGGCGCGGCGCTGTCGGCCGGCATGTCACACAACCACCCGGCCATGCGCGCTGCCCAGCCGTGGCCGGCGAGCAGCTCGGCGCGCGGCCGCGCTGCCGCGGGCAGGGCATCGAGCCAGCCGGCGTCGAGCAGGGTCTGCGCCAGCGCCGGGCGGTTGGCGTCGTAGGTGGCCACCAGGTCGCCTGGCAGGGCCGCGCCGGCCAGGGCCTCGTTGGTGTTGGTCAGCACGCGCGTGCCCATGGCGGTGGCGGTGTAGACCCGGTCATGCACGCCGTGCGACCAGTTGGGGTCGAAGTTGAGCACCGCCATGTAGTGCGGCACCAGCCGCGCGATGTCGCCGTGGTGCACCTGGCCCACGTGGCGGAAGCCGGGCACCTCGCCCAGCAGCTCGGCCCAGCCGCGGCCGAAGAAATCGCAGGGGATGCCGGCCAGGCTGCGCACCGCGGCCAGGCGGCGCTCGCGCTTGACCCAGGAATCGATGGCGATCAGCACCGGCAGGCGCTGGCTGTGCAGGGCGTCGGCCGGGCTCCAGCCCAGCTCGCGGCACACCGTGAGCGCAGGCATGGCGGCCGCGTCGGGCGCGGTCAGTGCCTCGGCCAGGCGCGCGCGGCGGGCCGGCGCGGCGCCGCCGAGCACGCGCTGCAGCAGCGCATCCAGCGTCTCGCCCACCGGGCTGCCGCCGAGCTCGCTGCCCACGGTGCCGATGACGCACACGCGCGCCTGCGGCGGCTCGACCACTCGGCCGGGCTGCACGGCGGGGAATGCGCCGAAAGGCAGGTGCGTCCACCGCACCGGCAGGGCCTCGCCCAGCCAGCGGCGGTAGCCGTCCTCCGGCGACACGAGCGACAGCCGCGGGTTCTGCAGCGCGGCCTCCAGGAAGGTGGCCATGCCGGGCACGCGCGCCAGGTCATAGGGCAGCGCGTCGAGCAGGAACAGCGACACCGGCACGGGGAAGTGCTCCCACAGCAGGCGCCCGCCGATGCGTGCCGTCAGCGGCAGCGAGCCCAGGGACATCAGCCCCGCCACGCGCTCGGGCGGCAGCTGGGCCAGCTTGGGCAGGTCGCGCGGCAGCGTGCACACGGCCGCGTCCACACCGTGCGCGCGCAGACCCAGCGCCATGGCCTCAGCCACCGTATCGACGGCATTGTTCGGATGCTCGAAGCTGAGGAACAGGAAGACGGGTGCGTCGCTCATCTCAGGGCTCCAGAATGGGGTCTCACGCGGTGCGGCAAGGGGTGGGTTCGGCGACGGGCGCCTCGGCGGGCCCGCTCGCCGCGTCGAGGTCGTCGTCGTCCTCGATACCACCGAAGTCAGGCCGCATCGCGCGCGCCACCGTGCGCTCGCGCACCGTGGTGGCGATCTTGCGCAGGTCCAGCTTCATGAAGGCCGCCTGCTCCTTGGCGCAGGGTTGCAGCTTCAGGTCCAGCCACTCGAATTTGTCGATGTGGAAGCGGTGCTCGAACCAGCCCAGGTACCAGAACCAGTCGGTGTAATACAGCCACGAGTTCTCGTTCAGCGCACGCAGGTGCGTCGGGTCCTGCCAGGCGGTGAGCGCCTTCTCGTAGGGCACCTCGATCTGGAAGCGGCCGCCTTCCTTGAGCAGCGCCAGCACCTGGGTCATCAACATCGGCAGGTCGGGCACGTGCTCCAGCACGTTGTTGGCGTACACCACGTCGAGCTGGCCGGGCTCCAGACGCACGGCGCCCCCGCGGCAGGTGGGCGCTTCCAGCGGAAGCTGCACGGGCTGGCCCAGGTCGAGCACCAGGTCGGGCTCGGCGCGTTCCAGGATGTCGATGTTGAGCCAGCCGGGCTTGTAGTCCTTGCCCGAACCGAGGTTCACGCGCGTGGGGCGCCAGGCCTCGGCGGGGCGGGTGTTGGCATGGGCCTGGGCGAAGCCGGCGGCGAAGGCCAGCAGGTCGGCATAGGCCTCGATCGGGTCCACCTGGGCGAAGCTGGCCAGGCGGGAGCGGGCCTCGTCGAAGAAGGCTGGGGTGGCGAAGCGCTCGCGGAAGAAGGCGGCCGGGTCGGCGGCGTCGAGCCAGAACACCGCCTGCTCGAAGGCGGCGGGCGGCTGCGTCTGGGCGGTGCGCTCCGAGATCACGGGCGTGCCCAGCGACAGGCAGTGGAAGGCGCGCGCCTGCTCGAAGCGGCTGGTCTCGTAGAAGTGGCAGTTCAGCACCGCCTTGGCCTGGCGGATGTAGTGGTCGCGCTCGGCGCCGTAGATGGCGTGGTCGAAGGTGGAGATGCGCACGCCGCTGGCCTCCACCCGCTCGAAGAATGCGCGACGGCGCGGGTTCATGCTGCCGAAGAACAGCAGGTCGATGGGCCGGTCCTCCAGCGCGGGAGACTGCTCGCCGCGCAGGTAGGGTGCATGCAGGAAGGGCACCAGCGGCACGTCCGCCGGGTCGGCCGCGTAGCTGGCCAGGTTGGCGGCGTCGTAGTCCACCACCGCGTTGCGGCGCAGCAGGTCCAGGTACTCGGCGCTGACCTTGGCGCCGCCGTGGCCCAGCTGCTCGAGCTGCACGAACACGCAGGCGTGGCGGCGTGTCCACTCGGACGGAAAGCCCAGGTGGGCGCCGAACACGAAGTTGACCGCGTCCTCGCGCAGGCGGTTCTTGGAGATCGTCACCTCCGCGCCCATGCGGCGGAACTGGTGGCGGAAGTACCGCGCCTGGTCCAGGAAGCCCAGGGAATGCACGTAGCCCACGGGCTGCATGATCGCAAGGTGGACGGCAGGAAGGTTCATGGCAGGTGGCCCGCGACGGGCGCGGCTGGCGCCGGCAAGGCGCCGGTGCCTCCCACTCTAGGCAGCCGTCCGCCGCGCAAAGCGGGGAAAAAAGGCCGAAAGCCGGCCAGCCGCGCGCCGGGTGCGTCGCCTCAGCAGAGGTGGACGCCCGCCGACTGCCGGGCGCGGCGCCCCGGCGCACGGGCACCCGCCACGGGGCCATAGGCCGACAGGCGCGGCGCGTCGAGGATGCGGATGTCGCGCCGGTCCATGCGGATCAGCGCGTCGGCCTCCAGCGCGCGCAGCACGCGCGAGAGGTATTCCGGGGTCACCGACAGCAGCGACGCGATGGTCGCCTTGCTGGCCTGCAGCGACACCGTGGCCGCGGCCGCGTCGCGGTCCGCATGCCGGCGCTGGCGCAACAGGAAGTCCACCACCCGCCGCGGGCCGCTGTGCAGCGTGTCGGCCTGCACATGCTGCATCAGCCCGTCCAGCCGCTGGGACACGCTGCCCAGCATGCGCAGGGCAAAGCGCGGGTCGCTGCCGATCTCGGCGACCACCGCCTGCTTGGAGACGGCGATCAGCAGCGAGTCGGCCAGCGCCTGGGCGTTGACCTGGTGCGGCGCCCCGGTGAACAAGGGCGCCTGCTCCACGCAGGTGCCCGGCCCGACCAGCTCGATCACCTTCTCCTGGCCCCCCGACGAAGCCGCGTACAGCCGCACCTGCCCCGTCACCACCACGGGCAGCGCCGTGCAGGGCTGCCCCGCCCGGAACAGCATGTCCTGCCGCGCCAGCCGCTGCAGCGTGCAGCCGCGGGCGCAGGCGCGCGGCAGCGCGTCAGGGCGATGCGCGGCTCAGCGCGGGAACAGCACCTCGCCCAGCATGCGCTCCACGCCGGGCTGCCAGGGCGGCAGGTGCAGGCCGAAGGCGGCGCGCAGGCGGCGCGTGTCCAGGCGGGAGTTGAGCGGGCGCGCCGCCGGGGTGGGGTAGTCGCGCGTGGGGATGGGGCGCACCGCCTCGGGCGCCACGCGCAGCGCCTGGCCGCGCGCGCGGGCCCACTCGATCACGTGGCGGGCGTAGCCGTGCCAGCTGGTTTCGCCCGCGGCGGCCAGGTGGTACAGGCCGGACAGCTCGGGGGCCTGGGCCAGCCGGCGCAGCGCGTGGGCGGTGACGTCGGCGATGAGCTCGGCGCCGGTGGGCGCGCCGACCTGGTCGTCGATCACGCGCAGCTCGTCGCGCTCGGCGGCCAGGCGCAGCATGGTGCGCGCGAAGTTGCCGCCGCGCGCCGCATACACCCAGCTCGTGCGCAGGATGAGGTGGCGGCAGCCGCTGGCCCGCACCTGCTGCTCGCCGGCGAGCTTGGTGCGGCCGTACACGCTCAAGGGCGCCGTGGGCGCGTCTTCGTCCCGCGCGGCGTGGCCGCTGCCGTCGAACACGTAGTCGGTGCTGTAGTGCACCAGCGTGGCGCCGAGCGCGGCCGCTTCACGCGCCAGCACGCCGGGCGCGTCGGCGTTGAGGGCCTGGGCCAGCCCGGGCTCCGACTCGGCGCGGTCCACGGCGGTGTGCGCCGCGGCATTCACGATGATGGCGGGCTGCACGGCGCGCACCAGCGCGACGAGCGATTCGGGTTGTGCCAGGTCGGCCACCGGGCCGTCGCCCCGGCGGCCGGCGGCGACCAGCTCGCCCAGCGGCGCGAGCGCACGCTGCAGTTCCCAGCCGAGCTGGCCGTCCTTGCCCAGGAGAAGGATCTTCATGGGCGGGGATGCTAACGGCGGCGGGAGGGGCCTTTCGACCGGCTCAGGCCGACCGGGGGTGGGGCTCAGGCCGAACGGGGGCCTTCGACGGGCTCAGGCCGAACGGGGTGGGGCTCAGGCCGACAGGGGAGGGGCTCAGGCAGCGGGGAGCGCCTCGGGTGGCAGGCCGGCCTGGGCGCGGTCGAACATGCGCTGCAGCATCGCCTCGTAGTCGCGCGCGTAGCGGTCGGTGTCGAACAGGGGCAGCTGCAGGCGCTGGGCGTCCAGGTGCGCCTTCAGGCCGGCGAGCGTGGCGGGCTCGTTGGCCAGGGCGGTGGCCATGTCGACGTAGGCCTCGTCGTCGGCGCAGGCCAGCTCGGGCAGGCCGCAGGCGCTGACCAGGCTGGCCGCCACGCGCGAGGCGAAGGTGGCGCCCGGCACCGTGAGCACCGGCACGCCGGCCCACAGCGCCTCGCTGGCGGTGGTGTGGGCGTTGCAGGGCCAGGTGTCCAGGAACAGATCGGCGCAGCGCAGCCGGGCGATGTGCTGCGACAGCGTGCGCTTGTCGCCCCAGCACACGCGCGCCTCGGGCACGCCGCGGGCGGTGAGCTCGCGGGTGAGGTTGGCGCGCGCATGCGGGTTCCAGGCCAGCATCCACAGCACCGCGCGGGGCGCGCCGTGCAGGATGCGGGCCCACAGGTCCAGCATGTGCGGCGAGATCTTGTAGGTCTGGTTGAAGCAGCACAGCACCACCGCGTCGTCGGGCAGCCCGAGCGATGCGCGCGTGGGCGCGGCGGGCAGGGCGCGGTGGCGGTCGTTGGGCTGGTAGCTGTGGGGCAGCTGGGCGATGTGCTCGCTGTAGTTCGCCGCGTGGGCCAGCGGGGTCACCACCGGGTCGCCGATCAGGTAGTCGATGAAGTCGGCGCCCGTGGTGGCGGGGTAGCCGAGGTAAGCCACCTGCACGGGGGCAGGCCGGTGGGCGAGTACCTCGAAGCGGCTGCCCCGGGTGTGGCCCTTCAGGTCCACCGCGATGTCGATGCCGTCGGCGCGCATGCGCTGGGCCACGGCGGCGTTGGACAGGTGCGTCACGTCCACGAAGGCATCGCAGGCGGCGCGCACCCGGGCGGCCACCGCGCTGCCGTCGTCCGGGCTGTGCGAGTACAGCGTGACGTGGAAGCGCTGGCCGTCGCGCCGCTCCAGCAGCTCGGCCATCAGCACCGAGGTGGCGTGCTGGTAGAAATCGTTGGAGAGATAGCCCACGCGGATGGGGCCGGGCCGGCGCGGGCGCGGCGGCGGGGGCAGCGGCACCACGCCGCGCGTCAGGCCGCGGGTGCGCAGCATGCCGATGCGGCGCTGCTGCGCGGGGGTGGCGTCCACGGCGAGCAGGGCGAAGGGCGAGAGCAGCTGGCCCAGGCCGTCGTCCGCATCGTCCAGCGCAGCCAGCAGGGCCGCGGTGTCCTGCCCGGTGCACTGCCAGTCGCAGGTCTGCCGGCCCTCGTGCACCAGCAGCGAGAGAGCCAGGGCCCGCACGCGGCCGTCGTCCAGCGAGACGGCGGTGCGGAAGCACTCGGTGGCCTCGCGCGTCATGTGCATGTCCTTGAACACCAGGCCCAGGCGGTAGTGCACCAGCGCCGCATCGATGCGCAGGGCCAGCGCCTGGAAGAAGGCGTCCACGGCGTCGGGCAGGCGCCCGGCGAGGAACAGCGCGTTGCCGCGCGCGTTGTGCCAGTCGTGGTCGCGCGGGGCGTCGGCGGGGAACTCGTCGAACACCGCGGCGGCCTCGGCGCAGCGGTTCTGCTGGATCAGCAGCTCGGCCAGCGCGCGGCAGGCCATGGCGTGCGCCGGGTTCAGCGCCAGCGAGCGGCGGGCGGCGGCGATGGCGTCGTCCTGGCGGCCGGCGCGGGCGCACGCCCCGGCCAGGTGCAGCTGCACGGCGGCGTCGGCCGGCGCCAGGCGCGCGGCGCGCTCGAACTCGGCCACGGCCGCCGGCCATTGCCGCGCCTGCAGGGCCTTCAGGCCGGCCTGACGGTGGCGCTCCGCGCGCGTGGGGGCATCTTTCATGGTGCGGCCACTGTAGGCAGCCGCGCGTGCGGGCCAGGGCCGGAAAAACGGCGCCGGGGCGGTGCTTATCCGGCGGGGCCCGCCAGCGCGCGGGCGGCGCGTGCGTCATCGGGCCGGCCGATGCCTTCGTACAGCACGGCCAGGTTGGTGGCCGCCAGGTGGCTGCCGCGGCCTGCCACGGCGCCTTCGAGCTCAGGGCGCTCGCCGATGGCCAGGCAGCGCTGCCAGGCCGCCTCGATCATGGGAATGAGCGCGTCGGCGCGCGCCGGCTCCTCCGCGGCCCAGTCCAGCAGCAGGTCGCCCAGCGCAAAGAAGAAGTCGGGCGAGTCGCCCCAGCGGGCCATGTCGGTCTCGGCCTGCACCACCGCATCGGCATGGCGGCCCACGCACTTCAGGGCATGCAGCCGGCGCACGGCCAGGTCGTGTGTCCACGCCGGCTGGGCCGCGCCCAGCAGCGACTGGGCGCGGTCGAAGCCCTCGAGTGCCTCGGCGTGGCGGCCGTACACGTCGTGGTCCTTGGCCCATTGGTACCAGGCGTAGGCGTCGCCGGGCTGCTCGGCCACCATGCGCTCGAGCAACGCGCGGTTGCGCCCGGCCTTGGCCGCCAGCGCCGCCTGGCGGTAGCCCTCGTGCCGCAGCGTGATGGGCAGGCGCCGCACCGGCAGGGTGTGCACCGGCTGCTCGTGCACGCGCCCGGCGTAGGCCACGCCCCGCGGCAGCACGCGGCTGATCCAGGCGCCCGCGCGCGCGGGGCCGGCCGCGCCGCCGTCGTCCACGCTGTCCACGCGCACGCAGCCGACGAAGCCGGGCTCGGCGTGGCGCAGCGCATGCAGCACCTCGTGCCCGGCCTCGAGCCGCTCGTCGGCGTCCAGCACCACGCGCCAGTCGGCGTCGGTCAGCGCCAGCGCGGCGTTGCGTGCGGCGGCGAAATCGTCCACCCAGGTGAAGTGGCCCACGCGTGCGCCCGCGGCCTGCGCGATGGCCACCGTGTCGTCCACCGAGCCGGTGTCCAGCACCACCATCTCGTCCACGCAGCCGGCCACGCTGGCCAGGGCCGGACCGATCTGCGCGGCCTCGTCGCGCACGATCATGACGCGCGCCACGCGGCGCGGGGCGGCGGCGGGGTGGGCGGGCACGGCGTGGAGCATCGCGCGCACTTTAGGCTTGGGTGGCACGGCGCAACGGCCGATAAACAGGCCATTGCGCCCGCCAGTTCGGGCGTGCCGGCGTGCGGGCTCCGGTCCCGCCGGCCCTCCTTGGGGGAGGGGTGCGTCATGCGTGGCGGGCGAGCGGCCTGCAGCCCGTGTCGGGTGATCCGACGATAAGCGGCAAAAAAAAACCTCAAGTCGGCGGATCACCAGTCCGAAATCCAGTGCACGGCCCCATCCCTTATCAAGTGGGGGCTCGAACCAGGGACCCGGTCAAGGGTCATCCGTCCACAGGCCCCTTGAAGGAGTGACCAAATGCCTGCTGTGATCAACACCAATGTGGCTTCGCTGACTGCGCAACGCAACTTCTCGGCGTCGCAGTCCCAACTGTCCACGTCCATGCAGCGCCTGTCGTCGGGCCTGCGCATCAACTCGGCCAAGGACGACGCGGCCGGTCTGGCCATCGCCGAGCGCATGAACGCCCAGGTGCGTGGCATGAACGTGGCGGTGCGCAACGCCAACGACGGCATCTCGCTGTCGCAGACGGCCGAAGGCGCGCTGTCGAAGGTGGGCGACGCCCTGCAGCGCATGCGTGAGCTGGCGGTGCAGGCCCGCAACGCCACCAACTCCAGCTCCGACAAGGACTCGCTGGACAAGGAGTTCGGCGAGCTGCAGTCGGAAATCACCCGCGTGCTGGGCGGCACCAGCTTCAACGGCAAGAAGATCCTGGGTGCGGACGCGACCCAGCTGACCTTCCAGATCGGCGCCAACACCACCACGGACGACGAGGTCTCCATCACCACGGAGAACATGACGTCCAACAGCGACATCACGGCCGTCACGGGCTCCAGCGCGACCATCGACTCGACGGCGGACGCCAGCGCCATCGCCGGCGTGATCGACGACATCGATGCGGCCATCGACACCATCAACGACCAGCGCGCCACCTTCGGTGCCAGCCAGGGCCGCTTCGACGCCATCATCTCCAACCTGCAGTCGGCGGTGGAGGCGCAGAGCGCGGCGCGCAGCCGGATCATGGACGCGGACTTCGCCTCGGAGACCGCCAACATGAGCCGCGCGCAGATCCTGCAGCAGGCCGGCACGGCGATGATCGCCCAGGCCAACCAGTTGCCGCAGCAAGTGCTGTCGCTTCTTCGATGAGGGCAGCGTCGCCCCGCAAGGGGTGACGGCAGGCGAGGCGGCCCCGGCCCCCGCCTGACCGGCCCGCCAAGGCGCCCTGGGAAGGGCGCCTTGGGGTCGAGGCGCAGAAGACCCTCAAGGTTTTCCGACAACGTTCCGATATGCACACCAACAGGGTTCGCCACGCGGGCCCTGCGGTCCGGTGAGACCCAAGGGCCAGGCGGCCACCCTCGCAGCAGCGACAGCCGCCCGACCGGAGGAGCCCGGCATTTGCGTATCGACGCCGGTGCTTTAACCGGAAGACGTTTTGGCAACCTTGCAGGAGAACCCACATGCCTCAGACCATCAACACCAACGTCGCCTCGCTCAACGCGCAGCGCAACCTGTCCGCCTCGCAGTCGTCGCTGACGACGTCCATGCAGCGCCTGTCGTCGGGCCTGCGCATCAACTCGGCCAAGGACGACGCGGCCGGCCTGGCCATCGCCGAGCGCATGAACGCCCAGGTGCGTGGCATGAACGTGGCGGTGCGCAACGCCAACGACGGCATCTCGCTGGCCCAGACGGCCGAAGGCGCGCTGTCCAAGGTGGGTGACGCCCTGCAGCGCATGCGTGAGCTGGCGGTGCAGGCCCGCAACGCCACCAACTCCAGCTCCGACAAGGACTCGCTGGACAAGGAATTCGGCGAGCTGCAGGCCGAGATCACCCGCGTGCTGGGCGGCACCAGCTTCAACGGCAAGAAGGTGCTGGGTGCGGACGCGACCACGCTGACCTTCCAGGTCGGTGCCAACACCACGGTGAACGACGAGGTGAGCCTGGTGACCGAGGACATGACGGCCAACAGCGACATCACGGCCGTCACGGGCTCCAGCGCCACCATCGACTCGACCGCCGACGCCAGCGCCATCGCCGCGGTGATCGACGACATCGACGCGGCCATCGACACCATCAACGACCAGCGCGCCACCTTCGGCGCCACCCAGGGCCGCTTCGACGCCATCATCGCCAACCTGCAGCAGGCGGTGGAAGCGCAGAGCGCGGCGCGCAGCCGGATCATGGACGCCGACTTCGCCTCGGAGACCGCCAACATGAGCCGCGCGCAGATCCTGCAGCAGGCCGGCACGGCGATGGTCGCCCAGGCCAACCAGCTGCCCCAGGGCGTGCTGTCCCTGCTGCGCTGATCGCGACACGGCCGCGGGGCCAACGCCCCGCGGCCGCCGCACCCCGCCAGCCCCCGGCGCCTTCGCAGGCCCGGGGGCTGCGCCATTCAGGGGCCGGAAAAGGCGGGTCAGCCTGCCGCATTTCGGGTCTTTGCCGAAGCGCGTGCCTCTTCAGAATCCGTCCAACGCTCACCGAACAGGCGAGCGTGGTCCGACAGGCACTGGCGACCGAGCGTCGGTGACTCCGTGCCGGGCTTTGTGGACACCGCGGCTCCTCACCGAGCCGGGGCGTCCGGGAAGTACCGGCACCTTCGCCGGGCGCAGTCGTCTACTGAAGAGGTGCTCACATGCCACAGACCATCAACACCAACATCGCCTCGCTCAACGCGCAGCGCAACCTCAACAGCTCGCAGTCGTCGCTGGCGGTGTCCATGCAGCGCCTGTCCTCGGGCCTGCGCATCAACTCCGCCAAGGACGACGCGGCCGGCCTGGCGATCGCCGAGCGCATGAACGCCCAGGTGCGCGGCATGAACGTGGCGGTGCGCAACGCCAACGACGGCATCTCGCTGGCCCAGACGGCCGAAGGTGCGCTGTCCAAGGTGGGCGACGCGCTTCAGCGCATGCGTGAGCTGGCCATCCAGGCGCGCAACTGGACGAACTCCAGCTCCGACAAGGACTCGCTGGACAAGGAGTTCGGCGAACTGCAGGCGGAGATCTCGCGCGTGCTGGGCGGCACCACGTTCAACGGCAAGCACATCCTCGGCGCGGACGCGACGACGATGGACTTCCAGATCGGCGCCAACACGACCACCGACGACCTGATCAGCATCTCCACCGAGAACATGACCTCGGCCAGCGAGATCACCGCCATCACGGCCAGCTCGGCGGCGATCGACTCGACGGCGGACACCAGCGCGATCGCGGCGGTGATCGACAACATCGACGAGGCCCTGGACCTGGTGAACAACACGCGCGCCACCTTCGGTGCGGCCCAGAGCCGCTTCGACGCCATCATCTCCAACCTGCAGCAATCGGTGGAGAACCAGGCCGCGGCGCGCAGCCGGATCATGGACGCGGACTTCGCGGCCGAGACGGCCAACATGAGCCGCGCGCAGATCCTGCAGCAGGCCGGCACGGCGATGGTGGCCCAGGCCAACCAGCTGCCGCAGCAGGTGCTGCGCCTGCTGGGCAACTGACACCGGCGCCGCCTGGCGCCCCCCCGACACGCGCCGCCGGCACCGTGGAAAGCGTTGAGCGCTCCACGCGCTGCCCGCGGCGCGTTGTCGTTGGCCTCAAGTTCGGCGCCCGCCGGCCGACAACCGACAGACCCCCGGAAGGAATCCCATGGCCAGTGTCTCATCGCTCGGCGTCGGCAGCGGCCTCGACGCCGAAGGCATCATCTCCGCGCTCATGTCCACCGAGCGCCGCCCGCTGCAGCTTATGCAGACCGAGGCGAGCACGCTGTCGTCCAAGATCTCGGTGTGGGGCACCATCTCCAGCCACGTCTCGGCGCTGCAGGACGCTGCGCAGGACCTGTCGTCCGTCAGCATCTGGAACAAGCTCAAGGCCTCGACCTCGAACGCGACGGCGCTGACCGTCTCGTCCGACAGCAGCGCCGCGGCCGGGCGGCACACGGTGACCATCTCGCAGCTGGCCACCGGCCAGACCGTCTCCAGCCCCTCGGTCAAGCCGGCCACCACGCCCATCGGCGCGGGCACGCTCACGCTGGAGCTGGGCAGCTGGTCGGGCAACACCTTCACCGGCAGCGGCACGTCGAAGAACGTCACGGTGGATGCCGATGACACGCTGGCCAACATCCGCGACAAGATCAACGCCGCCGGTGCCGGCGTGACCGCCTCGGTGGTGACCGACGCCTCCGGCGACCGCCTGGTGCTGCGCTCCAACGGCACGGGCGAGACCAGCGGCTTCCGGCTCAGCGCCACGGAGGACTCGGACGACGGCGACCCGGACACCGGGCTGTCCATGCTGGGGTTCACCGCGACCGATGGCAGCTCGCCCATGGACCTGGCGCAGGCCGCCCAGAATGCGAAGCTGAAGATCGACGGCATCGACATCAGCTCCGCGAGCAACACCGTCACCGGCGCGCTGGAAGGCGTGACGCTGGAACTGCACGAGGCCACCACCACGGCGGCCGAGGTGCTGGTGGAGACGGACACCGAAGAGATCACCAAGTCGATCGACACCTTCATCTCGGCCTTCAACACCCTGATGGGCTACCTGAAGACGCAGACCAAGTACGACGAGGCCACCAAGAAGGCGGCCACGCTGCAGGGGGACTCGGCGGCGGTGGGCCTGGTGTCGCAGATGCGCAACCTGCTGAACGAGGAGTTCACCGGGGGCGGTCTGTACAGCCGCCTGTCCGACATCGGCATCGAGATGAACAAGGACGGCACGCTCAAGAAGAGCACCACCGGCATCGAGGACGCGCTGACGCACCTGGACGACCTGGAGAAGCTCTTCGGCGCCGATGGCACCGGCAGCACCGCCAGCCAGGGCTTCATGCAGCGCTTCGACGACTGGGCCGGCGTGGTGCTGGGCACCGAGGGCACGGTGGAGTCGCGCAAGGGCGGCCTGCAGGCCACGCTGGACCGCAACGAAGACCGCCAGGACGCCATGGAAACGCGCCTGGAGCAGACCGAGAAGCGCCTGCGTGCGCAGTACGAGGCGCTGGACCAGATGATGGCCAGGCTCAACGGCACCAGCAGCTACGTGAGCCAGATGATCAGCGGCCTGGGCTGACGCGCGGGCGGTGGCGCCTCGGCGTCGGTGCAGGAAAGGCGGGCTTCGGGCCCGCCTTTTGCCATTTCGGGGCACGCCGGCTTTAGCGAGATCAAGCGGGCAAACCCGGGGCGGTTCGGGCGTGGCGTGCCCCTCAAGGTTTTCGCGGGCCGGGCCGATATCCCACACATCACGTTCTCGCAACCGCATCGACATATGTACAGCCCCGCGATGTCCTCCCCGTTCGGTCGTGTCGGCGCCATGGCCAACGCCTACCGTCAGGTGGGTGTGGAAACCGGCGTGGAAGCCGCTTCGCCGCATCGCCTGATCGCGATGCTGTTCGACGGCTACATGGAATCGATCGCCAGCGCCCGCGGCGCCATGCGCAACGGCCAGATCGAGGCCAAGGGCCGGGCGATCTCGCGTGCCGCGCGCATCGTGGAGGAGGGCCTGAAGTCGGCCCTCAACCTCACCGAAGGCGGCCAGCTCGCGCAGGACCTGCGCGCGCTGTACGACTACCTCACCATGCGGCTGACGCAGGCCAACCTGCGCAACGACGAGAAGATCCTCGACGAATGCCAGCGCCTGATGGAGCCGCTGCGCGACGCCTGGCGCGAGATCGGCCAGCGCGCGCCCGCCCTGGCGAACTGATGGCCCACCGCCCCGACACCGCCCACCGCCTCCGGAGCCTGCCCGCCCAGGCCACTACCATGAGCCACACGCTGCTGAACTACTACGAAGCCATCGAACGGGCGAGCGCCGACATGCTCGACGCCGCGCGCAACGGCAACTGGGACGAGGTGGTGAAGCTGGAGGGCGCGTGTGCCGTGCTCATCTCCCAGCTCAAGCACGCCGCCCAGGAACGCACGCTGCGCGACGAGGAGGCGAAACTCAAGTCGCGCATCATGCAGCGCATCCTGCTGAACGACGCCGAGATCCGCCACCTGGCCGAGCCCTGGCTGGACGACCTCGACAAGATGCTCGCCGGCAAGTCCAAGACCCTGCACTGAACCTGGCGCGCCGCCGGGCCCCGCGATGACCTCCGACACCCGTCCTGCCGATCTCGACGCCCTGGGCTCGCCCGGGGCGCTCGATGCGTTCCGCGTGCGCGAGGCCGCCGAGGTGCGGGCACTGCTGAAGTCGCTGATGGACCGCGGCGTCACCGTCAACCTCAACGGCTCCGACGGGTCGTCGTACGCCACTTCGCTGTGGGCCATCGACGCCGCGCACGGCCGGCTGGCCTTCACCGCCGACCTCATGGCCCCCGAGGTGCACCGCCTGGTCGAGGCCGACGAGGCCGTGGCGGTGGGCTACCTCGATCAGGTGAAGCTGCAGTTCGACGTGGTCGACCGCATGCTCGTGCACGGCCGCTCCAGTTGCGTGCTGCAGGCGGCGATGCCGCGCGAGCTGTTCCGCTTCCAGCGCCGCGGCACCTACCGCGTGCGTCCGCTGGAGCGCCACGCGCCCACCGCGCGCTTTCGCCACCCCGCCATTCCCGAGATGACGCTCGAGCTGCGCCTGCTGGACGTGAGCGTGGGCGGCTGCGCGCTGTTCATGCCTTCCGACCTGCCCATGGTGGAGCCCGGCGTGCAGATCAACGACGCGGTGATCGAGCTCGATGCCGGCACCTTGCTGCGCGGCACCCTGGTCGTGCACCACGTCACCTCGATCCAGCCCGAATCGCGCGGCGTGCGCCTGGGCTGCGAACTGATGCACCTGCCGCCCGACGACACCCGGGCCCTGCAGCGCTACATCGACCAGACCCAGAAACGCCGCCGCATGCTCCAGCTCGACTGAGCCTGAGCCGCCCAGGGCGTGGGCTCTACACCTGCATGTTCATCACCTCGGTGTACGCCTGCACGAAGCGGTTGCGCACCGAGATGGCGGCCTGGAAACCGATCTGCGACTTCTGCATCGCGATCATGGTCTCCTCCAGGCTCACGGCCGGGTTGCCGAGCTGGAATTCCTTCTGCAGCCGTTCGGTCTCGAACTGCTGGCTGCTCACCGCCTTCAACGCGTTCTTCATCGCGTCGGAGAAGCTGACCGCGTCCGCGCCGCCGCTGGGCGCGGCCGTCTTGGCGGTGCGCGCCACGGGCATGCCGTCGCGCGCCAGGCCGGCGCGGGCCACGGCATCGGCGAAATCGAAGGGCTTGAGCTTCATGTCCATGGGGTCACCTCCCATCGCGGGGCGTTGGACGGGACTGTAAGGACAGGGCCGCCCGCGCGATGGTGCGAACTGCCGGGGGTTTGTCGGGCTTCTTCCCCGCTTTTCGCGCTCAAGCTTGCCAAACAATGGCCAGGCACTCGAGAACCCTGCCACCCATGGAAGCCACCGCCGCCGCCCCCGTCGCCCTGGTCCCCGAAACGGCCCCCAACGGCCTGCTCGGTCGCCTGGCCGCCCTGCCCGCTGCCGCGAAGATGAAGCTGGGCGTCGCCAGTGCGCTGCTCATCGCCGCCGTGGTGGCCACCGCCATGTGGGCCAACCAGGGCGACTGGCGCGTGCTCTACAGCGGCCTGCCCGACAAGGACGCCGGTGCCATCGTCTCCGAGCTGGGCACCATGGGCGTGCCCTACCGCTACAGCGAAGGTGGCGGTGCCATCCAGGTGCCCGCCGAGCGCCTGTACGACGTGAAGATGAAGCTGGCCGCCAAGGGCATGCCCAAGGCCAGCGTGGTGGGCAACGAGCTGCTCGACGTGAGCCGCTTCGGCCAGACCGACCGCCAGGAGCGGGTGAACATGCAGCGCGCGCTCGAGGGCGAGCTGGTGCGCACCATCATCAAGGTGGACGGCGTGCAGGACGCCCGCGTGCACCTGGCGCTGCCCAACCAGAATGGCTTCTTCCGCGAACAGCAGAAGCCCAGCGCGAGCGTCATGCTCACGCTGCACCCGGGCCGCATGCTCGACCGCGCCCAGGTGGCCGGCATCGTGCACCTGGTGTCGTCCAGCGTGGCGGAGATGTCGCCCAAGTCGGTGAGCGTGCTCGACCAGCGCGGCGCGCTGCTGTCGCAGCAGGACGAAGACCCGAACAAGCTGCTCAACGAGCAGCAGCTGCAATACGTGGCCCAGGTCGAGAAGGGCTACCTCGACCGCGTGACCGCGCTGCTGGAGCCGGTGGTGGGCCGCGACAACCTGCGTGCCACCGTCACCGCCGACGTCGATTTCACCCAGGTCGAATCGACCAGCGAGCAGTTCCGCCCCAACCAGGGCGACCAGCCGGCGGCCGTGCGCAGCCAGATGACCAGCGAGGCCAACGCCCCCGGCACGGCCCAGCCTGCCGGTGTGCCCGGCGCCGCGACCAACCAGCCGCCGGTGCCGGCCACGGCCCCCGTGAACGGCGCGTCGGCCCCCCTGCAGGCCGCCCAGGCCGGCCAGGTGGGCGGCGGCGGCCGCCGCGAGGCCACCACCAACTACGAGGTGGACCGCACCGTGCAGATGAAGCGCAACGCGGTGGGCGTGGTGCGCCGACTGAACGCCGCGGTGGTGGTGAACCACCGCAGCCAGACCAACGACAAGGGCAAGACCACCACCACGCCGCTGTCGGCCGAGGAGCTGGACAAGCTCACCGCGCTGGTGCAGGAAGCCGTGGGCTACAACAAGGAGCGCGGCGACTCGGTGCGTGTCATCAACGCCCCGTTCAAGGCGCCGGTGGAAGACAAGCCCGATGACCTGCCGCTGTGGCAGCAGCCCTGGCTGCTGGACCTGGTGCGCGCCGGTGCGGTGCCCGCGGCGCTCGCCCTGGTGGCGCTGGGCCTGATCTTCGGTGTCATCAAGCCCGCGCTCAAGCCCGCCGTGGTGCTGGAGCCGGCCGACAAGCGCGGCAATCAGCTCGATGCGGTGGTGGACAACGACGCGGCACTGCCCGGCCCGGACGGCGCAGACCTGCCCGCGCTGGAAGCCCCGCGCGAGAACCGCAAGCTCGAACAGGCACGCCAGCTGGCGCGGGACAACCCCGCCGCCGTGGCCAACATCATGCGCGAGTGGGTGAGCGGCGAAGCCGCCGCCTGACCCGGACGCACCCTCACAGAACGGCTGCAGGCAGTCACCATGCCCGGATCCGACGACCAGAAGATCGAAGACGCCGCCATCCTGCTGATGTCGCTCGGCGAGGAGGAGGCCGCCCAGGTGTTCCGCCACCTCGGCCCGAAAGAGGTGCAGAAGCTCGGCGAGACCATCGCCAAGCTCAAGGTCATCCCGCGTGAGCGCGTGGAGGCCGTGCTGGACAACTTCACCGTCACCGCCGAGAAGCAGCACATCCTGGTGCCCGACACGGACGAGTACGTCAAGAGCGTGCTGCGCAAGGCGCTGGGCGACGACAAGGCCAACCTGCTGATCGACCGCATCCTGCAGGGCTCCGACATCTCGGGCATTGAGAGCCTGAAGTGGATGGACCCGGGCTCGGTGGCCGAGCTGCTGCGCAACGAGCACCCGCAGATCGTGGCCGCCATCCTGGTGCACCTGGACCAGGACCAGGCCAGCTCGGTGCTCAAGTGCTTCACCGAGCGCCAGCGCAACGAGGTGCTGATCCGCATCGCCACGCTCGACGGCATCCAGCCCGCGGCGCTGAAGGACCTCAATGAGGTGCTCAGCAAGGTGCTGGCCGGCGGCGACCGCCTGAAGAAGGCCTCGCTGGGTGGCGTGAAGGCCGCGGCCGAGATCATCAACCTGATGGGCACCTCGGTGGAGACCTCGGCGCTGGACTACATCCGCGAGGCCGACGGCGACCTCGCCCAGCGCATCATGGACAACATGTTCACCTTCGAGGACATGAGCAAGCTCGACGACAAGGGCTTCCAGGCGGTGCTCAAGGAAGTGCAGAGCGAGTCGCTGGTCATCGCGCTCAAGGGCGCCACGCCCGAGCTGCGCGAGAAGGTGTTCCGCAACATGTCCACCCGCGCCGCCGAGACGCTGCGCGAGGACCTGGAAAGCCGCGGCCCGGTGCGCGTGTCCGAGGTCGAGTCCGAGCAGAAGGAAATGCTGAAGATCGTCCGCCGCCTGGTGGACGAGGGCCAGATCGTGCTGGCCTCTGGAGGCGCGGATGACTTCCTCTAAGCCGAACGGCATCCGGCAGGTGCCGCCGCCCCCCGGCAGCAAGGACCGCCCGGCCAACGCCTACGCCCGCTTCATTCCGCGCGAGGAGCTGGACGAGTTCCAGGCGTGGACGCCCGGCGCCTTCGGCGACCTGGGCGGCTCGCCCGGCGTGCACCAGACGCAGCCCAAGCCGTCGCTTCGCACCGAGCCGGAGCCCGCGCCGGCCCCGGCCGCCCCGCCGGAGCCCACCGCCGAGCAGTGGGCCGCCCGCATCGAGGAAGCGCGCGCCCAGGGCTACAGCCAAGGCTACCGCGATGGCCTGGAGGCGCTGGACGCCGCCAAGCGCCAGTTCGCCCAGCAGGTGAGCGCGCAGATGGCGCAGGTGGTGGCCGCCTTCGATGCGCAGACCGCCGCGCTGGACGCCCGCCTGGCCGACACGCTGGTGCAGACGGCGGTGATGCTGGCGCGCCAGGTGGTGCGCAGCGAGATCACCCAGCGCCCCGAGCTCATCGTGCAGGTGGCGCAGGACGCGGTGGGCGCCGTCATCCTCTCGGCGCGGCACCTGCGGCTGCGCCTGCACCCGGCCGACCTGCCTCTCGTGGAGCAGGGCTGCGCCGATTTGCTGCAGGCCCGCGGCGTGGTGCTGCAGGCCGATGCCACGCTGCAGCCGGGCGGCTGCGTCGTCGAATCCGACCTGGGCCAGGTGGACGCCCGCATCGAGGCCCGCTGGGCCCAGGCCGCGGCCGTGCTGGGCCAGGACACGCCGCTGGACGGCCCCGAGCTGGCCGACGCCGCGACACCGGCCGAGGAGCAGCCCGCATGAACACCGGGCAGCGCGAACAGCGGTGGGACCGCTTCCTCTCGGACATGCGCAACTACGCCTCGCTGCCGCAGCCGCTGGAGATGCAGGGCTCGCTGGTGCGCGTGACCGGCCTGGTGCTCGAGGCCGCCGGCGTGCGCGCGCCCGTGGGTGCCGTGTGCGCCGTGGGCGCGCCAGGCGAGCAGCCCGTCACGGCCGAAGTGGTGGGCTTCAACGGCGACCGCGCCTACCTCATGCCCACCGGCGAGCTGCACGGCCTGGCCAGCGGCGCGCGCGTGGTGCCGCTGCCGGTGCCGCAGATCCCGCCGCGCTTCGGCGTGGAGAACCACCCCTTCCGCCGCAGCGAGGACCGCGGCCTGCACCTGCCCATGGGCGATGGCCTGCTCGGCCGCGTGGTGGATGCCCACGGCCACCCCATGGACCGCGGCGGCCCCATCGGCGCCGTGCACAACGAGCCCATGGTGCGCCGCCCCATCAACGCGATGGACCGCGACCCCGTGCGCCAGCCACTGGACACGGGGGTGCGCGCGATCAACGCCATGCTCACCGTGGGCCGCGGCCAGCGCATCGGCCTGTTCGCCGGCACCGGCGTCGGCAAGTCGGTGCTGCTGGGCATGATGGCCCGCTACACCAAGGCCGACGTGATCGTGGTGGGGCTCATCGGCGAGCGGGGCCGCGAAGTCAAGGAATTCATCGAGGACATCCTCGGCGAGGAGGGCCTGGCCCGCGCCGTGGTGGTGGCCGCGCCGGCCGACGCGCCGCCGCTGGTGCGCATGCAGGGCGCCAGCTACGCCACCGCCATCGCCGAGCATTTCCGCGACAAGGGCCGGCACGTGCTGCTGCTCATGGACTCGCTCACCCGCTACGCCATGGCGCAGCGCGAGATCGCGCTGGCCATCGGCGAGCCGCCGGCCACCAAGGGCTACCCGCCCAGCTGCTTCGCCAAGCTGCCGCAGCTGGTGGAGCGCTCGGGCAACGGCCTGAACGGCGTGGGCTCGATCACCGCCTTCTACACCGTGCTCACCGAGGGCGACGACCCGCAGGACCCGATCGCCGACGCGGCCCGAGGCATTCTGGACGGCCACATTGTGCTGTCGCGCGAGCTGGCCGAGAGCGGCCACTTCCCGGCCATCGACGTGGAGAAGTCGATCTCCCGCGTGATGACCAGCGTGGCCCCGCGCGACCACCTCGATGGTGCCCGCCGCGCCCGCCAATGGCTGGCCCGCTACAACAAGGCGCGCGACCTCATCCAGCTCGGCGCGTACACGCCCGGCGCCGACCCCGAGCTCGACGCCGCCGTGAAGGTGCACCCCAAGCTCATCGCGCTGCTGCAGCAGGGCATGCACGAGAGCGCCACGCTCGAAGGCAGCCGCCGCCAGCTGCTGGCCCTGAACCCCGCGGCGTGATGCGCCCCGCCCACGCCGCCTGACCCGGACACCGCCCCATGGAACGCATCGACCTGTTGCAGACCCTGCTCGAACGCGAGAAGGACAAGCGCGATGCCGCGCTCGCCGAGTGGCGCGCCGCCTGCGCCCAGGCCGAGGCCGCGCGCCAGCAGGCCGACAGCCTGGTGGCTTACCGCGCCGAGTACCAGGCCCGCTGGCGCGCGCAGTTCTCGCGCAGCGCCACCATCGAGGTGCTGCGCTGCTACCAGGGCTTCATCGAGCGGCTGGAGCAGGCCGTCCAGATGCAGCAGGGCGTGCTGGCCCAGGCCATGGGCCGTGCCGATGCGGCGCGCGACCGCCTGCGCCACCGCGAGACCAAGGTCGCCACCGTGCAGCGCCTGATCGAGCGCCGCCTGCAGGCCGCGCAGCTGCGTGAGCACCGGCGCGACCAGAAGACCACCGACGAGGCCGCGCAGCGCCTGGGCTGGGCCCGTTCGGCCGCCCTCGCGGCCGCCTGACGCCCACCCACCCCCGCTCCCCATCCCCCTGCCCACCGCCGTCGCCTCGCCATGAGCAGCTCCTCCGTCTCCACCTCCCACGCCACCGCCCCCGTGTCCCCTGTGCGCCCGGTGCGCCCGGCGGCCTCGGGCCAGGCGGGTCAGCCCGCCGGCCCGGGCGGCTTCGCCGACCTGCTGCGTGGCGCCGTGGCGGGTGAGCCGGACGCCGCGTCCGAGCGCGGCGATGCGCCCCGGGCGGATGAGCGCGACGAGCGCCCGGCCGATGCGGACACCGCGGCGACGGCCGGTCAGGCCGGCCCCACGCCCGAGCAGCTCGCCGAGCGCCGCGCCGCCCACCGCGAGGGCGCGAGCGAGGGCGAGGCCAGCAACGACGAAGCTGGCAGCGCCGTGCCGGGCGCGCGCCATGGCCGCCCGGGCAGCG
>JACRBA010000111.1 GCA_016213265.1 Burkholderiales bacterium | reverse complement strand
GTTGCCGCCGAAGGTGGTCCCGTGGTTGCCGGGGCCCAGCACGTCCTTCGCCCGGTCGCCCACCACCACCGCGCCCACCGGCACGCCGGAGCCCAGGCCCTTGGCCAGTGGCATCACGTCGGGCACGATGCCGGCCCACTGGTGGGCGAACCACTTGCCGGTGCGGCCGATGCCGCATTGCACCTCGTCGAGCATGAGCAGCCAGCCGCGCTCGTCGCACAGGGCGCGCACGGCACGCAGGTAGTCGGTGCGCGCGGCGTGGATGCCACCCTCGCCCTGGATGGTCTCCAGGAAGACGGCCACCACGTTCGGGTTCGCCGCGGCCACCTGGCGCACCGCGTCGATGTCGTTCAGGGGCACGCGCACGAAGCCTTCGACCAGCGGCTCGAAGCCGGCCTGCACCTTGGGGTTGCCGGTGGCCGACAGCGTGGCGATGGAGCGGCCATGGAAGGCCTTCTCGAACACGATCACCTCCGGCCGTGCAATGCCCCGGTCGTGGCCGTACTTGCGCGCGATCTTCAGCGCGGCCTCGTTGGCCTCCAGGCCGGAGTTGCAGAAGAAGGCGGCCGACAGCCCCGACAGCGCGCACAGGTGCGCAGCCAGCTGCTCCTGCAAGGGGCTCTCGTAGTAGTTGGAGCAGTGGATCATGCGCGCGATCTGCGCCTGCAGGGCGGGCACCAGCTTGGGGTGCGCATGGCCGAGCGTGTTCACGGCGATGCCGCCCAGCCCGTCGAGGTATCGCTTGCCCGCGGTGTCCCACACGCGGCAGCCCTCGCCGTGCGACAGGGCGACGGGCAGGCGGCCGTAGGTGTTCATCACGTGCGACATGGAGGCGGTCATGGGCAGGGCTTTCCGGGCGTTCCGTAGAGGGGGCAGGCGGGTCTCGGCAGCGCGCGGGCGGCCGGGCGGGAAGGGGCGCCGATTCTACGCAGCGTGGCCTGTACGGGTGCGGCCGATGCTGCGGCGCAGCAGAGCAGGGCACAATAGCTGCTTCGCCTGCCGGTGCACCCACCCCCGTGGCCCAACGGGGGCGTCAGTGACCTGCCAGCCAAATGCCTTACAACGCAGGCTCCGCCCCGCGTTGCGCCCGATGTCCGTCCACAAGCCTCGCCAAGTGTTCATCCAGGGGGTCACCCTGGAAGGCCGCACCTTCCGCCCCAGCGACTGGGCGGAGCGTCTGGCCGGCGCGATGTCGTCCTTCCGGCCCGGTGGCGCCGTGGGCGGCCCTGGCGCGCACATCGGCTACTCGCCCTATTGCGTGCCCCGCGTGATCAATGGCGTGAAGTGCGTGATCGTGAACGAGGCGCTGAAGGACATCGAGCCCATGGCCTGGGACTTCGTCATGAACTTCGCCCGCGACAACGGGCTGCAGGTGGCCGAGGCCTGCCTGCTGGAAGACCCGCCGCCGGGCTGACGGCCGGGGCCGTCCACCAATGAAAAAGGGCCCGCACTGCGGGCCCTTCGGCATCCCACCGGAAACAGGTTCAGGCAGCCAGCGCCTTGACCTTGGCAGACAGGCGGCTCTTGTGGCGAGCGGCCTTGTTCTTGTGGAAGATGCCCTTGTCGGCGATCGAGTCGATCACGCTCTGGGCGCTCTTGAACGCTTCGGCAGCCTGGGCCTTGTCGCCAGCGGCCACGGCCTTGAGCACGTTCTTGATGGAGGTGCGGAACTTCGAACGCAGCGACGAATTGGCGGCGTTCAGGTGGACGTCTTGGCGGGCGCGCTTGCGGCCCGAGGCCAGGCGCACGGTGCGCTTCTTGGCTTTGGAGGAGGTGGCCATGGGTGTAAGTTGGGTTTCCGGTGGGAAAGACCGTCGAGTATAGCATCCCGCCAGCCAGCCAGGCAAGGAAGGCCCCCGCCCCTGCCACGCGCTGACTACAATCCGGCGCCCGCTGCCCGTGGGCACACCCCTCGGGGGCGTTTGCCGCCCCTCGCACCGCCGCCGACCTCGGCTCGCCGCCCGTCCCGCATGAATCTCCTGAAGGCCGCCTCCACGGTGTCGCTGTGGACGCTGCTGTCCCGCATCACCGGCCTGGTCCGCGACCAGCTCATCGCCGCCAGCTTCGGCGCCGGTGCCCTCACCGACGCCTTCAACGTCGCCTTCCGCATCCCCAACCTGCTGCGTCGGCTGTTCGCGGAAGGCGCGTTCTCCTCCGCCTTCGTGCCCATCCTGGCCGCCACGCGCGCCACCGAGGGCGACGAGGCCACCCGCCGGCTGGTGGATGCGGTGGCCACCGTGCTGTTTGCCGCGCTGCTGCTCACCTGCGCCCTGGGCATCGTCGGGGCGCCCGTCATCGTGTGGATGTTCGGCGCGGGCCTGCAGGAGCTGGACCTGGCGGTGGTGATGACCCGCTGGATGTTCCCCTACATCGGCTTCATGTCGCTGGTGGCGCTGTCGGCCGGCATCCTGAATACCTGGAAGCGCTTTGCCGTGCCGGCGGCCACGCCGGTGCTGCTGAACGTGGCGATGATCGGCGCCGCCTGGGGCCTGGCGCCCTGGCTGGAACGCCACGGCATCCGGCCGATCCACGCGCTGTCGGCCGGCGTGATGCTGGGCGGCGCCATGCAACTGGCCGTGCAGGTGCCGGCGCTGCGCCGCATCGGCTGCCTGCCGCGCATCGGCTTCGGCCCCGGGGCCTGGCGCCGGGCCTGGGCCCACCCCGGCGTGCAGCGGCTGCTCACCCAGATGGCGCCGGCGCTGCTGGGCGTGTCGGTGGCGCAGCTGTCGCTGCTCATCAACACGCAGATCGCCTCGCACCTGGGCCCCGGCGCGGTGTCGTGGCTGTTCTTCGCCGACCGGCTGATGGAGTTCCCCACGGCGCTGCTCGGCGTGGCGCTGGGGGTGGTGCTCATCCCCGGGCTGTCGGCGCGGCGCGCCCAGGGCGATGACGCGGGCTATTCCGCCCAGCTCGACTGGGGCCTGCGCCTGGTGCTGCTGCTGGCGCTGCCCTGCGCGATCGCACTCGGCCTGTTTGCCCGGCCCCTGGTGGCGGTGCTGTTCCACTATGGCCGCTTCAGCGCCGAGGCCGTGGCCATGACGGAGCTGGCGCTGCGCGGCTACGGCGTGGGGTTGCTGGGCCTGATCGGCGTGAAGGTGCTGGCCCCCGGCTTCTTCGCCCAGCAGGACCTGCGCACGCCGGTGCGCATTGCGGTGGTGGTGCTGGTGTGCACCCAGTTGATGAACCTGGCCTTCGTGCCGTGGCTGGGGCACGCGGGCCTGGCGCTGTCCATCGGCCTGGGTGCTCTCGTGAACGCCACCTGGCTGCTGGTGGGCCTGCGCCGCCAGGGTCACTACCGCCCCGCCCCGGGCTGGCCCGTGTTCGTGGCGCGACTGCTGCCCGCCAACCTGCTGCTGGCAGCCGGCCTGGCCTGGGCGTCACAGCGGCTGGACTGGCTGGCGCTGCAGGCCCAGCCGGGCGTGCGCGTGGCGTGGCTCGCGGCCATCGTGGCGCTGTCGATCGTCGGCTACTTCGGGGTGCTGCTGGCCTGCGGCGTGCGCTGGCGCGAGTTCGCCCGCCGCGCCTGATCGGGCGCCGGTGGATCGGCCTACACTGCCCGCATGAGCCTGCCGCTGCGCCTGGACCCACCCAGCCCGCTGGAGTACTTCGGCACGCTGGTGGCCGAGGACGAGGGCTTCGCGCTGGTCGAGGCGGCGGTGTCGCTCGGCCAGGATGCCGACCCCGCGCTGGACCCGGAGGCCGTGCTCGAGCAGATCGATGCGCTGGGCGCACGCCTGGCGGCGCGGCTGCCGGCGGACGCCGGGGCCCTGCAGCGGCTGCGTGCGCTGAACCGCTTCTTCTTCCACGAGCTCGGCTTCGCCGGCAACGTGAACGACTACCACGACGCCGACAACAGCTACCTGCACCGGGTGCTGGCCACGCGCCGCGGCATCCCCATTTCGCTGGCGCTGCTGTACATCGAGCTGGCGGGGCATGCGGGCCTCACGGCACGGGGCGTCTCGTTTCCCGGCCACTTCCTCGTGAAGCTGCGGCTGCCCCAGGGCGAGGCGATCATGGACCCGTTCAACGGCCGGTCGCTCTCGCGCGAGGAGCTCGAGGAACGCCTGGAGCCGCTGCGCCGCCGCCAGGGCCTGGTGGGCGATTTCGAGATGCCGCTGGGCCTGTTCCTGCAGGCGGCCGAGCCGCGGGAGATCATCGCGCGCATGCTGCGCAACCTGGTGGTGGTGCACCATCAGGCGGCGGACCTGCCGCGCCTGCTGGCCGTGCAGGACCGCCTGGTGTGCCTGCTGCCGCAGGCTTGGCAGGAGCGGCGCGACCGGGGCCTGACGCTCGCGGAGCTGGGTCGCCCGGATGCCGCTGCCGCCGACCTGGCCGTGTACCTGGCGCAGTGCCCCGAGGCCGCGGACGCGCCTGCGATCGAGGCCCGTCTGGCCGGGCTGCGCCATCGGCCCCGGCCGTCACTGCACTGAGCGCCGGGCGACCGGCCACTAAAATCCGCGCGCCCCGCGGCACCGGCGCACGGGCCGGACGCGCCCTGCGTCGCGCCCCGGTCGCGTCCGGTGGCCGGAGCGCCGCCGCCTGACTGTCCACCATGACCCTCACCCCCGCCCAGCGCCAGACCGCCAGTTGGCTGGCCATTGCTGCCGTCGCCTTCGGCGCGCTGTGGGCGCTCGCGCCGGTGCTGATGCCCTTTGTGCTGGGCGCCAGCCTGGCCTATGCGTTGCACCCGGCGGTCGAGCGCATGGTGGCGCGGCGCGTGCCACGCGTGCTGGCGGTCACCGTCGTCGTGGTGGCCGTGGTGCTGGGCCTGCTGGCCGTGGCGCTGCTGATCGTGCCGGTGCTGGCCAAGGAGGTGCCGCTGCTCAAGGCGCAGGTGCCCCTGCTGGCCGAGCGGCTCGACCGGGCGCTGGCCCCTTGGCTGGCGCAGTTCGGCGTGCAGGTCTCGCTGGACGTCGATGGCATCAAGGCCATGGCGCGCCAGGCACTGGACGGCAACCTGGAAGACTGGATCGCCGCCGCCTTGAGCTCGGCGCGCATCGGCGGCAGCGTGCTGCTGTCGCTGCTGGGCAATGCGGTGCTGGTGCCGGCGGTGCTGTTCTACCTGCTGCTGGACTGGCCCCGCCTGGTCGAGCGCAGCCTGTCGCTGGTGCCGCCCCGCCACCGGCCGGCGGTCGACCGCTTCCTGGACGAATGTGATGTCGTGCTGGGCCAGTACCTGCGCGGCCAGGCACTGGTGATGCTGGCCCTGGCCGCGTACTACACCGTCGCGCTGGCGCTGGCGGGCTTCGAGCTGGCGCTGCCGGTGGGCGTGTTCACCGGCCTGGCCGTGTTCATCCCCTACCTGGGTTTCGGCCTGGGCCTGCTGCTGGCGCTGCTGGCGGGGCTGCTGCAGTTCACGGGCTGGTACGGCCTGATCGCGGTGGCCGTCGTCTACGGCGTCGGCCAGGTCATCGAGAGCTTCTGGCTCACGCCCCGGCTGGTGGGCGAGCGCATCGGCCTGCCGCCGCTGGCCGTGATCTTCGCGCTGCTCGCCTTCGGCCACCTGTTCGGCTTCGTGGGCGTGCTTGTGGCGCTGCCGCTGTCCGCCGTGGCGCTGGTGGCCGGGCGCCGCATCACGGCCGCCTACCTGGGCAGCAGCCTGTACCGCCCATGAAGCAGCTGCCCCTGCCCATCGGCGTCGAGACCGAGCCCGGCTTCGACACCTTCGTCGTGGGCGACAACCTGGCCGCGGTGGATGCACTGCGGCGCCTGCCCATCCCGTCGGCCCCCGTGTACCTGTGGGGCCCGCCGGGCGCTGGCAAGAGCCACCTGCTGGCCGCGCTGGCGCGCCAGCTGCGGGCCGAGGGTGCGCGTGTGGGCTGGTTCGATGCCCGCACGCCGCTGCCCTGGCATTACGACGAAGGCTGGTGGCTGGTGGTCATCGACGACGCCGACCGGCTGGATGCCGACCGGCAGCATGCCGCCTTCGCCCTGTTCGTCGAGGCGGCCACCCACGGCGCCCAGATGGCGGCGGCCGGCCGCCTGCCGCCGGTGGACCTGGGCGTGCGCGACGACCTGCGCACGCGTCTGGGCTGGGGCCAGGTGCACGCCATCCACCCGCTGGGCGAGCCGGGCACTCGTGCCGCGCTGCGCCGCGAGGGGGACCGCCGCGGCATCTTCCTCTCGGACGAGCTGATGGACCACCTGATGACCCGCTTCAGCCGGGACCTCGGCTCGCTCATGTCGCTGCTGGACCGGCTGGACCGCTACGCGCTCGCCGAGGGCCGGCCGGTGACCGTGCCGCTGCTCAAGAAGATGCTCGCCGAGGGCGAGCCCGCCTCCCCCTGACCGCCACGCCCGTGAAACTCGCCCTCTTCGACCTCGACGGCACCCTGCTGCCCACCGATTCCGACCACGCCTTCGGCGAGTTCATGGTGCGCATCGGCTGGGTGGACGGCCAGGCCTGGCGCGACCGCAACGACCACTTCTACGCCCAGTACCAAGCCGGCACGCTCGACCTGGCCGAGTACCTGGACTTCGCCACCTCGGCGTGGCGCGATCGCCCGCCGGCCGAGGCCGAGGCAGC
Source organism: Burkholderiales bacterium (assembly GCA_016213265.1). Classification (GTDB taxonomy): domain Bacteria; phylum Pseudomonadota; class Gammaproteobacteria; order Burkholderiales; family Burkholderiaceae_C; genus Ideonella. Next base: position 34,463 of record JACRBA010000111.1, on the reverse strand, counting down.
GCGCGAGCGCTTCCTGCGCGAGGTGATCGAGCCGCAGCTGCGGCCGTCCGCGCGCGCCCTGGTGGCTGCCCACCTCGACGCGGGCGACCTGGTGGCCATCGTCACCGCCACCAACGAGTTCGTCACCGCGCCCATCGCCCGCGCCTTTGGCGTGCCGCACCTGCTGGCCGTCGAGCTCGAGCGCGATGGCCAGGGCCGTGCCACCGGGCGCGCGCGCGGCGTGCCCACTTTCCGCGAAGGCAAGGTCACGCGGGTGGAGGCCTGGCTGCGCTCGCTGCAGCGGGCCTGGGCCGATTTCGACGACGTGCTCTTCTACAGCGACTCCACCAACGACCTGCCCCTGCTGGAGCGCGTGGCCACGCCCGTGGCGACCAACCCCACCCCCGCGCTCGAGGCCATCGCGGCCGAGCGGGGCTGGCGCATCCTCCGACTCTTCGAGACCCCATGATCCGCAAGTTCATCGACAAGCTGCTCGGCAAGCCCGCCGCCGACAGCGCCGCCGCACCGGCGCGCATTCCCCTGGGCAAGCGCATGGAAGTGCCGGCCAGCGAACACGGCATCGACCCGAATCTGCTGGACGAACGCGCCGTGCGCGTGGTCACCACCCTGCAGGACGCCGGCTACGAAGCCTACATCGTGGGCGGTGCGGTGCGCGACCTGCTGGTGGGCCGGCGCCCCAAGGACTTCGACGTGGCGACCAACGCCACCCCCGAGCAGGTCAAGGGCCTGTTCCGGCGCGCCTTCATCATCGGCCGGCGCTTTCGCATCGTGCACGTCATCCACGGCCGGGGCCGCGACCACGAGGTCATCGAGGTGTCCACCTTCCGCGCGTACATGGACCCGACCGCGGCCGAGCAGGTGGAGGGCAACGAGAAGACGGCCAAGAACGACATGGCCGGAAAGAGCCACGTGGTGGACGCCAGTGGCCGCGTGCTGCGCGACAACGTGTGGGGCCCGCAGGTCGAGGACGCTGCGCGCCGCGACTTCACGGTCAACGCGCTCTACTACGACCCGCGGCGCCAGGTCGTGGTCGACTACCACCATGGCCTGAAGGACGCCAAGGCGCAGGTGCTGCGCATGATCGGCGACCCGGCCACGCGCTACCGCGAGGACCCGGTGCGCATCATCCGGGTCATCCGTTTCGCCGCCAAGCTGGGCTTCACCATCGAGCCCAAGACGCTCAAGCCGCTCAAGCCCATGGCCGAGCTGCTGGCCAACGTGCCGGCGTCGCGCCTGTTCGACGAGATGATCAAGCTGCTGCAGACGGGCCACGCGCTGGCCAGCCTGGCGGAGCTCAAGCGCCATGGGCTGGACCGTGGGGTCTTCCCCGTGCTCGAGGCGGTGCTGGCCAATGCGCCCGAGGGCAGCGCCCGCGAGAAGTTCGTTCACCTCGCCCTGGCCGACACCGACCGCCGCGTCGCGGAGGGCAAGGCGGTCGCCCCCAGCTTCATGCTCGCGTGCATGCTGTGGCACGACGTGGACGCGAAGTGGTCGGCCCTGCGTGCCCAGGGCGAGCACCCCATGCCGGCGCTGTCGCAGGCCATCGACGCGGTGTTCGATGCGCGCATTGGCGACATCTCCGGCCGCGGCAAGCTGGCCACCGACATGCGCGAGATCTGGATGATGCAGCCGCGCTTCGAGCGCCGCACCGGCCAGACGCCCTACACGCTGGTGGAGCAGCCCCGCTTCCGCGCCGGCTTCGATTTCCTGCGCCTGCGGGCCGACAGCGGCGAGGCCGCCGCCGAGCTGGCCGAGTGGTGGGAGGACTTCTCCCTCGGCAGCGATGCGGACCGCGAAGCGCTGATCGAGGCCGCGCGCGAGTCTGGCCGGCCCCGCCGCAGCGGCGCGGCGGGCGGGCGGCGCAGCGGTGGCGGCAGCAGCAGCAGCGCGTCGCCCCGGCCGCGTGCGGACGCCGATCAGCGCGCCGAGCAGGACGAGGCCGGGGCCGACGCGGCACCGCACGACGACACGGCGCCCGAGGCCGGCGATGCGCCCACGGGCGATGCGCCGCGCAAGCGCCGCCGTCGCCGCCGTCGTCCGTCCGGCCCGCGCGGCCCCGAGGGCGACACCCCGCCCATGGCCGCTCCTGGGCACGACGCGGGCGACTGACGCCGCGCACCGGCGGGACCCCGATGACCGACCGCGCCTATGTGGGCCTGGGCGCCAACCTGGGTGATGCACGCACGCAGGTGCTCACGGCACTCGATGCGCTGGCGGGCCTGCCGCAGACCCGGCTGGTGGCCCGCTCATCGCTGTATGCCACCGCCCCGGTGGACGCGGGCGGCCCGGATTACGTCAACGCGGTCGCCGTGCTGGACACCGGCCTGTCGCCCGACGACCTGCTGACGGCACTGCAAGCCATCGAGCAGCGCTTCGGCCGTGAGCGGCCCTACCACCACGCGCCACGCACGCTCGACCTGGACCTGCTGCTGCAGGGCGAACACCGGCTCGACACCCCGCGCCTGCAGCTGCCTCACCCCCGCCTGCACCAGCGCGCTTTCGTGCTCGTTCCCCTGGCGGAGGTGGCCCCCGACCTGCGCCTGCCGGGCCACGGGCCGGTGCAGGCCCTGTTGAACACCGTGGCCGGCCAACGCCTGCACCGCCTGCCCGGCACCCACCCCACCGCATGAACTGGATCACCTCGCTGCCCGTGCCCGTGCAGGCCTTCGGCCTGCTCGTGCTGTCCAACGTCTTCATGACCTTCGCCTGGTATGGCCACCTCAAGCACCAGGCCAGCCAGGCGTGGTGGGTGGCGGCGCTGGTCAGCTGGGGCATCGCCTTGTTCGAGTACCTGCTGCAGGTGCCAGGCAACCGCATCGGTTATGCCGGCGGCCTGAGCCTGGCGCAGCTGAAGATCGGCCAGGAGGTGATCACGCTCGGGGTGTTCGTGCTGTTCGCCACCCTGTACATGGGCGAGCCGCTGAAGCTGGACTACCTCTGGGCGGGCCTGTGTCTGGTGGGCGCCGTCTATTTCATCTTCCGCGGCTGAATCGGCCGGGGCGGCCTGCCTACAATACGCGGTTGACCCACCGATGACGCTTCGGTGACACATTTGTGTCGGCGCACACCCTGCGCCGCACCATGAGGAGATCCCGAATGCTATTCGGCAAGCTGTTGCCCAAGGACGGCAACTTCTTCGAGCTGTTCAACCAGCATGGCACCTACATCGCCGAGGGCGCCCGCGCCTTCGTCTCGATGATCCAGTACTACAGCACGCCCGACCTGCGCGAGAAGTACGCCGGCGAGGTCGACGCCGCCGAGCGCAACGCCGACAAGGTGACGGCCGAGGTCAACCGCCTGCTGCACCGCACCTTCATCACGCCGATCGACCGCGAGCAGATCCACGGCCTGATCAACGCGATGGACGACATCCTGGACCTGCTGCAGGATTCCAGCGAGGTGATGGCGCTGTACGACGTGCAGCACGTCACCGAGGACGTCATCCGCCTGGGTGAGATCTCCGTCAAGTGCTGCGAACGCGTGCAGCATGCCGTGTCGCTGCTGCCGCGGCTGTCGCAGGCCGAGGTGGCGGACGCCGCCATCAAGACCTGCGAAGAGATCGACCGCCTCGAGAGCGACGCCGACCGCGTGATGCGCAGCGCCATGTCGCGCCTGTTCCGCGAGGAAGAGGACGTGCGCGAGCTCATCAAGCTCAAGGCCATCTACGAGCACCTCGAATCCATCTCCGACTGCTGCGAGGACGTGGCGAACCTGATCGAGGGCATCGTCCTCGAGAACTCCTGATTCCCTGAGGCGACATGGAAGCAGCTTCCATCGCCTTCTGGGTCGTGGCCATGCTGGTGCTGCTGGCGGTGGCGTTCGACTTCATGAACGGCTTCCACGACGCGGCGAACTCAATCGCCACGGTCGTGTCCACGGGCGTGCTCAAGCCGCAGCAGGCAGTGCTGTTCGCGGCGTTCTTCAACGTCATCGCGATCGGCGTGTTCCACCTCAGTGTGGCCAAGACCATCGGCAAGGGCATCGTCGAGCCGGGCGTGGTGGACGCCCACGTGGTGTTCGGCGCGCTGGTCGGCGCGATCGTCTGGAACGTCATCACCTGGTGGTACGGCATCCCCTCGTCCAGCTCGCACGCGCTGATCGGCGGCATCGTGGGCGCCGTCATGGCCAAGGCTGGCGGCAGCCACCTGATCGCCGGCGGCATCCTCAAGACCGTGGCCTTCATCTTCATCTCGCCCACGCTCGGCTTTGTCCTGGGCGGCCTGATGATGGTGGCCGTGTCATGGGTGTGCCGCCGCACCTCACCCATCCGCGTGGACCGCTGGTTCCGTCGGCTGCAGCTGGTGTCGGCCGGTCTGTACTCGCTCGGGCACGGCGGCAACGATGCGCAGAAGACCATCGGCATCATCTGGATGCTGCTGGTGGCCGCCGGCTACGTGGCGGCCGACGCGAGCAGCCCGCCGGCCTGGGTGATCTGGGTCTGCTACCTCGCCATCGGCCTGGGCACCATGTTCGGTGGCTGGCGCATCGTCAAGACCATGGGCCAGCGGCTGACCAAGCTCAAGCCCGTGGGCGGCTTCTGTGCCGAGACGGGCGGCGCGATGATGCTGTTCATCGCCACCTCGCTGGGCGTGCCCGTGTCCACCACCCACACCATCACCGGCGCCATCATGGGCGTGGGTTCGGTGCGTGGAGCCTCCGCGGTGCGCTGGGGGCTGGCCGGCAACATCATCTGGGCCTGGATCTTCACGATCCCCGCCTCGGCCTTCGTGGCCGGCGCCTGCTACTGGCTGAGCCTGACGATCTTCTGAGGCCGAGCTAGCGGGTGCCGGCTTCGGCCTGCGCCCGCTGCCACTCGAAGTACTTCTGGCCGCCGAAGGCCAGGGTGCCCATCAGGGCCGCGCCGCCGAGCATGAGCGCGGCCACCACGCCGAGCACGGCAGCCCAGCCGCTGGCGCGTGGCGGTTCGCCAGGCGTGCCGAAGCGGCTGGCCCAGCGCTCGTCGGGCGTCAGGCCGATGACGATGGCGCTGAGCATCGCCGCGGAGACCGACAAGCCCAGCAGCGGAATGAGCGCCCAGGCGAGCACGTCGTCCTGGCCCAGGCTGCGCATGCGCGCCACACCGACCAGGCCGGCGAGGGTGGGGGGCCAGAAGACCCAGGCCCACGCATCGCGCGCCCCGTGCAGGTACAGGCGGTGTGCGCCGAGGGTGCCGCCCAGGAGCGCGGCCCAGGTGGCCACCGTCTTGGAGCGGGGCGCCGGCCCCTGCGCGGGCCCCTGCGCCGGACGTGTGCTCACTGCCCCGGCTCCGGCGGCACCGCGTCTCCGCGACCGAGCGCACGCTGCATGACGACGACGTCGAGCCAGCGCTCGAACTTCCAGCCGGCGCTCTTCATCACGCCCACGTGCTCGAAGCCCAGGCGGCGGTGCACGCCGATGGAGCCGGCGTTCTGGCTGTCGCCGATGACGGCCAGCATCTGCCGGGCGCCGGCGGCCTCGCAGCGGGCCATCAACTCGGCCAGCAGCTGGGTGCCCACGCCGCGGCCACGCGCGTCGCGGTGCAGGTAGATCGAGTCCTCCAGGCAGAAGCGGTAGGCCAGCCGGGGGCGGAAGTGGTTGGCGTAGGCGTAGCCCAGCACCTGCCCGTCGGCCTCGGCCACCAGCCAGGGCAGGCCCTTGGACAGCACGTCGGCACGGCGGCGCGACATTTCCGCCGTGTCCGGCGGCTCCAGCTCGAAGGTGCCCGTGCCGGTGAGCACGGCGTCGGCGTAGATGGCGGTGATGGCGTCCAGGTCGGTGTCGGTGCTGGGTCGGATCAGCATGCGTGGTGGCGTAAACGGGGCAATCGCATATAATCGCATGTTTCGGTCACGGCCGGCCGGGCAGCACGGGCGAAAGCGGTGCTGAGCGAGCCTGGCGTATCTACGGGGCCGATACCGTGCGGCGCACGGTCTGTCCACACCCTGCGGTGCGGGCGGGCAGGGCGCCCAGCAGGCTGGCTGGCTTGGATGTGTCTCCCAGGCGCGGCGGTCGATACAACTTCCAAGGAACGACAAATGGTCGTGATTCGTCTGTCCCGTGGCGGCTCCAAGAAGCGCCCGTTCTACAACATCGTCGTCGCCGATTCGCGCGAGCGCCGTGATGGCCGCTTCATCGAGCGCGTGGGCTTCTACAACCCCATGGCCGCCGAGACCGAAGAAGGCCTGCGCGTGGCGCAAGACCGCGTGACCTACTGGACCGGCGTGGGCGCGCAGATGTCGCCCACCGTCAAGCGCCTGGTGGTGGACGCCCGCGCCAAGGCCGCTCCGGCCGCCGCCGCGGCCTGAGGTCAGCTGGCCTGACCCGCCAGCGCGGTCGTTCGTGTCGTTGCCCGAGACGCCGGTCGCCATGACCGCACTGCACGACGACACGCCCGCCTGGCCCGAGGATGCCGTCGAAGTCGGCCGCATCCTCGACGCCTGGGGCATCCAGGGCGGCTTCAAGGTGCAGCCGTTCTCCTCGGATCCCCAGGCCCTGTTTTCCTCCCGGCGCTGGTTCCTCCAGCCGCCTGCCAGCGCCTCCCCGGTGCCGGCCCAGCGCGCCGCCCGGCCGCTGCCCCGCCTGCTGAAGATCACCCATGCCCGCGAGCAGGGCGCCCTGGTGGTGGCCCGCGCGCAGGAGGTCGACGACCGCAACGCCGCCGAGGCGCTCAAGGGCGCCCGCGTGTTCGTCTCGCGCCAGAGCTTTCCCACCGCCAAGGACGGCGAGTACTACTGGATCGACCTCATCGGGCTGGACGTCGTCAACCGCGAGGGCGAGGCCCTGGGCACCGTGAGCGACCTGCTGGACACCGGCGCGCACTGCGTGCTGCGTGTGCGCCGGCCGGATGCGACCCCCGATGCCCGCGCGGACGAGGCGGAGCGGCTCATCCCCTTCGTCGACGCCTACGTGGACCACGTCGACCTGCCGGCCCGCCGCATCACGGTGGACTGGGGTCTCGACTACTGAGCCCGCGCCCCCGCGCGGGCGCCCAGTTGCCGTGCGCTTCGACGTCGTCACCCTGTTTCCCGAGTTGTTCACGCCCTTCCTCTCGTTGGGCGTGACGCGGCGGGCGTTCGACGGCGGCCAGGTGCAGGTGCAGTGCTGGCCGCTGCGTGACTTCGCCGAAGACAACTACCGCCGGGTGGACGACCGGCCCTACGGCGGAGGGCCCGGCATGGTGATGCTGGCCGAGCCGCTGGAGCGAGCCCTGGCCGCCGTGCGGGCGGCACGGCCGGCGCCCGCCCCGGTGATCCACTTCACGCCCACCGGTCGGCGCATGGACCAGGCGCTGGTGCGCGAGATGGCGGGCGGCCCGGGCGCGGTGCTGCTGTGCGGCCGCTACGAGGGCATCGACCAGCGGGTGCTCGACCGGCACGTCGATCTGGAGATCAGCCTCGGCGACTTCGTGCTCTCCGGCGGTGAGCTGCCGGCACTTGCCCTGCTCGACGCCATCGCGCGCCTGCAGCCGGGGGTGCTGGCGGACGCGCGTTCGCACGAGCAGGACAGTTTCGAGGACGGCCTGCTCGACTGCCCGCACTACAGCCGCCCCGAGGTGCTGGCGACGCCCGATGGCCCACTGCCCGTGCCGCCGGTGCTGCTGTCGGGCCACCATGCCGACATCGCCCGCTGGCGCCGCGAGCGCTCGCTCGAGCTCACCTGGCGCCGTCGCCCCGACCTCATCGCCGCGGCCCGCGCGGCGGGGCGGCTGAGCCGTGCCGACGAGCGCTTCCTGGCCGCGCTCGCCCAGCCCCCGGCAGACACGCTATAATCAAAAACTTTTCGATCCTCTACCGGCTGTACCAAGCCATCGGCACATCCTGTGCTATGGCCAGAAGCATCTGGCGCTTCCGTACTCCAATCCGCGCCGGCACGATCTCTTTGGAGAACCTCCGTGGACCTGATCCAGACCCTTGAGCAAGAAGAAATTGCTCGCCTGAACAAGACCATCCCGGCCTTCGCGCCCGGCGACACGGTCATCGTGAACGTGAACGTCGTCGAAGGCACCCGCAAGCGCGTGCAGGCCTACGAAGGCGTGGTGATCGCCAAGCGCAACCGCGGGCTGAACTCCAGCTTCATCGTGCGCAAGATCTCCAGCGGCGAGGGCGTGGAGCGTACCTTCCAGCTGTACAGCCCGCTGATCGCCTCCATCGAGGTCAAGCGCCGTGGCGATGTGCGCCGCGCCAAGCTGTACTACCTGCGCCAGCGCTCCGGCAAGTCGGCCCGCATCAAGGAAAAGCTGTCCTGATGCCACGGCGCCGCAAGGCGCCCGGTGCCCCAGAAAGCCGCCCCCGAGGCGGCTTTTTCAGGCCCGGCGGGTAAGCTTGCCGCCATGCCGCCCGACGAGCCGCCCCTGACACCCGCCCGTTCCGCCACCTCGGCCCGGGGTGGCCGGGGCCCGATCCGCGACCCCCACCTCATCCCCGTGGCCGGCCACGACGGCCACCTGCCGGCGGTGCCGGCCGAGCGGCTGCGTGCCGAGGCGCTGCGCGAGCGCCTCGCGCAGGCGACCGCGCGTGGCTGGCGCCCGCCGCTGGACGGCGATGGCGCCCGGCCCGACCTCTTTCCCGATCGCACCGCCACCACCGCGGCGGTGCTCGTGCCGCTGGTGCAGCGGCCCGGCGAGCTGCACGTGCTGCTCACCCGCCGCACCGACCACCTGCACGACCACGCCGGCCAGATCAGCTTTCCGGGCGGCCGCACCGACCCGGGTGACGCCGACGCCGTGGCCACCGCCTTGCGCGAGGCCGAGGAAGAGGTGGGCCTCGCCGCGGACGCGGTGGAGGTGATCGGGCGCCTGCCCGACTACACCACCGTCACGCGCTTCGTGGTCACGCCGGTGGTGGCGCTGGTGCGGCCCGATTACAGGCTGGCGCTCGACAGCTTCGAGGTCGCCGAGGCCTTCGAGGTGCCGCTGCCTTTCCTGATGGACCCGGCCCACCACCAGCGGCACGAGTTCAGCTTCGGCGGCGTCACCCGGCAGTTCCTGTCCATGCCCTGGGGCCCGGGCGGCGGCGACCCGCATCGCTACTTCATCTGGGGCGCCACGGCGGCCATGCTGCGCAACCTCTACGCCCTGCTGGCCGCCGACGACTGAACCCGCTGGGTATCATGCGCGGCGATGAGTTTCTTCGCTGTCCTCTTTGCCCTGCTGATCGAACAGATCAAGCCGCTGCCACGCGACAACTGGGTGCACGACACCCTGGCCGACTGGGTGGGCTGGACGGGCCGCAACTTCGACGCCGGCAAGCCGCACCACGCGCAGGTGGTGTGGGTGGTCACCGTGGTCGTGCCGGCCCTGGTGGCCTGGGGCATCCACGCGGGCCTCGCGCACTTCAGCCTGGTGGCCGCGCTCGCCTTCGACGTGGTGGTGATCTACCTCACCCTGGGGTTTCGCCAGTTCAGCCACTACTTCACCGACATCCGCGAGTCGCTCGAGCGCGGTGACGAGGACCAGGCCCGCCGCCTGCTGGCCGAATGGCGCCATCTCGACGCCAGCGAACTGCCGCGCACCGAGCTGCTGCGCCACGTGCTGGAGCACTCGCTGCTCGCAGCGCACCGCCATGTCTTCGGCGTGTTCTTCTGCTACGTGGTGCTGGCCGCGCTGGGGCTGGGCCCGGCGGGCGCAGTGGCCTACCGCATGGCCGAGTTCGCCAGCCGCTACTGGGCGTTCAAGAGCCGCAACCTGGGTGTGGCGGTCAACGAGAACCTGCGTGACCTGTCGCAACGCGCCTTCAGCGTCATCGACCATGTGCCCGCGCGCCTGACGGCCTTCGGCTTCGCCGTGGTGGGAAACTTCGAGGAGGCGGTGGCCGGCTGGCGGCGTGATGCCGAGCTGTGGAAGCACGCCAACGAGGGCATCATCCTCGCCGCCGCGGCCGGCGCCGTGGGTGTGCAGCTGGGCGGGGCGGCGGCGCCGGGCATCACGCCCGACCGCTCCAAGACCTTCGCCCAGGGCGGCGACGCCGAGGCCGCCGAATCCGCCGGCTCCACGCCCGGCCTGCCACCGCAACTGGGCCACCTCGGCAGCGTGGTGGGCCTGGTGTGGCGCTCGGTGGTGCTGTGGATGCTGCTGCTGGCGCTGCTGAAGCTGGCCAACCTGCTGGGCTGAGCGCGGCGGGCGACAGCGCCGCCCGTCAGCCCTTGCGCTGCCCCGATTCCAGCTCGTCGCTCAGGGCGGTGTAGATGCGCAGCCGGTTGGCGGCGATGTCGCCGCGCTCGGCCGCCGCCAGCACCCCGCAGCCCGGCTCATGCCGGTGGGTGCAGTTGTAGAACCGGCACTGCCCGAGGTGCGCGCGCAGGTCCGGCATCAGCTCCGCCAGGCGCGCCGGCTCGATGTGCATGAGGCCAAACTCCTGGAAGCCGGGTGAATCGAGCAGGGCCGCCTGCCGGCGGTCGTCCAGCCAGTACCACGTGGTCGTCGTGGTGGTGTGCCGGCCCGACTGCAGCGCCTGCGAGATCTCGCCCACTTGCGCCTCGGCGCGCGGCACCATCAGGTTGATCAGCGTGCTCTTGCCCATGCCACTGGGGCCGAGCACGAGCGTCGTGCGCCCGCCCAGCGAGGCCGCGAGCCGCTCGCGGGACGCCGCGGGGTCGCTGGCCAGGCTGGTCTCGATCACCGGCACGCCCATGGCGGCGTACGGGCGCAGCTTCTCCCGCGCGGCGGTGGCCGCCGGCAGGTCGATCTTGTTCAGCAGGATCGCGCTGGCGATGCCCGCGTCCTCGGCGGCGATGAGCGCCCGCGCCAGCTGGGACTCGCTGAACATCGGCTCGCCGGCCACGACGATCAGCAGCAGGTCGATGTTGGCGGCGAAGGACTTGGTGCGCCATTCGTCCTGGCGGGCGAGCAGGTTGCGCCGCGGCACGACGCCTTCGACCACCGCCTCGTCGCCGGCCGTCTGCCAGCGCACCCGGTCGCCCACCACGCAGGTGTTCTTCTTGCCGCGCAGGTGGGCGATGAGCCGGCTGCCATCGGCCTTCTCGATGACGACGTGGCGGCCGTGGGCGCCCACCACCAGGGCGTCGCTGTCGGCCCAGGCGCTGGCCATGCCGCTCATGCCGCCAGCGCCGCCAGGCGCTCGGCGGCGGGCGGGTGGCTGTAGTAGAAGCGGGCGTAGATCGGGTCGGGCGTGAGCGTGCTGCCGTTGTCCTCGTGCAGCTTCAGCAGGGCCGCGGCGAGGTCGCCCCCGCTGGTTTGCGCACAGGCGTATGCGTCCGCCTCGAACTCGGCGCGGCGTGACCACGCGGCCGACATCGGCGACAGGAAGAAGGCGAAGGGCGGCGCCGCCAGCATGAACAGCAGCAGTGCGAGCGCATCGTTCGGGGCCTGCAGGTTGGGCGCGACGCCCAGGCCCGCGTAGAAGGCCGGCTGGCCGGCCAGCCAGCCCAGCAGCGCCATCGCGAGCAGCCCGGCACCGAAGGCGCGCAGCGTCATCCACCACACGTGCTTGTGGTGGAAGTGCCCCAGCTCGTGCGCGAGCACAGCCTCCACTTCCCGTCCGCCCAGCCGGGCCAGCAGGGTGTCGAACAGCACCACCCGCTTCGCCCGGCCGAGGCCGCCGAAGTAGGCATTCGCGTGGCTGGAGCGTCGGCTGCCGTCCATCATGTACAGGCCCTGCGCGCGGAAGCCGCAGCGCGCCATCAGCGCCTGCACGCGCTCGGCCAGGGCGGCGTCCGGCAGCGGCTCGAAGCGGTTGAACCACGGGGCGATCCATGTGGGATAGACCACCTGCATCAGCAGCACGAAGGCCACCCACAGCGCCCAGGCCCACAGCCACCAGGTGCCGCCGGTGGCGCGCATGAACCACAGCACGGCAGCGAGCAGCGGCAGCCCGATGAGCACGGACAGCAGCGTGCCCTTGGCGAGGTCGGCCAGGAACAGCGCAGGGGTCATCCGGTTGAAGCCGAAGCGCTGCTCCAGGCGGAACACGCGCGCCCACTCCAGCGGCAGCTCCACCAGCGAGCTGATCAACGAGAAGGCGCCCACCAGCGCCAACTGGTAGGCCATGTCGCCCCAGCGCGGCTGCACGGCATCACGCACCAGCGCATTGAGGGCGTCGAGCCCGCCGAGCAGCGTCCACGCCAGCAGCACGGCCACTGCCACGCTGTCGGTCACCACGCTGAAGCGCAGTCGGGCGAGGGTGTAGTCGGCGGCCCGCTGGTGGGCGGCAAGGCTCACCGTGGCGGCGAAAGGAGCCGGCACCGCATCGCGGTGGGCGACCACGCTGCGCACCTGGCGCGCCGCCAGCCACAGCCGCACGACGTGCGCGGCCACGATGGCCGCCACGAGGCCGAGGGTGATGCTGGAAGCCTGCATGGCGGCAAGTGTAGGGTGTCGGACAATCCAGCTTTCTCCACGCCATTGCCGCTGCCATGACCGCCGCCCCCGAGCTTGCCAAGAGCGAACAGAACCTGATCTGGATCGACCTGGAGATGACCGGCCTGAAGCCGGACAGCGACCGCATCATCGAGATCGCGGTCGTGGTCACCGACCCGCTGCTGTCGGTGCGCGTGGAAGGCCCGGTGTTCGCCATCCACCAGACCGACGCCGTGCTCGACGGCATGGACGCCTGGAACAAGGGCACCCACGGCCGCAGCGGCCTGATCGACCGGGTACGTGCGTCCACCGTGGGCGAGGCGGAGGCCGAGGCCCGCGTCATCGAGTTCCTGGCGGCGTACGTGCCTGCCGGCAAGAGCCCCATGTGCGGCAACTCGATCTGCCAGGACCGCCGCTTCCTGGCGAACTACATGGCCGGCCTGGAGGCCTTCTTCCACTACCGCAACCTGGACGTGAGCACGCTCAAGGAGCTCGCCCGGCGCTGGAAGCCGGCGGCGCTGGAAGGCTTCAAGAAGGCCCAGGCGCACACCGCGCTGGCCGACATCCACGAATCGATCGACGAGCTGCTGCACTACCGCCAGCACCTGCTGGCGGTGTGAGCCACGGGCTCAGCGCTTCTTGCGGATGGCCGTGACGACGTACTGGCCGTCCACCTTCTCGGCGGTGAACTCCACGCGGTCGCCCACGGCCAGCCCGTCCAGCAGCGACGGCGGCCGGGCCCGGTAGGCCATGGTCATGGCCGGCATGCCCAGCTCCTTGATCTCGCCGTGGGCGAGCGTGACCTTGGCCTGGGCTGGCTGCAGCTTGCGCACCACGCCCTCGGCCGCCTGCGCGGCAGGAGCGGCCAGCAGCGCGAGCGCAGCGAGCAGGGACAGGGCAGGGGGACGCAACATGGCTTGCCTTTCGTGATGGGCCTTCCAACGCCCGGGCGGCGCAGCGGATGACGGTCGACGCTGGGGGCGCTTCCCTAGAATGGCCCACCATCGATTATTCACGCCACGCCACCCACCGAGCCCTGCCATGAGCCAAGCCCCTGCGCCCGACACCCTTGCCCACATCCAGCCGCGCGACAAGGCGGAGATCCTTGCCCAGGCGCTGCCGTACATCCGCAAGTTCCACGGCAAGACGCTGGTCATCAAGTACGGCGGCAACGCCATGACCGACCCGGCCCTGCAGCAGGACTTCGCCGAGGACGTGGTGCTGCTCAAGCTGGTGGGCATGAACCCGGTGGTCGTGCACGGCGGCGGCCCGCAGATCGACGAGGCCCTGTCGCGCCTGGGCAAGAAGGGCACCTTCATCCAGGGCATGCGCGTCACCGACGAGGAGACCATGGAAGTGGTCGAGTGGGTGCTGGGCGGTGAGGTGCAGCAGGACATCGTCGGCCTGATCAACGTGGCCGGCGGCAAGGCGGTGGGCCTCACCGGCCGCGACGGCGCGATGATCCGCGCCCGCAAGCTCAAGATGGTGGACAAGGACGACCCGACCAAGGAACACGACGTGGGCCAGGTGGGCGAGATCGAGTCCATCGACCCGAGCGTGGTCAAGGCACTGCAGGACGACCAGTTCATTCCGGTGATCAGCCCGATCGGCTTCGGCGCGGACAACGAGAGCTACAACATCAACGCCGACCTCGTGGCCTCGAAGCTGGCCGAGGTGCTCAAGGCCGAGAAGCTGGTGCTGCTGACCAACACGCCCGGCGTGCTCGACAAGCAGGGCCAGCTGCTGACCGACCTGACCGCCCGGCGCATCGACGAGCTGTTCGCCGACGGCACCATCTCCGGCGGCATGCTGCCGAAGATCGCCGGCGCGCTGGACGCGGCCAAGAGCGGCGTGAACGCGGTGCACATCATCGACGGCCGGGTGCCGCACGCCATGCTGCTGGAGATCCTGACCGACCAGGCCTACGGCACCATGATCCGGTCGCACTGATGGCGGCCGCGCGTCGCGCCCGGGCCTGACGCGGTGCGTCACCGTTCGTCCACTGCTGCCATGGCGGCAGCCTGCGGCGCCGCGTTCCTGTGGGGCACCGGCGCGCTGGTGGTGAACCTGCTGATCGAGCGCTTCGGCATGTCGCCGGAGAGCATCTCGTTCTGGCGCTTCGTGGTGGGTGGGGTGCTGCTCGCCGCGATGTTCGCCCGCCGGCCTGTCTGGGCGGGCCTGCGCGCGCAGGCTGCCTGGCTGCTGGGGGCGGGCACCTGCATGGCGCTGTACGTGCTGTGCTGGTTCCTGGGCATCGCGCGCATCGGTGCGGCAGTGCCGACGCTGATCGCGTTGTGCCTGCCGCCGGTGCTGGTCACCTTGCTGGGCGTGGCGCGTGGCCGCGAGCGGCTGGACCTGCCCTTGGTGGCCACCCTCGCCGCGGCGCTGGCCGGCACCGCGCTGGTGGTGGCCCGCCATGGCGGCATGTCCGCCGACGCCAGCGCCACGCAGGTGGTCGAAGGGGTCGCGCTGTCGGTCGCTTCCGCCGTGCTCTATGCCGGCTTCACGCTGGTCAGCGGCCGGCTGTCCCTGACGCTGGGCGCGGGCCCGGCCACCATGGGACTCACCGTCGTGGCAGCGGCGGTGATGGCGCTCAGCGCCTTCTACACGCCGCTGACCTGGCCGCACGAGGTGCCGCCCGAGGCCTGGCTGCTGTACCTGGGGATCGCCACCGCGGCCCTGGCGCTGCTGGCCTTCACCTGGGGCGCTGCCCGCCTGTCGCCCACCGCGCTGACCGTGGCCACGCTGGTGGAGCCACTCACGGCGGTGCTGCTGGCGGCCCTGCTGCTCGGCCAGGCCTTGTCGGTCGCGCAGTGGCTGGGCGCGACCCTGATGATCGCGGCCATCGCCGCACTGGGGCGGCGTGATGCGCGGCGCATGGCGGAGGCCACCCATGCCACCTGAGCGCGTGTGGCTCTTCGACCTGGACAACACGCTGCACAACGCCGCGGCCTCTGCGTTCGCGGCGCTGGACCGCTCGATGAACGCCTACATCGCGCGCGAGCTCGGCGTGGCCCCGGCGGAAGCCGATCGCCTGCGTGCCCACTACTGGGCGCGTTATGGCGCCACGCTGCTCGGGCTCATGCGCCACCATGGCGTGCGGCCGCACCACTTCCTGAAGGAGACGCATGTGCTGCCCGGGCTGGAGCGCACGCTGCGTGCACATCCGCACGACCTCGCGGCGATCAGGCAGCTGCGCGGCCGCAAGTTCGTGCTGACCAATGCGCCCCATGCGTATGCCGAGCGCGTGCTGCGCCACCTGGGCGTGCTGCACCACTTCGACGGCATCCTCGGCATCGAGCACATGACCATGTTCGGCCACTGGCGGCCCAAGCCGGACACGCGCATGTTCCGCGCCATCGCGGCGCGCCTGGGGGTGCCCCCCCGGTGCTGCGTGCTCGTGGAGGACACGCTCGTGCACCAGAAGTCGGCACGCTCCGTGGGCATGCGCACCGTGTGGATGCAGCGCTGGGTGAGAAGGGCGTCACACGGGCCGGAGGTCGGTGTTTACCTGCACCGGAGGCCCGCCTACGTGTGTGCCAGAATCTCCAGGCTCCAACAGTTGCGCCGCTTGCCGTGATGCCTGATCTGCCCGACGACACCGCAGCGGCCGAGGCCGAGTCGACCCCCGCGGGCAGCACCGTCGACGTGGCGGTGGCGCGCAAGCGGCCCAAGCCGGGCGAGCGCCGCGTGCAGATCCTGCAGACGCTCGCGTCCATGCTCGAGCAGCCCGGGGCCGAGCGCATCACCACCGCAGCCCTCGCGGGCCAGCTGCAGGTGAGCGAGGCCGCGCTGTACCGCCATTTCGCCAGCAAGGCGCAGATGTTCGAGGGCCTCATCGAGTTCATCGAGTCCAGCATCTTCGGCCTCATCAACCAGATCCTCGAACGCGAGACCGATGGCGCCGTGCAGGCGCGGCGCATCGCCCAGGTGGTGCTGCAGTTCGGCGAGAAGAACCCCGGCATGACGCGCGTCATGGTGGGCGACGCGCTGGTGTTCGAGAACGAGCGCCTGGGCGCGCGCATGAACCAGTTCTTCGACAAGGTCGAGGCGCAGTTGCGCCAGAGCCTGCGCCTGGCCGCGGATGGCGCGGGCGCCGCCATGCCCACGGTCGATGCCAACGGCCGCGCCTCCGCCCTCACGGCCTTCCTGGTCGGTCGCCTGCAGCGCTATGCCCGCTCGGGCTTCAAGCGCAGCCCCACCGAGCAGCTCGACATCGCGCTGGGTCTGCTCACCTGACGGCGGGCCCGCGCGTGGACCACGCGCTCACCTGGGCCGGCCAAACCCTGTGGTTGTGCCCGGAGAAGGCTGCCTTCTGGCCCGACGGCCGGGTGCTCTTCGTCGCTGATTTCCACCTGGGCAAGGCCCACAGCTTCCGTCGCCTGGGTGTGCCGGTGCCCGCGGGCACCAGCGCCGCCAACCTGCAGCGCCTGGGCCTGCTGGTGGACCGACTGGCCGCGCGCGAGGTGGTGTTCCTCGGCGACTTCCTCCACTCCGCCAGGGCGCAGGGCAGCCCTGCGCTCGACGCGTTCGCCCAGTGGCGCGCCACCCGCGCTGACCTGGGCCTGGCGCTGCTGCGTGGCAACCACGACCGCCACGCCGGTGACCCGCCGGCCGTGCTCGGCATGGTGGTCGGCCCCGAACCGATGCAGCGCGGCCCCTGGGCGCTGTACCACCACCCGCCTGCGGTGGGCGAGGGCCTGGCGATCGCAGGCCACCTGCATCCGGCCGTGCGCCTGGGCGGCCGCGGCGGGGACCGCCTCACCTTGCCGGCCTTCCATTGGCGGCACAGGCAGGTGCTCGTGCTGCCCGCCTTTGGCGAGTTCACCGGTCATGCGTCGGTGGTGCGCCAGCCCGGGGATGCGTGTTTCGTGAGCGACGGCGAGCGGGTCGTCGCGCTGCCGTGAAGGCGGGCCCGTCACGCCGCTGACACGGCCGCGGCCTCCAATGCGCGGCATCCACGACCCCTCGACGAGGCCGCCATGAACCGCTCCCTTCTGCTGTGCGCGCTCGGTGCGCTCACCCTTTCGCTCCATGCGGCCCAGGCCGCGCCCTCTACCGCGACGAAAGCCAAGCCCACCGGCGTCGTGAAGATCCTGGCCCTCAATGACTTCCACGGCCAGCTCGAGTCGCCCGGCACCTTCCGCGCCGATGCCGCGTCCCCGCTCGTGCCCGCCGGCGGCGCGGACTACGCCGCCGGCTACATCGCCGCCGCCCGGGCAGCCAACCCGAACACCGTGGTCGTCTCGGCGGGTGACCTCATCGGCGCCAGCCCCATGGTGTCGGCCCTGTTCCACGACGAGCCCACCATCGAGGCGATGAACCGTGCGGGGCTGGACTTCAACGCGGTCGGCAACCACGAGTTCGACGATGGCAAGGACGAGCTGCAGCGCCTGCAGCGCGGCGGCTGCCACCCCACCGACACGGCCAACTCCTGCCGCGGCGCGGAGGTGGGCACGCCAGTGCCCTTCGAGGGGGCGAAGTTCCGCTTCCTGGCCGCGAACGTGGTGCAGAAGAAGAACGGCAAGACGCTCTTCGCGCCCTACGGCCTGAAGGCCTTCGACATCGGTGGCAAGAAGCTGAAGATGGCCTTCATCGGCATGACGCTGAAGGACACGCCGCAGATCGTCACGCCCTCGGGCGTCAAGGGCCTCGTGTTCCGTGACGAGGCCGAGACGGTGAACGCCCTGGTGCCGCAGCTGCGCGCGCAGGGCGTGGAGTCCATCGTGGTGCTGATCCACCAGGGCGGCACCCAGACCTCGCCGTCGCCGCAGGACATCAACGCCTGCGCCGGCGGGCTCGCCGGCTCGCCGATCAAGGACATCGTGGCGCGGCTGGACGGCGCCGTGGACCTCGTGGTGACCGGCCACAGCCACGCCGCCTACAACTGCGAGCTGCCGCTGGCGTCCGGCCGCCTGGTGCGCGTGACCAGCGCCAACGCGCAGGGGCGCGTGCTCACCGACATCGACCTCGCCGTGGACACGGCCACCGGCGACGTCACCGGCGTCACGGCGCTCAACAAGGTGGTCGACCGCAGCAACGCCGCGGTCACGCCGAACGTGGAGATTGCGGCCATCGTCGCGGGCTACAAGACCCTGGTCACCCCCATCGCCAACCGCGTGATCGGCCGCATCATGCGCGACGTGCCCAACACCAAGGACGCCGCCTGCAACATGCCCGCCGGCGAACTGGTGGCCGACGCCCAGCTGGCCGCCACCGCGGCCCCCGAGTTCGGCGGCGCCCAGCTGGCGCTGATGAACCCGGGTGGCGTGCGCAGCCCCGGTTTCCTGTACGCCGGCAGCCCCGCGGGCGAGGGCGATGGCGCGGTGACCTACGGCGAGGCCTTCACGGTGCAGCCCTTCGGCAACAGCCTGGTGACGATGACCCTCAGCACGCAGCAGCTGCGTGACACGCTGGAGCAGCAGTTCCCCAACTGCTTCGGCCAGACCAGCTTCGCGCGCGTGCTGCTGCCCTCGGCCGGCCTGCGCTACCACTGGGACGATGCCCAGGCCTGCGGCGCCAAGGTGCGCGAAGCCAGCCTCACCGTGGCGGGTGTCACGCATCCCCTGGTCGTCGCGGGCGCTGTGGTGGATGGCCAGCGCACCTGGCGGGTCACCGTGAACAGCTTCCTGGCCGACGGCGGCGACGCCTTCAGCGTGCTCAAGGGCGGCACCGACCGCCTGGGCGGCGCCCAGGACCTGGATGCGCTGGAGCGCTACCTGGCGGGCTTCCTGCCGCCCGCCCCGGCCTATGACCCGCTGGCGCCTGGCCTGGCCAAGCCGCGCATCACGCGGGGCGACGCCGGCACGGTCTGCCCCTGAACGGCGGCTTGGGTCCGTCCGCCTTCACTACACTGGGCGGATGGACCTGATTCACCTGGGTGCGCTGCTCGAGCGCGCCGAGCGGGTGCTGGCCCGGCTGGAAGCCGTGCTGCCGCCCCCGCCCTCGCCGCCTGACTGGGCCGCCTCCATCGCCTTCCGCTACCGCAAGCGCGCCGGCTCCGGCGTGCTGGAGCCCGTGCGCCATGTCGCCACCGTGCGCCTGGCCGACCTGCAGGAGATCGACGCGCAGAAGGAGCGCCTGGCACGCAACACCGCGCAGTTTGTGCAGGGCGTGGCGGCCAACAACGTGCTGCTCACGGGCGCGCGCGGCACGGGCAAGAGCTCGCTCATCAAGGCCTGCCTCAACGAGTACGCCGCGCAGGGCCTGCGCCTGATCGAGGTGGACAAGGCCGACCTGGTGGACCTGCCGGACCTGATCGACCTGGTGGCCGAGCGGCCCGAGCGATTCATCGTCTTCTGCGACGACCTGAGCTTCGACGAAGGTGAGCCGGGCTACAAGGCGCTGAAGTCGGTGCTCGACGGCTCGGTGGCCCAGGCGTCGGACAACCTGCTGGTGTATGCCACCAGCAACCGCCGCCACCTGTTGCCCGAGTACATGAAGGACAACCTCAGCTACCAGCACACCGAGGACGGCGAGGTGCACCCCGGCGAGGTGGTGGAGGAGAAGATCTCCCTGTCCGAGCGCTTCGGCCTGTGGATCAGTTTCTACCCCTTCTCGCAGGCGGAGTACCTGGCCATCGTGGCGCAGTGGCTGCGTCACCATGGGCTGGACGAGGCCCGCATCGCGGCCGCGCAACCCGAGGCGCTGGTCTTCGCGCTCGAGCGCGGATCCCGGTCCGGCCGCGTCGCCTACCAGTTCGCGCGCGACCTGGCCGGGCGCCTGGCCACCGCCGGGCCGGGAGGCCCGCATGGCTGAGCCCGAACGCACCCCGGTGGACGTGGCCGTGGGCGTGCTGGTCGAGCGCGATGCCGCCGGCCGGGAAGGGCGCTTCCTGCTCACCTCGCGCCCGGTGGGCAAGGTGTACGCCGGCTACTGGGAGTTTCCGGGCGGCAAGATCGAGGCCGGCGAGACCGTGCATGAGGCGCTCGCGCGCGAGCTGCACGAGGAGATCGGCATCACCATCGGGGCCAGCCACCCGTGGCGCGAGCTGGTGATGGACTACCCGCACGCGCGCGTGCGCCTGCACTTCTGCAAGGTGTACGAATGGGCCGGCGCCTTCGAGATGCGCGAGGGGCAGTCCATGGCCTGGGAGAGCCTGCCCGTGGCCAGCCGGCCGGTGCTGCCGGGCACGGTCCCCGTGCTGGAATGGTTCGCCGAGGAAAGGGGTCACGCCGGCCCCACCCATGCCGGCTGAGCCCCGCGGCTACACTGCCCGGATGGATTGGCTGGACCATGTGCGCTGGGACCGCGACGGCCTCGTCCCGGTGATCGCCCAGGAGGCGGCGACCGGCGACGTGCTCATGTTCGCCTGGATGAACCGCGAGGCGCTGGCGCGCACGGCCGAGTTGCGCGAGGCCGTGTACTGGAGCCGCTCGCGCCAGCGGCTGTGGCACAAGGGCGAGGAATCCGGCCATGTGCAGCAGGTGCACGAGATCCGCCTCGATTGCGACCAGGACGTCGTGCTGATGAAGGTCACCCAGCGCGGCCATGAGCCGGGCATCGCCTGCCACACCGGCCGCCACAGCTGCTTCTTCGAGCGCCTGGAGGGCGACCGCTGGCAGGCGGTGGATCCGGTGTTGAAAGACCCTGCGCAGATCTACCGTTGAACGAGCCCATGAGCGCCGCTGCCCACGACACCCTGGAACGCCTGGCCGAGGTCATCGCCTCGCGCCGCGGCGGTGACCCCGACAAGAGCTACGTCGCGCGCCTGTTCCACAAGGGCACCGACGCCATCTTGAAGAAGATCGGCGAGGAGGCCACCGAGACGGTGATGGCGGCCAAGGACGGCGACCCCCAGAAGATCGTCTACGAGGTGGCCGACCTGTGGTTCCACTCGATGATCGCCCTGGCACAGTTCGGCCTCAGCCCGGCGGACGTGCTGGCCGAGCTGGAGCGGCGCGAGGGCCTGTCCGGCCTGGAGGAGTTCGCCGCGCGGCGGGCGCAACAACGTGAACAAGGAGAATCGCGATGAACGACACGAGCCCCCTGGTGCCCGTGGGTGACCCCGGCGCAGAGAAGCTCGCGAGCCTGAAGCAGCTCACGCTGGTGATCTACGTGCTCTACGCGCTGGGTGCCTTCATCGGCTTGACAGCCATCGTCGCCATCATCATCAATTACGTGAAGCGCGACGACACCGTGGGCACCATCTACGAAAGCCATTTCACCTGGCAGATCCGCACCTTCTGGTTCGGCCTGCTGTGGGCGATCGTCGGCGGCATCACCGTGATCATCGGCGTGGGCTTCCTGGTGCTGCTGGCCAACTCCATCTGGCTCATCTACCGCATCGTCAAGGGCTTCCTCTACTGGAACGACGGCAAGCCCATCGGCGTGCCGGCGGCCGCCTGAGCGAAGGGCGCGCACATGGGCACGGAGCACACCGCCGGCGCGGCCGACACGAATTGCGTCTTCTGCAAGATCGTCGCAGGCCAGATCCCGTCGAAGAAGGCCTTCGAGGACGAGGACCTGCTCGTCTTCCACGACATCCATCCCTGGGCACCGGTTCATCTGCTGGTCATCCCCAAGCGCCATATTGCGACCATGGAATCCGTCACGCCGGCCGAGCAGGCGCTGCTGGGCAAGATGATGGTGCTGGCGCCCCGGCTGATGGCCGAGGCGGGCGTCACCGGCGGCTTCCGGCAGGTGATCAACACCGGCCGGGATGGCGGCCAGGAGGTCTACCACCTCCATATGCATGTCATGGGCGGCCCCCGTCCGTGGCTCAAGGGTTGATCGGGCGCAAGCGGTGAACCGCCGGCGGCCGACCCGACTCATACAATCCTGGATCGATTTTGGAGAGTAGTCATGGGATCGTTCAGCATCTGGCATTGGCTGATCGTGCTGTTGGTGGTCGTGCTGATCTTTGGCACGAAGAAGCTCAAGAACGTCGGCTCGGACCTCGGTTCGGCCGTCAAGGGCTTCAAGGACGGCATGAAGGGCGGGGCAGAGGGCGATGCGCCGCTGCCGCCGTCGCAGCAGGTGGCCAACAAGGCCAGCGACGCCAACACCGTCGACGTCGAGGCCAAGAACAAGGTCTGACCCCGGCCTCGGGCCTGCGGGCCGGGCGCGGCCCCTGTGAGGGGGCCGTGCCGGCGCAGGCTGGGCGTGGGTTGAACCGCGAGCACCGATGATCGACTTCGGCTTCGACAAGATCGCCCTGATCGGCGCGGTGGCGCTGATCGTCATCGGGCCCGAAAAGCTGCCCCGCGTGGCCCGCACCGTCGGCCACCTCGTCGGCAAGGCGCAGCGCTATGTCTCCGAGGTCAAGGCGGAGGTGAACCGTTCCATCGAGCTGGAAGAGCTTCAGAAGATGAAGTCCCAGTTCGAGACGGCCGCGCGCGATGTGGAATCCACCGTGCGCCAGGAGGTGCAGGAGGCTTCCGCCGACCTGTCGCAGAGCTGGCAGCAGGCGACCGCCGGGCTCGGCAGCGGTGACGCCGCCACCGGCGACGGCGATTTCGCTCCGCCGCCCGCGCACTACCAGCACCCGCGCAAGAACTGGCGCGTCAAGCGCACTGCCATGCCCAACTGGTACAAGCAGCAAGCCGGCGTGCGCCGGCATGTGCAATCGGGCGCTGCCCGCGTGGCGCGCTTCCGGCCGCCCAAGGTGCCCCGATGAGCACCGGTACCGAGCCCAAGGACGAACTCGAGGGCACCGAAGCCCCCTTCGTGTCCCACCTGATCGAGCTGCGGGACCGGCTCATCCGCGCCCTGCTGGCGGTCGGCGTGGTGTTCGCGGTCCTGTGCTTCTACCCGTCGCCTGCCGGCTTGTACGACCTGCTGGCGGCGCCGCTGGTGAAGTCCCTGCCGCAGGGCGCGACGATGATCGCCACGAACGTCATCTCGCCGTTCCTGGTGCCGGTGAAGATCACGCTGATGGCGGCCTTCCTGGTGGCGCTGCCGGTGGTGCTCTACCAGGCCTGGGCCTTCGTGGCGCCGGGGCTGTACAGCCACGAGAAGCGGCTGGTGCTGCCGCTGGTGGTGTCCAGTACCGTGCTGTTCTTTGCCGGCGTCGCGTTCTGCTACTACTTCGTCTTCGGGCAGGTGTTCGCGTTCATCCAGAGCTTCGCGCCCAAGAGCATCACCGCCGCGCCGGACATCGAGGCCTACCTCGGCTTCGTGCTCACCATGTTCATTGCCTTCGGCGCCGCGTTCGAGGTGCCTGTCGTGGTGGTCGTGCTGGTGCGCATGGGCCTGGTCTCGATCGAGAAGCTGCGCCAGTTCCGCGGCTACTTCATCGTGGTCGCGTTCATCATCGCCGCCGTGATCACGCCGCCGGACGTGGTGTCGCAGCTCGCGCTGGCCATTCCCATGTGCCTGCTCTACGAGTTGGGCATCCTGGCGGCCGGCCTGTTCGTCAAGCACACGCAGGCGCCTGCCTCGGCGGACTGACCGACCCGGGCGCGGTGCCCGGGGCCCGTCACCGCGTCATTCCGGCAGGCGCTGCTGGGCCGTCGGGCGAGGGCGCTGGCCCACGCGCACCGGCAGGTCCACCGTCTTGTCGCCGCGCTGCACCGTGATCACCGTCTCGGCGCGCGGTTTCAAGGCGGCCACCGCGTTCATCAGCTGCGCGGTGTTGCGCACCGGCTGGCCACCGATGCGGGTGACCACGTCGCCCGGCTTCATGCCGGCGCTGCTCGCCGGGCCGTCCTGCAGCACGCCGGTGATGAGCACGCCCTCGGTCACCGGGAGCTTGAAGCTCTCGGCGAACTCCGGGTCCAGGTCACGCGGCTGCACGCCGATCCAGCCGCGCGTGACCTCGCCGTCCTTCACCAGCCCTTCCATCACCTGCCGCGCCAGGTCCACCGGGATGGCGAACCCGATGCCCATGCTGCCGCCGCTGCGGGAGTAGATGGCGGTGTTGATGCCGATGAGGTTGCCGTTCACGTCGATCAGCGCGCCACCCGAGTTGCCGGGGTTGATGGCCGCGTCGGTCTGGATGAAGTTCTCGAAGGTGGACAGGCCCAGGCCCGTGCGGCCCAGGGCGCTCACGATGCCCGAGGTGACGGTCTGGCCCACGTTGAACGGGTTGCCGATGGCCAGCACCGCGTCGCCCACCTGCAATTGCTCGATCTGGCCCAGCGTGACCACCGGCAGGCGGTCCATCTCGATCTTCAGCACGGCGACGTCCGTCTCGGGGTCGGTGCCGACCAGCTTGGCCTCGGCCTGCCGGCCATCGGCCAGGCGCACCTGGATGTCGTCCGCGCCTTCGACGACATGGTTGTTCGTCAGCAGGTAGCCATCGGGCGACACGATCACGCCCGAGCCCAGGCCGATCTGCGGCTCACGTTGTGCCTGCGGCCCGAAGAAGAAGCGGAACCAGGGGTCGGCGGCGCGCGGGTCGTTCAGCTGCGGCGGGGCCTTGCTGGCGGTGACGCTCACCACGGCCGGGGACGCGCGCTTGGCCGCGGCGGACAGCGGCTGGCTCGGCAGGCGGCCGGTGGCCACCTCCACAGGCACCTGGCCATCCGACACCGGCACGGCGGGCCCGGCAGGGCGGGTGACGATGGGCCAGGCGCGGCCGCTCAGCCACTCGGGCTTGAAGGTGCCCACGACGAAGAGCACGGCCACCGCCACGGTGACGGTCTGGGAGAATACGAGCCAGATTCTGCGCATGACACCCGACAGGAGTGACGTATCCGATGGCCTCACGAGCCGACGTGGAGAGCTGCCTGAATGAGCTCCTGGCCCCGGAAGGGTTCAAGGATTATGGGCCGAACGGTCTGCAGGTGGAGGGCCGGGCGGAGATTCGCCGCGTCGTCTCCGGCGTCACGGCCAGCCGCGCGTTCATCGACGCCGCCGTGGAGGCCGGGGCCGACATGGTGCTGGTGCACCACGGCCTGTTCTGGCGCGGCCACGACGGGCGTCTCACCGGTTGGCTCAAGGCGCGGGTGGAGCGGCTGCTGGCGGCCCAGCTGAACCTGTTCGCTTACCACCTGCCACTGGACGCCCACCCCACGCTGGGCAACAACGCGCGGCTGGGGGCGCTGCTGGGACTGCAGGCCGACGCGCGCTTTGGCGAGCAGGCCATCGGCTTCATCGGCCCCGCACCGGCTGATCTCTCGCACGCGCGTGCGCTGGCCGACCGGGTCGCCGAGCGGCTGGGGCGCCCGCCCCTGCTGCTGCCAGGCGACGGCCGGCCACTGCGGCGCGTGGCCTGGTGCAGCGGGGGCGCGCAGGGGTACTTCGAGGCGGCCATGGCGGCTGGCGCCGATGTCTTCCTCACGGGCGAGGTCTCCGAGCCGCAGGCCCACCTGGCTGCCGAGACGGGTGTCGCCTTTCTCGCCTGCGGCCACCATGCCACGGAGCGCTATGGCGCGCCGGCGGTGGGTGAGCACCTGGCCGCGGCGCTGGGGTTGGAGCACCGGTTCATCGACATCGACAACCCCGCATGAGCATGGACCGCCCCCTGATCGTGACCATGGGCGACCCGTGCGGGATCGGCCCGGAGATCATTGCCCGCGCCGCGGCGGCGGGCGCGCTCGACGACGCGCTGGTGTGCGGCAGCGCGCCCGTGATGCGGCGGGCGCTCGCCGCCGTGGGCCAGCGGCGCCCCGTCGCCCAGGTGGACGAGCCGCAGGACGCGGGCACGGTGCCCACCGGCACGCTGGCCGTCTGGCAGCCGCGCGGGCTCGCCCCTGCGCTCGAGGCGCTGCCGTGGGGCCGCGTGAGCGCGGCTGCCGGCGGGGCGGCCGCGCATTGCATCGAGGCCGCGGCACGCGCCGTCATGGCGGGGCGGGGCCGGGCGCTGGTCACGGCGCCGGTGCACAAGGAGGCACTGGCCGCCGCCGGTGTGGCCTTCCCCGGGCACACCGAGATGCTGCAGGCGGTGGCGGGCGGGGTGCCCGTGCGCATGATGCTCGCCAACGACGAACTGCGGGTGGTCCTGGTCACGATCCACGTGTCGCTGCGCCGCGCCATCGACATGCTGGATGAACCGGGCATCCTGCAGACCCTGCAGATCACCCACAGCGCGCTGCAGCGTTTCGGCATCGAGCGGCCCCGCATCGCCGTGGCGGGGCTCAACCCGCACGCGGGGGAGGGCGGGCTGTTCGGCGACGAGGAGGCCCGGCTCATCGCCCCCGCCATCGACCGGGCGCGGGCCGAAGGCATCGATGCGCGTGGCCCCTTTGCCCCGGACACCGTGTTCATGCGGGCCCGCCATGCGAGCGGCCATCCTGGGGAGTTCGACGCGGTGGTGGCGATGACGCACGACCACGGCCTCATCCCCGTGAAGTACCTGGGCGTCGAGCAGGGGGTCAACGTGACCCTGGGCCTGCCCTTCGTGCGCACCAGCCCCGACCACGGCACGGCGTTCGACATCGCCGGCCGCGGCGTGGCGGACCCGTCCAGCCTGCTGGCCGCGGCAAGGATGGCCCGCCAGCTGGCCGGCGGCTGAGCGCCGGGCGCCTCGCGGTCAGCGCGTGCGCAGCGAGTCGCGGATCTCGCGCAGCAGCAGCACGTCCTCGGGCGTCGGCTCCGGGGCGGCCGGCGCGGCAGGCGCCTCCTGGCGGCGCTTGAGGCGGTTGATCTGGCGCACCATCATGAAGATGATGAACGCGAGGATGAGGAAGTTGAGCGCCACGGTGATGAAGCTGCCGTAGGCGAACACGGCGCCCGCCTTCTTCGCCTCGGCCAGCGTGGTGGCCGTCTGGCCGGCAAGCGGGATGAAGTAGTTGGAGAAGTCGAGCCCGCCGAAGATCATTCCGACGAACGGCATGATGACGTCGGCCACCATCGAATCGACGATCTTGCCGAAGGCGCCGCCGATGATGACACCGACCGCCAGGTCGATGACGTTGCCCTTCATCGCGAATTCCTTGAACTCGGTCGCGAACCCCATGACTCTCTCCTTGTGGTGTGTGCGTGTGGGTGGCGGCACGGCTGCCATGCCGCCCGCGCGCAGTATGGCCACTGACGGGGTGATGTCAATTTCGGTGCAGGCAACGTGCACCGTGGCCCGCATGTAAGGCAGGATCGGTAGTTTCGTCGGCTAAAATGCCCGATTGCCCGGGGCCGGACCTGCCGTGCTCGATCCGAAAGCCCCCGCCAGACTTGCAAGAGCTCAAAGAAGGACCTCCATGAGTGATAACGCGGTGGACCAAGGCAAGCGCACGTGGCTGATCACCACGGGTTGCGCAGGTGCCGTGGGTGGCGTGGCGGCAGCCGTGCCCTTTGTCAGCACCTTTGCCCCGTCGGAGCGCGCCAAGGCGGCCGGCGCCCCGGTGGAGGTGGACATCAGCGCCCTGAAGCCGGGCGAGAAGCTGACCGTGGAATGGCGCGGCAAGCCGGTGTGGATCGTGCGCCGCACGCCCGAACAGGTCGAGGCCCTCAAGACGCTCGACGGCCAGCTGGCCGACCCGGAGTCCAAGCGCAAGGCCTACCCGACCCCCGAGTACGCGCTGAACACGCACCGCTCCATCAAGCCCGAGTACTTCGTGGCGGTGGGCATCTGCTCGCACCTGGGCTGCTCGCCGTCCGACAAGTTCGCCACCGGCGCCCAGCCTTCGCTGCCCGACGACTGGAAGGGCGGCTTCCTGTGCCCCTGCCATGGGTCCACCTTCGACATGGCCGGCCGCGTCTTCAAGAACAAGCCCGCGCCCGACAACCTCGAGGTGCCGCCGCACATGTACCTGTCCGACGCCAAGCTGCTGATCGGCGAGGACAAGAAGGCCTGACGCCCGCCACAAGACCCACGAAAGGCAACCATGGCTGAATTCAAAGTCGCGCCGGCGGGTGCGCCCGCGTCGCAGAAGCTCTCGATCTGGCTGGAAAACCGCTTCCCCACGGCCTTCGACGAGTACAAGAAGCACATGTCGGAGTACTACGCTCCGAAGAACTTCAACTTCTGGTACTTCTTCGGCTCGCTGGCCCTGCTGGTGCTGGTGATCCAGATCGTGACCGGCATCTTCCTGGTCATGCACTACAAGCCCGACGCGTCGCTCAACGCGGCCGGCGTGCCCGTGGCCTTCGCCAGCGTCGAGTACATCATGCGTGATGTGCCCTGGGGCTGGCTCATCCGCTACATGCACTCCACGGGCGCCTCGGCGTTCTTCGTGGTGGTGTACCTGCACATGTTCCGCGGCCTCATGTACGGCTCGTACCGCAAGCCGCGCGAGCTGGTCTGGATCTTCGGCTGCGCCATCTTCCTGTGCCTGATGGCCGAGGCCTTCATGGGCTACCTGCTGCCCTGGGGCCAGATGAGCTACTGGGGCGCGCAGGTGATCGTGAACCTGTTCGCCGCCGTGCCCTTCGTCGGCCCGGACCTGGCCCTGCTGATCCGCGGCGACTTCGTGGTGGGTGACGCCACGCTGAACCGCTTCTTCAGCTTCCACGTGATCGCCGTGCCGCTGGTGCTCATCGGCCTGGTGGTGGCGCACCTGCTGGCGCTGCACGACGTGGGCTCGAACAACCCCGATGGCGTCGAGATCAAGGCCACCAAGGACCCCAAGACCGGCATCCCGCTCGACGGCATCCCGTTCCACCCGTACTACTCGGTGCACGACCTGATGGGCGTGGGCGTGTTCCTGATGGTCTTCTGCGCCATCGTGTTCTTCGCGCCGGAGCTGGGCGGCTACTTCCTCGAGTACAACAACTTCATCCCCGCCGACCCGCTGAAGACGCCGCCGCACATCGCGCCGGTGTGGTACTTCACGCCGTTCTACTCGATGCTGCGCGCCACCACCGACGACATGATCAAGGTGCTGAGCGTGGTCATCGCCGCCGCGGCGGTGCTCGCCGTGCTGCGTGGCCGCTTCGGCGGCCGCGGCAAGCTCGCGGTGCTGGTGGGCTCGGCGGTGGCCATCGCCCTGCTGAACATCTTCGACGCCAAGTTCTGGGGCGTGGTGGTGATGGGCGGCGCGGTCATCATCCTGTTCTTCCTGCCCTGGCTCGATCACAGCCCGGTCAAGTCGATCCGCTACCGTCCCCGCTGGCACAGCGTGGTGTATGGCGTCTTCGTCGTGTTCTTCCTGGTGCTCGGCTACCTGGGCATCCAGCCGCCGTCGGAGATCTTCACGATCGTCTCGCAGGTGGGCACCCTGTTCTACTTCGGCTTCTTCCTGCTGATGCCCTGGTGGAGCCAGCTCGGCACCTTCAAGCCCGTGCCCGAGCGCGTGACCTTCCATCCGCACTGATCGCCCGGCCGGAGAAACCAACATGATGAAGAAACTCATTGCCGGCTGGATCGCCGCCCTGTGTCTCGTCGGCGGCGCCCATGCCGCTGGCGGCGGCGTCGCCTGGGACAAGTTCCCCACCGAGCGCCTGACCGACATGGCCGCGCTTCAGAACGGCGCCAAGGTGTTCGTCAACTACTGCCTGAACTGCCATGGCGCCTCCATGGTGCGCTACAACCGGATGCGCGACATCGGCCTGACCGACGAGCAGATCCGCGACAACCTGATGTTCAGCGCCGAGAAGGTCGGCGAGACCATGCAGGTGGCGCTCAACGCCAAGCAGGGCAAGGAGTGGTTCGGCGCCGCGCCGCCCGACCTGTCGGTGATCGCGCGCTCGCGTGCGGGGGCCGGCGGCACGGGTGCGGACTACCTCTACACCTACCTGCGCACCTACTACCGCGACGAGTCCACCGCCACCGGCTGGAACAACCTGGCCTTCCCCAGCGTGGCCATGCCGCACGTGCTGTGGCAGTGGCAGGGCCAGCAGCGTGCCGTGTACGAAGAGCTGCCCGACCCGCACGATGCCACCAAGAAGGTGCACCACTTCAAGGGTTTCGAGCAGGTCACGCCCGGCACCATGAGCAAGGCCGAGTACGACAACACCGTGGCCGATCTCGTTGCCTTCCTCACCTGGATGGGCGAGCCGGCACAGGGCCAGCGCGTCCGCCTGGGCGTCTGGGTGCTGATCTTCCTTGGCGTGTTCACCGTCTTCGCGTGGCGCCTGAACGCCGCCTACTGGAAAGACGTGAAGTGATGCCCATGTCCGGCCGGGCGCCGAAGGCGCCGGCCGGGCCTCGATGCGCAGTGCGCGCCTGATCGGCGCCACTGCGTTTTGCCTTTATTGCCGATCCGGCAATCGTTCGAAACGCCCTAGCTGCAGGAGCCCGCCATGATGGTGCTTTACTCCGGAACCACCTGTCCCTACTCGCACCGCTGCCGCTTCGTGCTGTTCGAAAAGGGCATGGACTTCGAGATCCGCGACGTCGACCTTTTCGCCAAGCCGGAAGACATCGCGCTGATGAACCCGTACAACGAGGTGCCCATCCTCGTCGAGCGCGACCTCATCCTGTATGAGTCGCACATCATCAACGAGTACATCGACGAGCGCTTCCCGCACCCGCAGCTGATGCCCGGCGACCCGGTGGCCCGTGCGCGTGTGCGCCTGTTCCTCTTCAACTTCGAGAAGGAACTGTTCGCCAACGTGAACATCCTGGAAGGCCGCGGCATCAAGGCCACGGACAAGCAGCTGGAGAAGGCGCGCTCGCAGATCCGCGACCGCCTCACCCAGCTGGCGCCCATCTTCCTGAAGAACAAGTTCATGCTGGGCGACGACTTCTCCATGCTGGACGTGGCCATCGCCCCGCTGCTGTGGCGCCTGGACTACTACGGCATCGACCTGTCGAAGAACGCGGCGCCGCTGCTGAAGTACGCCGAGCGCATCTTCTCGCGCCCGGCCTACATCGAGGCGCTGACGCCGTCCGAGAAGGTGATGCGCAAGTAACTCGGCCCCCCGCTGGCCTGCTGCCATGAATGCCACGCCTCCGCCGCCCGCGTCGCCCGACAACCAGGGCACGTCGACCCGTCCGTACCTCATCCGTGCGCTGCACGACTGGTGCACGGACAACGGTTTCACGCCGTACCTGGCGGTGCATGTGGACGGCACCGTGCAGGTGCCCATGGAGTACGTGAAGAACCACGAGATCGTGCTCAACGTCGGGTTCGAAGCCCCCTCGAGCCTGAAGCTGGGCAACGACTTCATCGAGTTCAAGGCGCGCTTCGGCGGCGTGGCGCGCGAGATCATCGTGCCCGTGGACCATGTGGTGGCCATCTACGCGCGTGAAAACGGGCAGGGCATGGCGTTCCCCATGCCCCAGGCCGACACCGACGGGGCGGCCACCGGGACGGCCGCTCCCGCCGCGGAAGCGCCTGCCCCACGCGGCGGCCGCTGCCTGCGCCTGGCCAGCGTGGACGACGACCGCGATGCGACGGTGCCCGGCACCGCCGAGGAGGGCGCCGCTGCCGCGCCCGGCGCCGCCGAGGCCGACGCTCCCGGGGACGACGAGCCGCCGCCGACGCCTCGCCCCGCCCTGAAGCGGGTGAAGTGACCCCACGGCGGCGCACCGCACCCGCCGCCTAGAATGTGTTCGCTGCGCGCCGAACAGGTGCCGCAGCCCGGCCGGCTTAGCTCAGCTGGTAGAGCAACCGCCTTGTAAGCGGTAGGTCATCCGTTCGATTCGGATAGCCGGCACCAACCCTCACCGACGCTTACGTCCGGTCCGATTGAACCTTGACCCGGACTGCAGTAGGCTTCCACCCTTCGTCGGCCAGCGCCTGCTCGATCTGGGGCAGGCATTGGCGCAGCTTGGCGGCCACGGCGCCGTTGGGCACGACGAGGTTCCATCCCGTGTCGTCCAGCACGCCCGTTCGCACGTGCGGCCTCAGCGCCGCCGGCAGGGCCTGTCGCACGCTGGCCAGGCGGGCCTGCGCTTCCTGCATGCGTTGGAGCAAATCGGCCAGGGTCGAGTTGGCCGACAGTGCCTCGTGGATCGGGCGCGTGGCCGGCCCTGGCGGGCGGGGCGGCGAGGGGGCAGACATCGTCCGAGGAGTGTATCGATGCAGATCCTGATCACCCATGGCGGCCTGGCGCGCACGCGTGTGCTCAGCTTCAGCCGGCTGCAGATGGGCACCGCCGTCGCCCTGGCCGTGGTGGCGCTGCTGCTGCTGTCGGGCGCGGTGTACCACTTCATCTTCCTGAAGGCCGCGCGCGAGGGCTGGCCGGTGGTCAGCCAGCTGGTGCGCCTGGTGGTGCGCGACGAGATCGCGCAGCGCGAGCAGGTAATGCAGATGAACCTGGACGCCATGGCGCGCAAGGTGGGCGAAATGCAGGCCCGCATCGTCGAGCTCGAGGCCGTGGGCGAGCGCGTCAGCGGCCTGGCGGGCGTGAAGCCCGAGGACCTGCCCTCCGCCCGTGCGGCATCCGCGCCGGCCGCCGGCCCCGCCCGCGCCGGACAGGGCGGCCCGTATGTGCCCTTGCGTCACACCAGCCTCGAGCAGCTGCAGGCCCAGCTGGTGGCCCTGGAGACCTGGGCGGACCAGCACGCCGACCTGCTCACGCTGGCCGAGTCGCGCCTGTTCGAGAACCGGCTGTCGTCGCTGCTCGTGCCCAGCAGCCCGCCGGTGGATGCCCCGGTGGGATCGGGCTTCGGCTTCCGCAGCGACCCGTTCACCGGCCGGCCCGCGCTGCACACCGGGCTCGATTTTTCCGCCGACCCGGGCACCCCGATCCGCGCCGCGGCGGGTGGCGTCGTCATCTCCACCGACATGCACGCCCAGTACGGGCGGCTGCTGGAGATCGACCATGGCAACGGCCTGACCACGCGCTATGCCCACACCCAGCGCATCCTGGTGAAGGTGGGCGACATCGTCAAACGCGGTCAGCTCGTCGCCGAGGTGGGATCCAGCGGGCGATCCACGGGCCCGCATCTGCACTTCGAGGTGCTGGTCGACGGGGTGATGCAGAACCCTGCCAAGTTCCTGGCTCAGCGCGACACGGTGCCCGGCGGCACCACCGCCGTGGCACGCCGTTGAGTGGGTGGCCACGCCGTGGCGCCGCCCCCGGTGGGCGCCACCCCGGGTGCTAAACTGCCGCGCTTTCGCGCCCGGTGCCACGGGCCGTGTGGCCCGCGCGGCGCAGCGCTTGCATTTGCGCTGCGCGGCCCCAAGTGGGGCGCACCGCGCGGCGCGCTCCCTCTGAGGCGCCCTGCGGCATGCCAAGCGCGCCGCGCCCGCCACCCCACCATTCGCCACATCGCCGCATGTTGCCCAAGCTCCTGACCCAGATTTTCGGCAGTCGCAACGACCGCCTGCTCAAAGGCTATCGCCGCACGGTCGAGAAGATCAACGCGCTGGAGTCGGGCCTGGCCTCGCTGGACGATGCCGCGCTGCAAGGCAAGACGGCCGAGTTCCGCCAGCGCCTGGCGCAGGGCGAGGCGCTGGACGACCTGCTGCCCGAAGCGTTTGCCGTGGTGCGCGAGGCGGGCAAGCGCACGCTGAAGATGCGGCATTTCGATGTGCAGCTGCTCGGCGGCATGGCGCTGCATGCGGGCAAGATCGCCGAGATGCGCACGGGCGAGGGCAAGACGCTCATGGCCACGCTGCCGGTGTACCTGAATGCGCTGCCCGCCAAGGGCGTGCATGTGGTGACGGTCAACGACTACCTCGCCCGCCGCGACGCCGAGTGGATGGGCCGGCTGTACAACTTCCTCGGCCTGAGCGTGGGCGTGAACGTCCCCGGCATGGACCGCGCCGAGAAGCAGGCCGCCTACGCCGCCGACATCACCTACGGCACCAACAACGAGTTCGGGTTCGACTACCTGCGCGACAACATGGTCCACGAGCTGGGCGACCGCGTGCAGCGCGGCCTGGCCTACGCCATCGTCGACGAGGTCGACTCCATCCTGATCGACGAGGCCCGCACGCCGCTGATCATCAGCGGCCAGGCCGAGGACCACACCGAGCTGTACCTGCGCATCGACGCCGTGGTGCCCCAGCTGAAGAAGCAGATCGGCGAGGCCGACCCGCGCACGGGCGAGGGCGTGATCGAGCCGGGCGACTTCACGGTGGACGAGAAGAGCCACCAGGTCTTCCTCACCGAGCAGGGCCACGAGCACGCCGAGGCCATCCTGTCCCAGGCAGGCCTGCTGGCCGAAGGCGCCAGCCTGTACGACCCGGCCAACATCACGCTGATGCACCATGTGTACGCGGCGCTGCGGGCCCACCACCTGTTCCACCGCGACCAGCACTACGTGGTGCAGAACGGCGAGGTGGTGATCGTCGACGAGTTCACCGGCCGCCTGATGACGGGCCGCCGCTGGTCCGACGGGCTCCATCAGGCCATCGAGGCCAAAGAGCATATGCGCATCGCCGAGGAAAACCAGACCCTCGCCACCATTACGTTCCAGAATTTTTTCCGTCTGTTCAAGAAACTGTCCGGCATG
>JACRBA010000009.1 GCA_016213265.1 Burkholderiales bacterium | reverse complement strand
CTGTCGAAGCCCTTCGTCCGTCACTTGCCCTTCGACAGGCGCAGGGCGAACGGCATCTCTCAACCGTTCGGGCTGAGCTTGTCGAAGCCCCTCGTCCGTCACTTGCCCTTCGACAGGCGCAGGGCGAACGGCATCGCTCCACCGTTGTCCTCTCGCCAGGCGCTGCACCGCGTCCCAGTCCCCGCGTATCAGGGCCTCCTTCTTGGCCCGGGACCAGCCCTTGATCTGCTGTTCGAACGCCAGCGCCCCGGCCCGCGTCTCGAACTCGCCGGCCCAGGCCAGCTCCAGCGGTCGCCGTTCGCTGGTGTAACCCAGCGTGCCGGCGTGGTGCTGGCGCATGCGGGCATCGAGGTCGTCGGTGTGGCCCGCGTAGTAGCTGCCGTCGGCGCAGCGAAGCAGGTACACGAAGAACGGCTTCATCGCGCCTGCCGCAGGTAGTACAGGTCCCACTCTCCTTCGGCCTGCAGCTCGAAGCCGTGGCGCTGGTAGAGGCGGTTGGCGTCGCTGTGCTTGAGGGCGGTGACGGACACCGGCATGTGCAGCGCGTCGGCATCGCGCAGCACCTGGGCCAGCACCCACGCGCCGATGCCCTGCCCCTGCGCGCTGGGGTGGATGTACAGGTGGTCGAGCAGCCAGTCGCGCTCGCGCGGCACCACCACCACGAAGCCCACCAGCTCGCCCTCGCGCAGGATGTGGCGCGTGTGTGCCGGCTGGAAGCCGCGCGACAGCCGCTCGCGCGCGCGCTGCGGGTCGAAGCGGCCCACGCGCTCGAGGCTCTCGCGCATCGCCGCCAGCCGCAGGGCGAGCAAGGCCTCGAAATCGCCTTCGTCGGCGGGCCGCAGGGCGAGGTCGGGCCGGTCGGTCGGGGTGGGCGCGCTCATGGGGACTGCGTGGGGGTGGAACGGCCGTCTTGGCGGCCCTCAGGCCGCCTGTGCCGTGCGGATCTGCTCCAGCACGTCCTTGGCGCTCACCGGGATGGGCGTGCCCGGGCCGTAGATGCCCTTCACGCCGGCCTGGTACAGGAAGCCATAGTCCTGCTGCGGGATGACGCCGCCCACGAACACCACGATGTCGTCGGCGCCCTGCTTCTTCAGCTCGGCGATGATGGCCGGCACCAGCGTCTTGTGGCCGGCCGCCAGGGTGGAGATGCCCACCGCGTGCACGTCGTTCTCGATGGCCTGTCGGGCGCATTCCTCGGGCGTCTGGAACAGCGGGCCCATGTCCACGTCGAAGCCCAGGTCGGCGAAGGCCGTGGCCACCACCTTGGCGCCGCGGTCGTGGCCGTCCTGGCCCAGCTTGGCGATCATCACGCGCGGCCGACGGCCGGCCTCGGCCGCGAAGGCGTCGATCTCGCCCTTGAGCTTGTCCCAGCCTTCGGCCGAGTCGTAGGCAGCTGCGTACACACCGGTCACCTTCTGGATGTCGGCGCGGTGGCGGCCGAACACGGCCTCCAGCGCGTCGCTGACTTCGCCCACGGTGGCGCGCAGGCGGATCGCGTCGATGCTCAGGGCCAGCAGATTACCCTGGCCGGAGCGCGCCGCGTCGGTCAGCGCGGCCAGCGCGGCCTGCACCCGGGCGTTGTCGCGCGTGGACTTGATCTGGTGCAGCCGGGCGATCTGCTGCTCGCGCACCCGGACGTTGTCCACCTCCAGGATGTCCACCGGGTCTTCCTTGGCCAGGCGGTACTTGTTGACGCCCACGATGACGTCCTTGCCGCTGTCGATGCGCGCCTGCTTCTCGGCGGCGCTGGCCTCGATCTTCAGCTTGGCCCAGCCAGAGTCGACCGCCTTGGTCATGCCGCCCATGGCCTCCACCTCCTCGATGATGGCCCAGGCCTTGTCGGCCATCTCCTGGGTGAGCGTCTCCATCATGTACGAGCCGGCCCAGGGGTCCACCACGTTGGTGATGTGGGTCTCTTCCTGGATGATGAGCTGGGTGTTGCGGGCGATGCGCGCCGAGAACTCGGTGGGCAGCGCGATGGCTTCGTCGAAGCTGTTGGTGTGCAGGCTCTGCGTGCCGCCGAACACCGCGGCCATGGCCTCGAGGGTGGTGCGCACCAAGTTGTTGTACGGGTCCTGCTCGGTCAGGCTCCAGCCCGAGGTCTGGCAGTGCGTGCGCAGCATCAGGCTCTTGGGGTTCTTCGCGCCGAAGCCCTTCATGATGCGGCACCACAGCAGGCGCGCCGCGCGCATCTTGGCGATCTCGAGATAGAAGTTCATCCCGATCGCCCAGAAGAAGCTCAGGCGGCCGGCGAACTCGTCCACGTCCAGGCCCTTGGCCAGGGCGGTCTTCACGTACTCCTTGCCGTCGGCCAGCGTGAAGGCCAGCTCCAGCGCCTGGTTGGCCCCCGCCTCCTGCATGTGGTAGCCGGAGATCGAGATCGAGTTGAACTTCGGCATCTTCTGCGCCGTGTACTCGATGATGTCGCCGATGATCCGCATGCTCGGCTCGGGCGGGTAGATGTACGTGTTGCGGACCATGAACTCCTTGAGGATGTCGTTCTGGATGGTCCCGCTCAGCTTGTCCTGGCTGACGCCCTGCTCTTCGGCCGCCACCACGTAGCCTGCCAGCACGGGCAGCACGGCGCCGTTCATGGTCATGGACACGCTCACCTTGTCCAGCGGGATGCCGTTGAACAGGATCTTCATGTCCTCGACCGAGTCGATGGCCACGCCCGCCTTGCCCACGTCACCCGTCACGCGCGGGTGGTCGCTGTCGTAGCCGCGGTGGGTGGCCAGGTCGAAGGCCACGCTCACGCCCTGGCCGCCGGCGGCCAGGGCCTTGCGGTAGAAGGCGTTGGATTCCTCGGCGGTGGAGAAGCCCGCGTACTGGCGGATCGTCCACGGCCGCACCGCGTACATGGTGGCCTGCGGCCCGCGGATGAAAGGCTCGAAGCCCGGCAGCGTGTCGGCGTGCGGCAGCGGCGCCGTGTCGGCCGCGGTGTACAGCGGCTTGACGGTGATGCCTTCGGGCGTCACCCAGTTCAGCGCCGCCACGTCGCCCCCCGGCGCCGACTTGGCGGCCGCCTTGGCCCACTGGTCGAGGGAAATGGGCGCGAACTGCGTTTCGCCCTGCGGCGGCACGGGTGCGGTCATGGGAATACTCCGATCGGTGGCGCAGGTCACCCAGGACCCACTGTCATGAATAATTATAAATTCATGACCAACACGGAGCTGACGGCCGCCGGGGCGGCCGCTCCCGGGGCGTGTCAGCCCACCGCTGCCCGGTCCATCGCCAGCCGCCTCAGGGCGTTGGCGTCGAGGCACAGCACCAGGTTGTTGTCCGTGCGATCGCCACCCGCTCCCACCTTGAGCAGGCCACCCCAGTGGGGCGCGCAGCTGCGCAGGGTGGCCTCGGGCGGCTGCTGGTGCTCCGGCCCGATGTCGAGCACGGTGTCCACCGCATCCACCCGCAGGCCCAGGCCAGGGCGCAGGCTGCCGGGCGCGTCGGCCAGCACGATCACCACACCGTCGCCCTGTCGGGCCGCGTGCTCCACGCCCAGCAGCCGGCGCGCGCCCAGCACGGGCACGACGCAGCTGCCGCCTGCGCCGTCAGGCACTTCGAGCAGGCCTTCCAGTGGCCGGCCCGCATCGGACGCGGTGGGCAGGCCCACCCAGCCGGTGCAGGGCCGCGCCTCCAGCACCTCGGGCGCTGCCAATGCATAGTGCCCGGCGCCCACGGTGAACAGGGCGAACTCCCGTGCGGGCTCCGCGCCGGTGCGCGGCAAGGCCCGGGGGGGCCGGTCGGTCAGGGCGGTTCGGCGCCGCTCGGCGGCGCCCAGGCGCAGGGCCACGATGGCACGCACCTGGTTGTCGTAGCCGTCGCTGCGCTTGAACTCGCGGTAGCCAGCCGCCGCGACGCCGGACACCGCGTAGTGCACACCCAGCACGGTCACCCGGCCCTGCCCGCCGAACGGCCACTCGGCCCCCGTGGGCCAGCGCTCGTCGGTGCAGGCCAGCACCCGGCCGTCGGCGCCGACGAAAGCCGCCACGCCATCGCGCGTGCCGAGCACGTCGTCCAGCATGGCGCGGAACTCGCGCTGCGCGTGGAACACCGTGGCCACGCCGCCCAGCAGGGCCTGGGTCACCGGGTCGCGCACGGCGGCGAGGTAGACATACGTCGGCAGCCCGTCCGTCAGCGGGCCGGCGGTGAAGGGCGTGACCGCATACCGCTGCGCGTCGGTGAGCCCACGCACCGCCTCGGTCCACGCCGCCTCGACCATGCCGCCGAGCAAGCTGCCGTCGGCGGGGTCGTTGGACACGCCGCGGATGCGCCCGCCCGCATCGAAGACCACCAGCCGCGCGTACACGGTGTAGAGCCCGTTCACATGGGCCAGCACGCGCTGCAGCCCCTGGGCATGTGTCGGCCCGTCGCCCGAGAGCCCCTCGGCGATGGCCGGTGACAGGGCCCACCAGCGGCAGTCGTTGGCCCGCTCGTAGAGATTGCGGTCCATGATGTCGGCGGCCAGGCGCGCCAGCTCGTGCGCCTGGTGGTCCTGCCGGGCGAGCGAGGTGCCGCACAGGTCGGTGATGGCCGCCGCCACCCGGGCCCGGGTGCGCGCGCCGGTCTCGTGCACCTGGCGCAGCACGGCCTTGAGCGTCGATTGCAGGCCGGGCCGCGAGCGCGCCACCAGTCGGCCGTTCCACACCACCCGCCGCAGCTCGCCGTTGATGGCGTCCACCTCGGCCTGAATGCGGCCCAGCTCCGCGTTGTCCAGCGCCACCCCACCGTCCGCGCCCGCCTCATCGGCCTGCCGGCCGCTGAACGCGGTGAGCAGCGACACCATGGCGTGCGCGCGCCATCCCACCGGGCCGTGGTAGCCCTGGTAGCCGGGGGAGGCCCGGGTGACGCTCAAGTACTCGCGCCCGGCGAAGTGCGTGAGCTGCACCTCGCCGCCCGGCGCGCAGGCCACGCGCGCGCCCAGCGGCACGTGGGCATCGTCGCTGCTGGCGATGACCCGGTCGTTGGCGTCCACCAGCACCAGCGCCGCCTGTCGGCGGCGGTCGGCCACGCTGTCGAAGATGCGCGCCATCTCGTCGGAATGGCGAAACCGCAGCACCAGCACGCCGATGCAGCGCCCCGTCGCGGCGTCTTCCACCCGGTGGGCGTAGAACAGCGTGGGCACGCCCGGCTCCGCGCCCAAGTCACTGCAGCCGAACCACTCCACATAGCCGGCCGCACGCTGCGCCTCGGCCAGGTGGGCGTCCCGGCTGGCCGGCAGGCACGCCGCCTCGTCCGCCCGAGCCAGCACCGCCCCGTCCGGGGCCAGCAGCACGATGTCGTCGTACACGCTGTACTTGTCGCGGTAGGCCACCAGGCGCCGTGCCAGGGCGGCGGCCCCGCTCGGGCGGTCTTCGGGCGCCGCCAGGCACAGCGCACGCAGGGCGTCGTCGGTGGCCAGGAAGCCGACGTCCGCCGTGCGCTCGAAGAGGTTGCGCACCAGGATGTCGATGGTGCATTGCGCCGCAGACGCCAGCTCGTCCTGCAGCTCGGCCAGCACCTCCTTGCCCAGCTGCTCGACCAGGCGCGCCTGCAGCGATTCGAAGCGGTGGCGGGTCTGCGTGATCACGCCGAGGATCGAGTCCGCCTCCTCCGGGCAGGCGATGGCGGCGGTCGATTCGATCATCTGCCACAGCAGGCCGAGCTCACGCAGGTCGCGCTCGGCGGCCAGCACGCGGCGCATATGGGGAATCAGGTCGTGGATGAGCGACATGACGGCTTGAAGAGTGTGAATCCGGCCAGGGTAGGCAGTGGCTTGCCAGGCCGGTGGGGCGATAAGACGCGCGCTCGCCCACCATCTTCGATCCCCTTGCGCCGCGTGCACCACGGGGGCGCACGCATGCCGCAGCACGGGGCGCCGCGCACCACGCCGGGCATTGGCGAGCGCCGACGTGTGATGCAAAATTATGAATTTCCGCCATCCCTTCTTCGCCACCGTGGCCGCGACCCCTCCCGCCGACAGCTCCGGCCTGTCTCCCCGCGCCCTGTACCAGCAGGTGGCCGAGCGGCTGCGCGAGCAGATCTTCAACCGCGAGCTCGAGCCCGGCAGCTGGATCGACGAGCTCAAGCTCGCGCAGGAATACGGCATCAGCCGCACCCCCCTGCGCGAGGCGCTGAAGGTGCTGGCCGTGGAAGGCCTGGTGACGATGAAGGTGCGCCGCGGCGCGTACGTCACCGAGATGTCCACCGACGACGTGCAGCAGGTCTACCGCCTGCTCGGCCTGCTGGAGGCCGACGCCGCGGCCGAGGTGGCCGAGCGCCGCCGCCCCGACGACATCGCCGAGCTGCGCGCCCTGCACGACAAGCTGGAGAAGCAGGTGCGCCAGCGCGACGCCTTCTTCGCTGCCAACGAGCAGTTCCACCTGCGCCTGCTGGCGCTGGCCGGCAACCGCTGGCGCAGCCAGATCGTGGGTGACCTGCGCAAGGTGATGAAGCTCAACCGCCACCACTCGCTGTTCCGCCGCGGGCGCATCGCCGAGAGCCTGGCCGAGCACCGCGCGGTGATGCAGGCCATCGAGGCGGGCGACGGCGCCCGTGCGGCGCAGCTGATGCGCGAGCACTTCGCCAACGGCCTGGCCGCCGCCTCGCCGGCCCCGGCCCCGGCGGCTGCACCGGCCACGCCGGCCTGATCCCCGGCCGCACCACGCTGCTTCTTCCCGCCTGTACAGTGGCCGCCTCGCGCCCACCGGCGGCGCGCCACCGCCACGAGGAGAAGCCATGAAATCGCGTGCCGCCGTCGCCTTCCAGGCCGGCCAGCCCCTGCAGGTCGTCGAGATCGATGTCGCGCCCCCGAAACCGGGCGAGGTGCTGGTGAAGATCACGCACACCGGCGTGTGCCACACCGATGCCTTCACCCTCAGCGGCGACGACCCGGAGGGCCTGTTCCCCGTGGTGCTGGGCCACGAGGGCGCCGGCATCGTGGTGGAGGTGGGCGAAGGCGTCACGAGCGTCAAGCCCGGCGACCACGTGATTCCGCTGTACACCGCCGAGTGCGGCCAGTGCCTGTTCTGCCGCAGCGGCAAGACCAACCTGTGCGTGGCCGTGCGCGCCACGCAGGGCAAGGGCGTCATGCCCGACGGCAGTACCCGCTTCTCGTACAACGGCCAGCCGCTGTACCACTACATGGGCTGCTCCACCTTCAGCGAGTACACCGTGGTGGCCGAGGTCTCGCTGGCGAAGATCCACCCCGAGGCCGACCCCGAACAGGTGTGCCTGCTGGGCTGCGGCGTCACCACGGGCCTCGGTGCCGTGAAGAACACCGCCAAGGTGCAGCCGGGCGACACCGTGGCCGTGTTCGGCCTGGGCGGCATCGGCCTGGCCGTGGTGCATGGCGCGCAGCTGGCCGGCGCCGGCCGCATCATCGCCATCGACACCAACCCGGGCAAGTTCGAGCTGGCGCGCGCCTTCGGCGCCACCGACTGCGTGAACCCCAAGGACCACGACAAGCCCGTCCAGCAGGTGATCGTCGAGATGACCGGCTGGGGCGTGGACCACTCCTTCGAGTGCATCGGCAACGTGCAGGTGATGCGCGCGGCGCTGGAATGCGCGCACCGCGGCTGGGGCCAGTCCGTCATCATCGGCGTGGCCGGCGCGGGGCAGGAGATCTCCACCCGCCCGTTCCAGCTCGTCACCGGGCGGCGCTGGCTGGGCACGGCCTTCGGCGGCGTCAAGGGCCGCAGCGAGCTGCCCGGCATGGTGGAAGACGCGATGGCCGGCCGCATCCGGCTGGCGCCCTTCGTCACCCACACGATGCCGCTCACCGGCATCAACGAGGCGTTCGACCTGATGCACCGCGGCGAGTCCATCCGCACCGTGCTGCACTACTGAGCCCGGGGAGCTGAGCCGCCATGGAACGCATCGAGCACCATGCCAGCTTCGGCGGCCGCCAGGAGGTGTGGCGCCACGCCTCCGCCACGCTGGGCTGCGACATGCGCCTGGGCGTGTACCTGCCGCCCGCCGCACTGGCCGGCCAGCCCTGCCCCGTGGTGGTGTGGCTCTCGGGCCTGACCTGCACCGAACAGAACTTCATCACCAAGGCCGGCGCGCAGGCCCACGCGGCGCGGCTGGGGCTGATCATGGTGGCGCCCGACACCAGCCCGCGCGGCGACGGCGTGGCCAACGACCCGGGCTACGACCTGGGCCAGGGCGCGGGCTTCTACCTGAACGCCACGCGAGCGCCCTGGGCGCCCCACTTCCGCATGGAGGACTACGTGGTGGACGAGCTGCCCGCCCTCGTGGCGCAGCACTTCCCCACCACCGGCCGGCAGGCGATCTGCGGCCACTCGATGGGCGGCCACGGCGCGCTCACCCTGGCGCTGCGCCACCCCGGGCGCTACGCCAGCGTGTCGGCCTTCTCGCCCATCGTGGCGCCCAGCCAGGTGCCCTGGGGCCAGAAGGCGCTGCGCGCCTACCTGGGCGACGACCCCGCCGCCTGGGCCGCGCACGACACCGTGGCGCTGGTGGCCCGCGCCACCGAGCGGCTGCCGCTGCTGGTGGACCAGGGCGAGGCGGACGAGTTTCTCGCCACGCAGCTCAAGCCCGAGCTGCTCGAAGCCGCCTGCGCCGCCGCCGGCCACCCGCTCACCCTGCGCCGGCACCCCGGCTACGACCACAGCTACTACTTCATCGCCAGCTTCATCGGCGAGCACCTGGCGCACCACGCGCAGGCGCTGGGCGTGGGCGGCTGAGGGGCGGGCTGCCCGGGCGGGGCGCAGGGGCCTTCGACAAGCTCAGGCCGAACGGAGGCTGTGCGGAGCCTTCGACAGGCCCAGCCCGAACGGAGCGTGATCCAGGCCACCCCCTGTCCGTTCGCCCTGAGCCTGTCGAAGGGCCCCGACGCAGGACGGGAACGGTTGGGGGTGGCTCGGGCCGAACGGCGGGGGTCGCTCAGGTTCCACGCACGCGCAGCGTGCCGCCGGGCCCGTCGGTGATCTCGCCGATTTCGGCGGCTTCGGCGAAGCCTTCGGCGCGGAAGACCGCCAGCACCGCGTCCACCGCATGTGGCGCGCAGGCCACCAGCAGGCCGCCGCTGGTCTGCGGGTCGGTCAGCAGCGCGCGGTCGGTGGCGTCCAGCCGTTCGTCCAGCAGCACGTCGGCGCCGTAGGCGGCCCAGTTGCGGCCGCTGGCGCCGGTGACCATGCCGTCCGCCGCCAGCGCGCGCACCTGCGCCAGCAGCGGCACGCGCGGCCAGTCGATGGCCACCTGCGCGTCCGCGCCCCGGGCCATCTCCAGCGCATGGCCGGCCAGCCCGAAGCCGGTCACGTCGGTCATGGCGTGCACCCCATCCAGCTCCGCCAGGCGGGGCCCCGGCGTGTTCAGCCGGGTGGTCGTGTCGATCATCGCGGCATAACCCGCCTCGTCCAGGCGCGCCTTCTTCAGCGCCGCCGAGAGCACGCCCACGCCCAGGGGCTTGCCCAGCACCAGGCGGTCGCCCTGCCGCGCCGCGGCGTTGCGCAGCACACGCTGCGGGTGCACCAGGCCCAGCGCCACCAAGCCGTAGATGGGCTCCACCGAATCGATGGTGTGGCCGCCCGCGATGGGGATGCCGGCCGCCCGGCACACCGCCTGGCCGCCGGCCAGGATGCGGCCGATCACCTCGGTGCCCAGCACGTTCACCGGCATGCCCACGATGGCCAGCGCCAGGATCGGCCGGCCGCCCATGGCGTAGACATCGGAGATCGCGTTCGTGGCCGCGATGCGGCCGAAGTCGAACGGGTCGTCCACGATGGGCATGAAGAAGTCGGTGGTGGCGATCAGCGCCTGCTCGTCGTTGAGCTGCCACACGGCGGCGTCGTCGCTGGTCTCGATGCCCACCAGCAGCTCGGGTGGCACCGGCATGCCGGCCGTGCCGCGCAGGATCTCGCTGAGCACGCCCGGGGCGATCTTGCAGCCGCAGCCGCCACCGTGCGACAGCGAAGTCAGCCGGGGCGGCGCGACGGGGGAAGAGGAATCGGCAGAAGTGTCCATGCCGGGGAGCCTACCAGCAGGCCCCTGGGCACGCCGCCCGCAGGGGCGCGGGCCCGCGCGCCGCGCGGCCCACCCCACCGATAATCCGCCCCCGCCATGGACACCGCCGACACGCCCGACACCGCCGACAGGCCCGACACCGCCGACCGCGTCGCCACCGCCGACGCGCTCGCCACCGCCCTCGCAGGCGCGCGCGTGCGCACCCTGCGCCTGTTCGCGCGCCTGCGGGCCGGCCTGGGGCCCGACAGCCTGCCGCGCTACCTGCCCGAGCTGAGCCCCCCGCTGTGGGACCTGGGCCACCTGGCCTGGCGCGAATCGCGCTGCCTGGGCCGCAACCCGCTGTGGCTGGCTGGCCGGCACGATGAGGCGGGCGCCCACGCCGCCGAGACCGACCTGCCGCCCGCCGACACCTGGTTCGACGACCGGCGGGTGAACCACCCGGCGCGCTGGCACCAGATGCTGCCGCCCGCGGCC
Source organism: Burkholderiales bacterium (assembly GCA_016213265.1). Lineage (GTDB taxonomy): Bacteria > Pseudomonadota > Gammaproteobacteria > Burkholderiales > Burkholderiaceae_C > Ideonella. Next base: position 11,177 of record JACRBA010000009.1, on the reverse strand, counting down.
TCGGTGCTGGGCTGGGCCGAGCGCACGCGCGCACGCAGCCTGGCCCTGCTGCCCACCGCGCGGCGCCACCCCGCCGCCCTGGCGCGGTTCGCCCAGGTGCTGCAAGCCGAGCAGGCGCTGCATGAGCACTGGCTGGGCATGGCGCAGACGCTGGGCATCGACCCCGGCGCGGATGCCGGTGACCCGTCCGCCGTGCCGGCCGACGCCGCGCCGCTGCCCGACGGTGTGGACGTCGCGCCCGTCACCTGGGCGCAGGTGCTGGCCTTCGTGCAGGCCGGGGGTTATGCAGAACGTGCGCATTGGTCGGCCGACGGCTGGGCCTGGCGCAAGCGGCTGCAGCTGCAGCGCCCGCGCCACCTGGCCGCGCCGGACGAGGCCATGGGCGAGCCGGGCTGGCGCCGCGCGCGCTTCGGCCAGTGGGTGCCGTTGGACGAGGCGCTGCCCGCCATGCACCTGAGCCGCCACGAGGCCGAGGCCTGGTGCCGCTGGGCGGGCCGCCGCCTGCCCACCGCCGACGAGTGGCGACACGCCGCCGCGCATACCGCGGGCTTCACCTGGGGACAGGTGTGGGAGTGGGTGGCGCCCGGCGAGGGTGACGGCGACGGCGGCACCGGCCAGCTGGTCGGTGGCTGCTTCGTGCAGCCGCTCGACACCCCCGCCACGCGCGCGCAGGACCCCGAGCGCCACGACGGTTTCTGGGGCTTCCGCTCCGCGCCGGCCGCCTGAGCCCACGCGCCCCAGCCCGCCCGTCGGGCGGCGCGCCGCCGCCATGGCATGCTTGCCCCATGGCCGAACCCGAGAGCCCGGGCCGCGACGCCGGCCCCGCCACCGCCCCATCCCCCGCCGCACCCGCGTCCCTGCCGCCTTCGGGGCTGTCCGCCCTGCGGCGCCCGCCGCGCGCCGACACGCGGCGACGTGGCCGCCGCCGATGGGCCATCGGCGCCGTGGCGGCCCTCGCGCTGGCCACGGCCGCCTGGTGGGCCTGGCCGCGCGTGCCCGCCGTGGAGGTGGCCACGGTGCAGCCGGCCTGGCCCTCGCAGCAGTACACCCAGCTCTCGGCCTCGGGCTACGTGGTGGCGCAGCGCCGCGCCGCCGTCTCGTCCAAGGCCACCGGCCGGCTGGTGGAGCTGCACGTGCGCGAAGGCAGCCGCGTGCGCCAGGGTGAGCTGATCGCCCGGCTGGACGCCGCCGACGTGAGCGCCAGCCTCGGTGTGGCCCAGGCCGGCGAACGGCAGGCCCGCGCCGCCGCCGGCCAGGCCGCGGCCAACCTGGCGCTCGCCCAGGCGCAGCAGGCGCTGGCCGAGCAGGAGCTGCAGCGCACGCTGGGCCTGTCCGGCCAGGGCTTCGTGTCGACGCAGGCCGTGGATGCGGCGCAGACCCGCGCCCGCACGGCCGCCGCCAGCACCGCCGCCGCGCGCGCCGCCGTGGCCACCGCCCAGGCCGCCGTGGGCCAGGCCCAGGCGCAGGTGGGCGTGGCGCGCGTGAACCGCGATTCCACCGAGATCCGCGCGCCCTTCGACGGCGTGGTGCTGGTGAAGAACGCCAACGTCGGCGACCTGATCACGCCCTTCTCCAATGCCGCCGGCACCTCGGGCGCGGTGGTGACGCTGGCCGATCTGTCCACGCTGGAGGTGGAAGCCGACGTGTCCGAGTCCAGCGTGGGCAAGGTCGCCGTGGACCAGCCGGTGGAGATCACGCTGGACGCCCTGCCCGAGCTCCGCCTGGCCGGCAGCGTGGCGCGCATCGTGCCCACGGTGGACCGCGCCAAGGCCACGGTGATGACGAAGATCCGCTTCGAACGCATGGACGCGCGCGTGCTGCCGGAGATGAGCGCCAAGGTGAGCTTCCTGTCGCAGGCGCCCGGCGCGAACGAGCGCCAGCCGGTGCTGGCCGAGCCCCCCTGTGCGCTGGCCGAGCGCGAGGGCCACACCGTGCTGCTGCGTGTGGGCGCCGACGGCCGCGTGCAGGCGCTGCCCGTCACCGCGGGCCGCCGGCTCGGTGAAGCGGTGGAGGTCAGCGGCGCCGGCCTGCAGCGTGGCGACCGCGTGGTGCTGGCGCCGCCGCCCGGCCTGGGCGACGGCCAGGCGGTGCGCGTGGCCGGCCGATGAGCGCCCCGCCCCTCATCCGCCTGCGAGGCCTGCGCCAGAGCTACCGGCGCGGCGGGCAGGACATCCCCGTGCTGCTGGACATCCACCTCGAGGTGGCGGCCGGCGAGTTCGTGGCGCTCATGGGCCCGTCGGGCTCGGGCAAGAGCACGCTCCTCAACCTCATCGCCGGCATCGACCGGCCCGGCGCGGGCACGGTGGAGATCGGCGGCGTGGACATCGCCACGCTCGGCGAGGGGGAGCTGGCCGACTGGCGCGCCGAGCACGTGGGCTTCATCTTCCAGTTCTACAACCTGCTGCCGGTGCTCACCGCGGCCGAGAACGTGGAACTGCCGCTGCTGCTGACCGGCCTGGGCGCGCGCGAGCGCGCCGAGCGGGCCGCCGCCCTGCTGGCCATGGTCGGCCTGAGCGACCGGGCCGACCACCGCCCGGGCGAGCTCTCGGGCGGCCAGCAGCAGCGCGTGGCCATCGCGCGTGCCCTGGTGACCGACCCGCCGCTGATCGTGGCCGACGAGCCCACCGGCGACCTCGACCGCGCCACCGGCGAGGAGGTGCTCGCGCTCATGGACCGCTTGGGGCGCGACCTGGGCAAGACCATCGTGATGGTGACGCACGACCCCAAGGCCGCCGCCCGCGCGCACCGCCTGGTGCACCTGGAAAAAGGCGTGCTGGTGGACGAGGTGCCCGGCGCCTGAGCGCGGGCGGTGTCGCCCACCGACGCACTCCGCGCCGCGCACGGGCACACCGCTTGCCGATGCGCGGCATGCCCGTTCCCTCCCCTGGCGACGCCCCACCCGGCGCGCCCTGGCGGCCACTGGCCGCGGACCCGAGATTCCACTTCGCCTTGCGCCGGCCCCATGCGCGCGGGCGCCCCGCCCCCACCGGCCTGCTGGTGGCCGTGCACGACAGCACGCGCGACGTCGCCTCGCCGGTGCGGGCCTTCGCGCCGCTGGCCGACCGCCACGGCCTGCTGCTGCTGGCCCCCCACTTCCCCAAGAGCCCGCGGGGGGACGGTGAGGAGGACGGCTACAAGCGCCTGCAGGAAGGCCCGCTGCGCTACGACCGCCTGCTGCACGACATGATCGACCAGGCCGCCGCCGAGGCGGGCGCCCCAAGGGCCTGCATCACCCGCTTCTGGCTGTATGGCTACTCGGGCGGCGCGCAGTTCGCGCACCGCTACCTCTGGCTGTGGCCCGAGCGGCTGCACGCCGTGGTGGTGGGCGCGCCGGGCGAGGTGACGCTGCCGGACCCGCACACCGCCTGGTGGGCCGGCGTGGCCGACACGGCGGCGCGCTTCGGCCGGCGGGTGGACGTGGCCGCCGCGGCCCGCGTGCCGGTGAAGCTGCTCATCGGCGAGCGCGACACCGAGACGCACGAGATCAAGCCCCAGCCGCCCTCGCGCCTGTGGGCCTGCGCCGAGCAGCGCCGGGGCGCCGACCGACAGGACCGCATCGCCTGCCTGCAGGCGGCACTGCAGGCGCTGGGCAGCCCGGTGAGCCTGGAGGTGATGCCCGGCGTCGCGCATGGCAGCGGCAACGCCGCGGCGCTGGCCCGCGCGGCCGGGTTCTTCGAGGGCCAGCTCGCTCAGAAGAGCAGCGCCGTGGCGAAGGCGAAGTAGATGAGCAGGCTCAGCACGTCCTGCACGATGGTGGCCAGCGGCCCGCTGCCGTAGGCCGGGTCGAGCTTCAGCCGCTGCAGGGCCCAGGGCAGCATCAGCCCCAGCAGCGACGCCACCATGCTGGCGGCTGCCAGGGCGCCCGACACCGCCAGCGCCAGGCGCACGTCGCCGAAGGCCAGCCACACCAGCGGCAGCGCCAGCAGGGCCAGCACCACGCCGATGAGCAGCCCGGTGCGGAACTCGCCCCCCGCCAGCCGGGCCAGCGGCGAGCGGCTGAGCGACAGCCCCCGCACCGCCACCGCCTCGGTCTGCGTGCCGATGGCATCCGCCAAATACACCAGCCCCGGCACGAAGAAGGCCAGCGCCGGGCGCTCGGCCAGCGTCTGCTCGAAGCGGGCGACGACGAAGGTGGCCACCACGCTGCCGGCCAGCCCAACCAGCAGCCACGGCAGCCGGTGGCGCGCGCGGCGCAAGGGCGGCGCCTCCAGCGCCTCCACGGCGGCGCGGGCATTCGTGTCGGCCGCGCCGGCCGCATGCGGCTCGGCCTCGCGCGTGATGCCGGCCAGGCGGTGCAGGTCCTCCACGTGCTCACGCCGCAGCACGCGCATCATCTGCGCGGGGCCCACCACACCCATCAGCCGGCCGCCGTCGTCCACCACCGGCAGCGCCGCCACGCCGTGGTGCAGCGCCCACGACACCATCTCCTCCTGGTCCATGCCTGCCGCCACGCGCGGCCCGTCGCGCTGCATCGCGTCGTCCACCCCGGTGGCGTCGTCCAGCGCGGCCAGTTGCTGCGGCGCCAGCGTGCCCAGCAGGTGCCCGGCGCCATCCACCACGCACAGAAGGCTCCAGGCCTGGTCCGCCGTGCGCTGGCGAAGGCGCGCGCGCACCTGCCCCACCGTGTCACCCGGCCGGGCCACCAGCGGGTGGGGGTGGATGCGGTGGAAGGAGGCTTCCGGTGCGTGGCGGGTCATGGGGGCGAAGAAGCGGCTGACGCATTGTGCGGCGCGGCCACCGCGGCCGGTCAGCCCGCGAAGAACAGGCCGATCGCCGCGGCCACCGCCGCCACCCAGGCCACCGAGCGCAGAGCCGCCCAGTCCGCCAGGTACAGGCCGATGTAGGCCACGCGCGCTGCCACGAAGGCCAGCGCCAGCATGTCCACCGTCGCCTGCGGCGCCTGGTGCTGGTGGGCCACGAACAGGCCGGCGATGAACAGCGGCAGCGCCTCGAAGCCGTTGGCCTGCGCGGCATTGGCACGGGCCCGCCAGCCCTCCTGCCGCGCCAGCCAGGTGCGCGGGTCGTGGTTGTCCTTCAGGCCGAAGGCGCCGGCCTTGGCCACCCAGGCGCAGGCGACGGGCAGCAGGCAGGCGACGAGCAGGCAGAGCTGGGCAGTGGTCATGGGTGCATCCCGTGCAGATGTAGCAGGGGCGCAGCCTACACTGGCCCGGGCGCCCCACCCTCGCCGGCCATGTTCCTGCTCAAGCTGCTGCTGCTCAATGCCTTTCGCCACCGGCTGCGCACCGCCCTGACCATCGTGGGCCTGGTGGTGGCCGTGTGCGCCTTCGGCCTGCTGCGCACGCTGGTGGACGCCTGGTACGCCGGCGTGGCGGCCAGCTCCAGCACCCGCCTGGTCACACGCAGCGCGGTGTCGCTCACCTTTCCGCTGCCGCTGCACTACGCGCAGCGCCTGAAGGGCGTGGACGGCGTGACCACCATCTCGTGGGCCAACTGGTTCGGCGGCGTGTACCAGACCGAACGCAACTTCTTCCCGCAGTTCGCCGTGGAGCCGGCCAGCTACCTGGCGCTGTACCCCGAGTACGTGCTGCCCGAGGACCAGAAGCAGGCCTTCCTGCGCGATCGCCGCGGCGCCATCGTGGGCCGCAAGCTCGCGCGCACCTACGGCTGGCAGGTGGGCGACCAGATCCCCCTGCGCGGCACCATCTACAGCGGCACCTGGACCTTCACCCTGCGCGGCATCTGGGACGGCGCCGAGGAGCGCACCGACGAAAACCAGATGCTCTTCCACTGGCAATACATCAACGAGACGATGCGCCGCAAGTACGGCCCGCGGGCGGATTTCGTGGGCGTGTACGTGCTGGGCATCGACCAGCCGGCCAATGCGGCGCTGGTGTCCGAGCGGGTGGACGCGCTGTTCCGCAACTCGGCCGCCGAGACGCTGACCGAGACGGAGGCCGCCTTCCAGCTGGGCTTCGTCTCCATGAGCCAGGCCATCCTGGTGGCCATCGAGGCGGTGAGCCTGATCCTCATCGTCATCATCATGGTGGTGATGGCCAACACCATGACCATGACGGCGCGCGAGCGCATGGCCGAGTACGCCACGCTCAAGGCGCTGGGTTTCCCGCCGAGCTTCATCGTGCGGCTGCTGTTCGGCGAGAGCCTGCTCATCGCCCTGATCGGCGCGGCCATCGGCGTGGCGCTCACCTTCCCCGCCGTGCGCGCCATCGCCCAGGCGCTGGGCTCGTTCCTGCCCGCCTTCCAGGTGCAGCCCGCCACGGTGGCCATGCAGCTGGGCGCGGCGGTGGGGGTGGGCACGGTGGCCGCGGCCTGGCCGGCCTGGCGCATGGGCCGCATCGACATCGTGCAGGGGCTGCGCCATGTCGCCTAGCGGCCTGCCCTGGCGCTACGTGGCGCGCAACCTCTGGGCGCGCCGCGTGACCACCGCGCTCACGGCCGCCGGCATGGCGCTGGTGGTGTTCACCTTCGCCACCGTGCTGATGATGAGCGAAGGCATCCGCGCCACGCTGGTGGCCACCGGTCAGGCCGACAACCTGATGATCCTGCGCAAGGGTGCCAACGCGGAGATCAGCAGCGGCATCGACCGCGCGCAGGCCGGCATCCTCGCGGCCCTGCCCGGCGTGGCCAGCGCCAGCGGGCTGCGGCTCGTGTCGGCCGAGACGGTGGTGCTCAACACCCTGGCCAAGCGGGGCACGGGCGGCCCGGGCCAGGTGACCATGCGCGGCATGGGCCCGGCCGGCGCCGCGCTGCGGCCGCAGGCGCGGCTGGTGCAGGGGCGCTGGTTCCGCCCGGGCACCGCCGAGATCGTGGTGGGGCGCTCGGTGGCCAGCGGCTTCGCCGGGGCGCAGCTGGGCGGCAGCCTGCGCTTCGGCGGGCGAGACTGGCAGATCGTGGGCGTGCTCGATGCGGGCGGCAGCGCGTTCGATTCCGAGATCTGGGGCGATGCCGAGCTGATGCTGCAGAGCTACCGCCGCGCCGCCTATTCCATCGTGGTGATGCGGGCGGCCAGCCTCGCCGACGTGCCGCGGCTGCAGGCCGCCATCGCGGCCGACCTGCGTCTGCAGCTGGATGCGAAGCCCGAGGTGCAGTTCTACGAGGAGCAAAGCCGCGCGCTGGCCGAGTTCATCCGCATCCTGGGCAGCGTGCTGGCCGCCATCTTCTCGATCGGCGCGGTGGTGGGCGCCATGATCACCATGTTCGCCGCCGTGGCCCAGCGCACCGGCGAGATCGGCACCCTGCGTGCGTTGGGCTTCCGCCGTGGCGCCGTGCTGCGCGCGTTCCTGGCCGAGAGCCTGGTGCTCAGCGCGGTGGGCGGCGTGGCCGGCCTGGCCGCCGCCAGCCTGATGCAGACGGTGGACATCTCCACCACCAACTTCCAGACCTTCGCCGAGCTGGCCTTCCGCTTCCGGCTCACCCCGTCGATCGCCGTGCAGGCCTTCCTGTTCGCGCTGGCCATGGGCGTGGCCGGTGGCTTCCTGCCCGCGTGGCGCGCCGCCCGGCTCAACATCGTGGATGGGCTGCGCGCGGCTTGAGGCGACCTGAATAGCCGTGGTGGCTTTCTAGGGCCCACGGCCGAGGGAGGAAAGCAGCGACCTTCGGGGTGGTGGCCCCGCGCTACCGGCTCTCAGACTGACGCATCACTCACGCGTCAGGCTCCGACTGACGCATCACTCCAGCGTCAGGAGAGCTCACCATGGCACGCCTCACCCTTCCCCTCGATGCCACCGGCATCGAGGCCCGCGACCGCAAGCAACCGGTCAGGGCCCTGCTCACCGCCGGCGGCAAGCCGGTCGCTTCCCAACTGCTCGAATTCGACCCCAAGGGCATGGCCTACGCCCGGTTCGAGCTCAAGGAAACGGCCGGCGCGCTGCGCATCGTGGTGGGCCCACCCGACGCCAGCGATGACGAGCTCGTCGGCCTGCAGACGCTGGGCATCGATGTGCCGCTGCGCCGCTTCGTCGGCCGCGAGGAGTTGGTGCTGCCGCCGCTGCGCATTCCCGAGTACCACTGGCACTGGTGGCTGCGCTGGTGCCGAACCTTCACCGTGCGCGGCCGCCTGCTCTGCCCGGATGGCTCACCCGTGCCCGGCGCGGTGGTCTGCGCCTACGACGTGGACGCCTTCTGGTGGTGGTGGAGCAAGCAGCAGCTGGCCTGCGCCACCACCGACGCGAGCGGCAGCTTCAGCATGAGCTTCCGCTGGTGCTGCGGCTGGTGGCCGTGGTGGTGGTGGTCGCTGCGTCGCTGGCAGGTGGAGCCGGACCTGGCCCGCCACCTGCATGGCGCGCTGCAGCGCGAGCCGCGCCTGCCCAAGATCCCCCTGCCCGACCCCGCGCCCGACCTGAACCTGTTCCAGCACCTGCTGGGCGAGCAGGCGTTGCTGGGCATGGGCGGTGCACGCACCCCCCCGCGCGAGCGGCTGGCCTTGCCACTGCGTGGCGCCAACGCCTTCGCCCCCACGCCGCCACTGGCCCGCGTGCAGCCCGACCTGCTGGACAGCCTGCGCGAGCGCCTGGTCGCGAAGCTGCCGCCGCTGGCTGATCGCCTAGACCCGCGCCTGACCGAGCGGCTGTGGCCCTGGGCCCCCTGGCAGCCCTGGTGGGACTGCACACCCGACCTCGTCTTCCGCGCCACGCAGCGCTGCGGCGGCGTCGAGCGCGTCGTCGTCGACGAAGGCTGGCTGCAGGCGCGCTGGAACGTGCCCCAGGTGCTGGACGTGACGCTCACCGCCGGCGAAGGCGCCTGCTGCGTGCCCATCAACGACTGCGACGACGGCGAATGCCTGGCGCTGGCCAAGGTGTGCAGCGTCGACGCCGACCAGGTGGGCGGCAACCCCGGCGCCGACCCGGCACCCGTGGGCTACGCCTTCCCGAACGTGATCGCCAACGGCGCCGACGCGCCCTTCGGCGGCGTGGTGCACATCCGCGGCACCGCGCAGTGCATGAGCGGCATCGACTACTACGAGATCGAGTTCAGCGCCGATGGCGGCGCCACCTGGGGCGTGGTGCCCGCCGATGCGCTGGGCGGCTTCGTGCGCGAGTACTGGGACTTCGCGCTCGGCACCGACGTGAACGTGGGCTTCAGCGCCACCGTGCCCATCGACGGCCACCACGTCTACGAGACCGTGGCCCACTACGAGGCCACGCACACCCCCGCCGACTGGGGCGGCAGCAAGGTCTGGCTCGGCACCCACATCGACCTGGTGTTCCCCTGGGTCACGCAAGGCGTGTTCGGCGACGGCACCTACCGGCTGCGCGTGGTGGGCTACGACGAAGCCGGCGGCACGCTGTCCAACCCCAGAGTGATGCGGCTGTGCGACGACCAGGACGAGGCGCAGATCGTGGTGACCATCGACAACCAGTCGAGCTACCCTGCGCCCGGCCCGATCAGCAACCCCTGCGGCCCCGGCACCACGCACACATGCACCGACGAGCCGATGACCGACATCCTCGACGCGCGCATCGTGCACGCCGACTCGAGCGCCACCCCCATCGGCCCCTGCGGCAACATCACGCTGGCCGAAGGCGACATGCTGGAAGTGGACTTCATCGCCCACGACGCGCAAGGTCACCTGGCCTGGTACAGCCTGATCGCCACCTACGGCGAAAACCTGGCGCGCGACCTGATCGCGCTGGCCGGCGGCGCTGCGGGGCTGATGCCGCTGCCCGGCGGCGCACCGCCGGTGCCGGCCGCGGCGCAGGTGGGGCCGGACTACGCCACCGCACGATCGGCCCCCCAGAACGCCACAGCGCCCACCTGGGCCGGCGGCGCCCTGCGCCTGCGCCTGCCCGCGGCCACGGCCTTCCCGGAGAGCTGCTGCTACCAGCTGGAGCTGCGCGCCTACAAGCGCACCATCGTGGACTGCCAGGCCAACTTCGCGCACCGCAACCTGAGCGAGCGCAGCTTCCAGGTCACGGTCTGACCCAAAGAAGCCATGCTCGACCTGGCCGGCCTTGCCGCCGCCACGCTGGCCACGTGGCGGCTCACCCACCTCGTCGTGGCCGAAGACGGCCCGTGGGACGTGGTGGTGCGCCTGCGCCGCGCGGCAGGCGACGGCCTGGCCGGCCAGATGATGGACTGCTTCTACTGCGCCAGCCTCTGGCTGGCCCTGCCCTTCGCGGCCTGGCTGGCCGACGACTGGCCAGGCCGGCTGGTCGCCTGGCTCGCCGCGTCCGGCGGCGCCATGCTGCTGCAACGTGCGCAGCAACCCGACACCCCTGCCTGACCCCCACCCAGGAGAGCCCCATGTGCTGTGGCAACCGACGCGCCGCGCTCACGCGCACGCCTACCCCGCCCGCCGCCCGCGCGACGCACGCGACGCCCGCCGTCCCCGCATCGCCGGCGCGCATCACCACCATCGTCTTCGAATACACCGGCACGGCCCCAAGCGCCACCGTGATCGGCCCCGCCAGCGGGCAGCGCTACCGCTTCAACCGCCCAGGCGATCGGCTCGCGGTGGACGCGCGGGACCGACCGGGGTTGATGGCGGTGGCAGGGCTTCGGTGGGTGCGGTGAAGGTGTGGAGGCAGCCTTGCAGGCCGTAGCGAGGACAGCTTCAGACTGATTGCGGTCTGTCGGTTGAGGCATGGCCACCGGCGGCTGTCGACCCAGAGCTGACATCCGCTGTCCTCACTTTGCCGCTCTGAAGCTGCATGTCGGCCGCCCTTGCAGCCACCCACAGGAGGCGGCAATCAAGGCGACTGAGGCACGGAGCGCGGCTTGAGCCCGTGCGGGCTGACTCTCCGGGAGCCCATCGAGTCGCCCTCGCAGTGTTACTCCGTTGAACCCACTACGCTTGGCGCTGGTCAGGGCTTACTCTTGCCGGACTTCTGCGCTTGAACATCGAGGAACGCCTTATGGAATAGCTCCGGGTAGCGCTGCTGGATCGTCCCAGCGCCCACAGGAGGCAGCTTGCTTAGCAGAAGCTTCTGGATTACCTTGTTGTCCGACCCGGCAGCAGTGAAGTCGTTGGCAATCGGACTTGGGGCTAACAGACCGAGAAAAGCGGTAGCTGGTGCCGCGCCCATAAATTCGATTGCCGCGGCGAGACGCGGCAAGTACTTTGAACCGCCCCGGGAACGGCGGAGGCCAGTTGGTTTAAGTCAGACGGTCGCGGCCTGACCAGCGCGTTGTCGATGGTAATTGGCTTCGAACTCTGCCGGCGGCACATAGCCCAGCGGGCCCATCAGGCGGTGATGGTT
>JACRBA010000106.1 GCA_016213265.1 Burkholderiales bacterium | reverse complement strand
GCCGGCCCGCGCGGCCACCGCCCCGGCGCCCGCGGCCTCCCCGGCACCGAGCCCGACCCCCGTCACCGCCGAAGGTGACTGGGAAACGTTCTGAGCCCCTTGCCGCCATGATCCAGAACCTGAGCTTCAAGCACCGCATCGCCGCCCTGGTGGGCGTGGCCGTCATCGGCATCAGCGCCATGTGCGCCTACACGGCATGGAACGAGAACCGCCAACTCAATGACGCTCGGCGTGGGCAGCTGGTGACGGCTGTGCAGTCGGTGCACCAGGTGGTCGCCGCCTACCAGGCGCAGGCGGCCGAGGGCAAGATGCCCGTCGAGCAGGCCCAGCAGGCCGCCAAGGATGCCGTGCGCCTGGCGCGCTACGGCGGGCCCGACGGCAAGGCGGACTACTTCTACATCTGGTCCACGGACGGAACGGGTGTGATGCACCCGGTCAAGCCCGAATGGGTGGGCCAGAGCATGCTCGGCAAGATCAAGGACGGCGAGGGCGGCGACGTGATCGCCATGCTCGTCAACGCCATGAAGGCCAGCCCTGACGGCAAGGCCTTCGTCATGACCATGTTCCCGCGCCCCGGCCAGAAGGAGCCGGTGCCCAAGCTGCAGTACCTCATCAAGGTGGACGGCTGGAACTGGATGGTCGGCTCCGGCCTGTACATGGACGATGTGGCCGCCGACGCACGGCGCGCCCTGCTCGTGAACCTGGGCCTGGCGGGCGTGGTGCTGCTGGTCGTGGGGGGCATCGGCTGGGTCGTGGCCCGCAGCGTGGTGCGCGAGATCGGCGGCGAGCCGGAACATGCCATGCGCGTGATGCAGTCGGTGGCCGCGGGCGACCTCACAGTGGACCTGCATCAGGCCCCGCGAGGCAGCCTGCTGCACGGCCTGGCGGAGATGGTGTCGTCGCTGCGCCGCACGGTGACGCAGGTGCGCCAGTCCACCGAGTCGATCGCCACCGCCACGCAGGAGATCGCCCACGGCAACGCCGACCTGTCCAGCCGCACGGAACAGGCGGCCAGCAACCTGCAGGAAACCGCCTCGTCGATGGAGCAGCTCACCGGCACCGTGCAGCAGACCGCCGACTCGGCGCGCAGCGCCAACCAGCTGGTCTCGGCCGCCACCTCGGTGGCCCGCCGCGGCGGTGCGGTGGTGGCCCAGGTGGTGACCACCATGGACGAGATCAACCACAGCTCGCGCAAGATCGCCGACATCATCGGCGTGATCGATGGCATCGCCTTCCAGACCAACATCCTGGCGCTGAACGCCGCGGTGGAAGCCGCCCGTGCCGGCGAGCAGGGCCGCGGCTTCGCCGTGGTGGCCGGCGAGGTGCGCAGCCTGGCCAGCCGCTCGGCCGAGGCCGCCAAGGAGATCAAGACGCTCATCGGCAACAGCGTGGAGCGCGTGGACACCGGCGCCCGCCTGGTGCAGGACGCCGGCACCACGATGAACGAGATCGTGGCCAGCGTGCAGCGTGTCAACGACATCATCGGCGAGATCACCGCCGCCGCCAGCGAACAGAGCGACGGCATCGGCCAGGTCAACGTGGCCGTGGGCCAGCTCGACCAGATGACCCAGCAGAACGCCGCCCTGGTGGAACAGGGCGCCGCCGCGGCGGCCAGCCTGAAGGAACAGGCGGATTCGCTCGCGCAGGCCGTCTCGGTCTTTAGAACCGGCGCGTGAAGCCGAAACCAGCTCAACAGGTACTCGCCCACGAGGCGCAGGAAAGCAAAGCGGTATGAACTGGATGCGGTTGTTTTCGATCAAGCTGCGCATGCGCGGCGCGATCGGCATGGTGCTGGCGCTGTTTGCGCTGGTGGGGGTGACGGGGCTGCTCGGCGGCCGCCACATGGCCCAGCTCAATGAGGACTTCATGTCCCATTCGGTGCACGAGGTGACGGCCGTCGGGGCGGTGCGCAACGCGCTGGGGCAGGTGCGCCACTACGAGAAGAACATGGTCATCGACTACGAGGACGGCGTGGCCGTGCTCAAGCACCGCGAGCAGTGGCAGGCCGGCATCGCGCAGGCCCGCCGGGCCCTGGCCGGCCTGGCCGAGGGCGAGGAAGACGCCGACAACGCCCTGGCCGCCGCGGCCACCCAGGAGCTGGCCGCCTATGCGGACGCCACCGAGAAGGTGCTGCAGCAGATCCAGAACGGCGCCTACGACAACGCCCGCACGGCCGACCGCATGCTGGCCAACGCCAAGGAGCACATGGCCAAGGTGGCGCAGGCGGTCGACAGCATCGAGCAGATCGTTGCCGAAGAGGCGGCCGCCACCCAGGCATCGTTCAACCAGTCCATGCGCTGGACCTTCATGGCCTTCGTGGGCGTGCTGGGGCTGGTGGTGCTGGTCGTGGTGCCGTTGACGCTGTTGAACTCCGCCGCCATCACCCGGCCGGTGGACCACGCCCGCCAGGTCGCCATGGCGATCGCCGAGGGCGACCTCACCCACCGTATCGACGTGCAGGGCAAGGACGAGACGGCCGACCTGCTGCGTGCGCTGGCGCACATGCAGTCGGCCCTGTCCGGGCTGGTGGGCCAGGTGCGCCAGGCCTCGGAGAACATCCACACCGCCTCCAACGAGGTCGCCTCGGGCAACGCCGACCTCTCTCACCGCACCGAGCAGGCGGCGAGCAACCTGCAGCAGACGGCCAGCTCCATCGACCAGCTGACCGGCAGCGTGCGCCAGAGCGCCGACGCCGCCACCCACGCCAGCGACATGGCCAACTCGGCCTCGGCCGTGGCGCAGCGCGGCGGCGAGGCGGTGTCGCAGGTGGTCGCCACCATGGACGAGATCAACCACGCCTCGCGCCGCATCGGCGACATCATCGGCGTGATCGACGGCATCGCCTTCCAGACCAACATCCTGGCGCTGAACGCCGCGGTGGAAGCCGCCCGCGCCGGCGAGCAGGGCCGCGGCTTCGCCGTGGTGGCCGGCGAGGTGCGCAGCCTGGCCGGGCGTTCCGCCGAGGCGGCGCGCGAGATCAAGACGCTGATCAGCGCCTCGGTGGAGAAGGTGGATTCCGGCACCCGCCAGGTGCAGGACGCCGGCGCCACCATGAACGAGATCGTGGCCTCGGTGCAGCGGGTGACCGACATCATCCGCGAGATCACCACCGCCTCGGTCGAGCAGAGCCAGGGCATCGGCCAGGTGAACACCGCCGTGTCCAGCCTGGACCAGATGACGCAGCAGAACGCCGCGCTGGTGGAGCAGTCCGCCGCCGCCGCCGAGAGCCTGAAGGAGCAGGCCACGATGCTGCACGGCCTGGTGGCCCGCTTCCACCTCGACGACCGCGCGCTGCACTGAGCACGCTGCGCTCCGCCGCCCCTGACACGAATCCCCCCAGAAGGAGCCCACCCCATGGAACGCCTGCTGCGCAGCCTGTCGATCCGCAACCGCCTCATCGGCGGCATGCTGGTCGTCAGCGTGCTCATCCTCGGCCTCGGCGTCTGGGCCGCCGTGAGCTACAAGACGCTCCAGACCCAGGCCGACGAACTGCTGGACAAGCAGACCGCCGTCAGCCGCGACTCCGGCGCGATCGTGGCCGCGCTCGAGCGCATCCAGCGCTACGAGCAATCGGTGCTGCTGAACGCGAACAACGCCGTCGAGGCCGGCGACCACAAGGCCCGGTGGGACAAGGAAGTGGCGGCCACGCTAGCCCTGCTGCAGGCTCCGACCGACGACCCCAACCGCGCCAAGCACATGGCCGAGGGCGCCACTGGCCTGCAGGCTTATGCCAAGGAAGTGGGCCCCGTGCTGCAGCAGGTGCTGGAGGCCAAGCTCGACAGCACGGCCGGCTACGCCTACGCGCAGCGCGCCCTGCCCGAGCTGGAGAAGGCGCGCACGACCTTCGCCACCATGGTCAAGGAGACCGAGGAGGCCATCGTCGCCGAGCGCGCCGAGGCCAAGGAAGTCGGCACCATGCAGTCCAACGGCCGGCTGATCGGCGCCGTGGTGGTGCTGGGCGTGTTCTTCGGCCTCATGTGGACGGTCTCGCGCTCCATCACCGGCCCGCTCAACGCGGCCATGGCCTGCGCCCAACGCATCGCGCGCGGCGACCTGTCCGAGACCATCCAGGATGAGGGCCGCGACGAGGTGTCGGCCTTCGTGCGCACCCTGGCCGACATGCAGCAATCGCTGCGCGGCATCGTGGGCCAGGTGCGCGCCAGCGCCGACAGCATCCAGACCGCCAGCGCCGAGGTGGCCACCGGCAACCTTGACCTGAGCCAGCGCACGGAGCACACCGCCAGCAACCTGCAGCGCACCGCCGCGTCGCTGCACGAGCTGACCGGCAACGTGCGCCACAGCGCCGACTCCGCGGCCCAGGCCACCCAGCTCGCCTCCTCGGCCAGCCAGGTCGCCGAACGCGGCGGCCAGGTCGTCGACCAGGTGGTGCGCACCATGGACGAGATCAACACCAGCTCACGCAAGATCGCCGACATCACCGGCGTGATCGACGGCATCGCCTTCCAGACCAACATCCTGGCGCTGAACGCCGCGGTGGAAGCCGCCCGTGCGGGCGAGCAGGGCCGCGGCTTCGCCGTGGTGGCCGGCGAGGTGCGCACGCTCGCCCAGCGCAGCGCCGAGGCGGCCAAGGAGATCAAGGCCCTCATCGGCTCGTCGGTGGACCGCGTGGAGAACGGCGCCCGCCAGGTGCAGGAAGCCGGCAGCACCATGACCGAGATCGTCAGCTCGGTGCGCCGCGTCAGCGACATCATCGGCGAGATCACCTCGGC
>JACRBA010000008.1 GCA_016213265.1 Burkholderiales bacterium | reverse complement strand
GATCAACGCGGCCAGCTTCACCAGCTCGTGCCGCTGGTCGATCAGGTTGACCAGCTCGGTGCGAAACAGGTCGTGGTCGCTGCGCTGTTCTGCCGGCTTCGGGCCCATTCAAACCTCGGTGCAGTTTGCAAGGATTCGATATCCATTGGGCCCGATTCCTGCAAACTCCACCATCGGCAATCGCCCGCAAGGCCAGCATTCATGCGGGTTGCAGGCGTTGTTCAGGGCAGACCACATAGGCAGGCGCCTGCGGCGCATGGCCGCCCGGGCCGTGGGCGAACGAAGGCGTGGCGACGAGCGTCGCGATGGCGGCAACGCCGCCGAGAAGAAATCGGTTCATGGTCGAGCTCCAGGTCTGACGGGGGTGCGGAGAGTCCGCACACGGCCCGGCGCACCGCTTCACGCGGGCAGGCGGGCCACCACGGCGCGCAACACGCGCCGGATGCGTCAGTGGGCTCGGGGAGGCCGCTCCTGCCCTTCCGAGGGGTGGCTCGGCGGCGGCGCAGTGAGGGCTGGGAAAGGCGCGGCCGCGGTCGACACCGGCGCCAGCACGACGGGCGGTGCGCTCAGGATGGGCGGCGCCGCGCACGCGGCCGCGCACACGCTGCCGTGTTCGGCACACGGGTCGTCCTGGGTGTGGGCGTCGTGCGACGCCAACGGCCCATGGTCACCATGGGCGTGCTCGGCCCCGTGGGCATGGCCCTCACCGCCATGCGCCGACCCATGCTCATGCGGCGTGGACACCGCGTGCCCCGTGCCGTGGGCCCGGTCCATGCACCACGTGACATTGGCCAGCGCACCCCGCAGGGGCAGCACCAGGGCCAGCATCACGAGCAGCAGGAGTCGGACGGTTTTCACGGTCAGGCAGGTTAGCACGCGAGGTCGACGGTCATGGCCACCACCATGACAGGCACCTTAAACCTTGCCACCACGGCAAGGTCAAGCCCATTCTGGAAGGAGGGGGCTGGGTGCTGCCACGCCGCGCCGGGCATCACTGCCCTTCCTGCCCGCCGATCCAGGCCTCCCAATGGTCGATGCACGCCCGGATCTTGGGCAGGCGCTGGCGCGCGGACGCCGTCACGGCGTAGAGCGGCACGGGCTGCGGATCGACGAAGTCCGCCAGCACGGGAACCAGCTGACCGGCCTTCACCAGAGGCCTCGCGGCGATGGTGGCCAGACGGCCTATCCCCAGCCCCTGCAGCACCATGTTGGCGGCCAGGCCGGTGTCGTTGGTGCGCCAGGCGCCGTCCAGCGCCAGCGTCACCGGCTCGCCGTCGAGCACGAAGGGCCAGTGGTTCAGGTGGGGAGCCGCCGTGTTGCCCACCACCTGGTGGCGGTGCAGATCGCCGGGGTGCGTGGGCAAGCCATGCCGCTCGGCATAGGCAGGCGAGGCATACAAGGCGCGTCCCAGCATGCCGATGCGCCGGGCCACCATCGTCTGCGGCAGCACCGTGGCGGTGCGAATCGCGATGTCGATGCCATCGCGCGCCATGTCCGCCAGGCGGTCGCTCACGTCGAGATCCACACGCACCGCCGGGTGCTTCTGGCTCAGCCCAGGCAGGCTGGGCAGCAGCAGGTGCTGCACCACGCAGCATCGCCGGAATGTCGCCGTGTCCCGCATCGGGGTCGCGGTCACGGCGGGGCGGACGTTGCCGGACATCTCCACGGCCGAGGCAAGCAGCTCAGTGAACTGCGGCTGGAGCACAGGATCAGTGTCATCCCCCCGCTGCCCGAGCAGATGCAAATGCCGAGCGTTGTGTCCGCTGCGGCATCGGGCAAGGCCGTTGCACCGGCCGCCGGAAAGCAGTTCCTGGACTTCCTGCAGACGCCCTTCGCGAAACAAGCCATTCGCGACAGCGGCCTGGACCTCCCACAATTGTCGTTGGGGGATGGCTGCCTCTCGCGCGTCATACTTCCTCGGAGGCCCGAAACCTGCCTCCGCATCTCATGATGCTGATCGACATCTACCGCCGCCGCCGCCGCGACCTGGAGCACTACCTGCGCCGCCTGCTGGGTAACGGCGACGACGCCGCCGACCTAACGCAGGAGGCATTCCTGCGTGTGTACGCCGCCGAGGTGGGCGACCGCACGCCCGCAGGCGAGGCGCTGCTTTACACCGTCGCCCGAAACCTGGCGCTCAGCGAGCTGCGCAAGCGCACTTCGCGCGCCACAGACAGCGCCGGCGACCTGGCCGATCTCGAGGTCGCGGACGCGCGCGCCGACCCGGAGGCCCTGGCGGGCCACCGCCAGCGCCTGGCTGCCGTGGAAGCGGCGATGGCCCGCATGCCGCCCAAGTGCCTTGAAGTCTTCCGCCTGCGTAAGCTCGACGGGCTGTCGCAAGCCGAGATCGCCATCCGCCTGGGCATCACCACTCACACGGTGGAGCGCCACATCACGCGCGCCCTGCAACTGTGCCACCAGGCGCTGACGGAGAGCCGCGGCGCCGCCGGCGCGCCGGGCCGGGCCAGAGGAGAGCCGCGATGAACGCCAACGTCGTTCCGCTGCGCGGCGAACCCGATGCGGCGGAAGTCGCACGGCGCTGGATCATTCGCATCGACGCCGGTCCCCTGAACGCCGACGAGCGCGCCGCGCTGCGGGCCTGGCTGGCGGCCGATCCCACCCACGCGCACCTGCTCGACGAGCATGCGCTGCTGTGGGCAGCCGCCGAGCGCGCGTCGTTCGCCAAGCCGGCGCCGGCGCCCGGGCCACGTCCGGCGCGCCGCCTGGCCTGGCGAGCCTGGGGCGCGGGCCTGGCCATCGCACTGGTAGCCGGTGTGGCGCTCCAGCTGGCCAATGCGCCCTCCAGCAGCGCATCCGCCCCGAGGACCTTCATCACCGCCATTGGCCAGCAGAGCGAGGTTGCACTGCCGGACGGTTCGCGCATGCGCCTGAACACCGACACCGTCGCGAGGGTCGAGTTCGATCGCCAGCGCCGCCATGTCGTGATCGAGAAAGGCGAGGGCCTGTTCGAGGTGGCCAAGGACCCGTCGCGCCCGTTCGAGGTCGATGCCGGCTCGACGACGGCGCGCGCGGTCGGCACGCGCTTCATCGTGCGCCGGAAGCGCGGCGACCAGGCCGACGTCACCGTCTTCGAAGGCACCGTCGAAGTGCGCCGCCAGTCCAGGCCCGACGGACGCAGCGCCACGGGCCCGGTGCGCGTGGCACGCGGCCAGGCGGCCCAGAGCGCCCCCGAAGTCCTGCTGGCCGAAGTGGTCGCACCTGAATCCCTGGCCCGGCGCGAGGCCTGGCGGGACGGCCGCATCGTCTTCGCCGAGACGCCACTGGCCGAGGCAGTGGAAGAAGTCAACCGCTACTCGCCCGTGCCATTGGTGCTCGACGACCCGGCGCAGCGGCCGGCACGCATCTCGGGCGCCTTTGCCACGCGCGACGTGGAGGTCTTCCTGCGCAGCCTGGAGCAAGGCTTCGGTCTGCGCGTGCAGCGCCAGGCCGACAGGATCGTCATCACCCGCGGCGCCTGAAGCGCGCGCACCGATCACCCGGAATACGCGGCCGGTTGGGGGATCTCCGGTCCTCGCGCGTCAAACACAGGACGCAACCCAACAGGATGCCGCACGCGCGGTCCGGAGGAACGAAGCTTGGATCCACGACTCATCGTCCAGCCGCTGGTGCTCGCGGCCTTCATCGCTTGCAGCGGCGGCGTGCACGCGCAGGCCCCGGCCGCCGCAGCGGCCGGCGCGCAGTTCACGTTCGACATCCCGGCCCAACCGGCCGCCGACGCCCTGCCCCGCTTCATCGAGCAGACGCGTTTCCAGCTCCTGTATTCGCCCGAAGCGGTGAATGGCGTCACGACCCGCGCGGTGACCGGTGCCATGACCGCGCGCGAGGCTTTGGCCCGCATGCTCGCCGGCAGTGGGATTGAGATCGCCGACACCGGCCACAACGCGGCCACGCTGCGCCCTACCGGCGCCGCAGAAGAGCAGCAGGCTGACTCCTCTGCGGCGAGCCAGTCCACCATCGTCGTGACGGCGCGCAAGTCGGCCGAACGCATGTTCGACGTGCCGATCGCGATGTCTGCCGTCACTGGCGCAACGCTTGCGCGCCGTGGCGCTGCGGGCATAACGGAGGCCCTGCGCGACGTGCCCGGTGTCGGCATCGTCGACAACGGTGGCGGCCTCGTGCGGCTGTCGATCCGCGGTGTGGCCACGTCCCTGGGTGCCAACGAGAACGGCTATTACCTCGACGACCTCCCGTTCACCGGCGTGACGGTGCCGATATCGCCTGACGTTCGCGCCTGGGATCTGGAACGCGTGGAAGTGCTCCGTGGCCCGCAAGGCACGCTGTTCGGGGAAGGTTCGATGGGCGGCACGGTGCGCATCCTCACGGCGCGGCCACGGCTGGGCGAGTTCGGCTTTGCCGGCCTGGTGGGTGTATCGCGCACTGATGGCGGCGGCACCAACCCCACCGCGAAGGCGATGGTCAATGTGCCGCTGGGTGAAACCGTGGCACTGCGCGTGGCCGCCACGCACGAGAACCTCTCGGGCTGGATCAGTTCGGCCGACGGCAGCGTGCCGCGCACGAATGACTCGCACGTGGACACGGCCCGCATCCGCGCCCGCATCGAGCCGGTTGACCGCCTGAGCATCGACCTGAGCCACTGGCGCTACGACGCGCGCTTCGGAGCCGGCAACAACGCCACCGAAGCGGGCCGGCAGCCTTCGTCGGCGGCGCTGAAGCCCGACCTGAACTACATGCTCAATGGCGTGACGGTCAACTACGACTTCGACAGCGTCTCACTGTTCTACAGCTACGCCAGGAACACGTTCTCGTTGCCGCAGACGGGTTCACTGCTCGGTGGCACCCTGGTGTCGTCGATCGACATCGACGTCAGCTCACACGAGCTCCGCGTAGCCTCGCAGTCCGCGCGGCCTCTACGATGGACGGCAGGGCTTTACGTGCGAAACGCGAGCCGCAGCGACACGCTCGATTTCGCTCTGTTCGGCCTGAACAACGCCTCCGACACCGACAGCCATGCACGCGCGGCGTTTGCCGAGGCCTCGTACATGCTGCCCTCGCTGCCGGTTGAACTGACGGCCGGCCTGCGCTACTACCACGACCGCCTGCAGGGCCAGGACTCCAACAGCGGCGTGCCCACCGCGCCCACGGACTTCAGCTTCCACAGCACCAACCCGCGCCTGTCGGTGGCATGGAAGCCCAACCACGACCTGCAGGTCTACACCAGCGCCTCCAAGGGCTTCCGCTCCGGGCAGAACCAGGGGCTGGTATCGCTGGGGATCGCCGACGGCCTGGGCATCACGCTGCCGCCTTCGATCCGCCCCGACTCGATCTGGACTTACGAGCTGGGCACCAAGGCCAGCCTGCTCGACCGAAGGCTCATCGTCGAGGCGGCGCTGTTCCACAGCAAGTGGGACGATCTCGCGGTGCGCCGACCACTGGGCGCCACCGGCTTTAACGGCCTGATCAACTCCAACGGCGTCGTCATCGATGGCATCGAGGCCAGCATGGCATGGGACGTGACGCCGGACTTCGACCTCACGCTGGGTGGCGCGTACGTCGATGCGCGCTACAAGGCCGACGTACCCGGCACCGGCATCCAGAAGGGTATGAAGGTCGATGAGATCTCGCCGCTGTCGGTCTCGGCCGCGACCAGCTACCGGTTCCCGGCCTTCGGCTGGCAAGGCACGGCTCGCTTGGGCGCGGTGCACACCAAGGCACGCGAGCTCCCGTCGTTCGCGCTGTCGCAGCCCGGCGACGCCATCACCACCGTGGATGCGCGACTGAGCTTCAGCAACGGCCCGTGGACTGTGGCCGTCTATGCCGATAACCTGAACAACGAGCGCGGCGCGGTCAGCGCGCGCACCGTGCAGCCGACCGGCCCGGACACCAGCGACGTGTATGCACAGCGCCTGCGCCCGCGCACCCTGGGCATGGAGCTGCGGTACGCACTGGGTCGTTGACCGCGGAGACGGACTGATGAGCGAACCATCTGGGACGGCCCCGCCACCGCTGGCGGCCGATGAGCTCGAATGGCTGGAGCCGCCGCGGTCACCGACTGCATTGGCCTGGGCCGAGAAGGCCACGCAACGCAGCGAGGCCGCGTTGCAAGCCCTGCCCGCGTTTGCCAGGCTGCAAGCCGAACTGGCCGCGCTGATTGCCGGCGCCCGCCCGTCGGCATCGATCAGCCTGGCCGGCGGCTGGGCCTTCCGGCTCGTGCGCAGCGCCCGGCACCCGATGGGCGTGCTGCAACGCGCGCGCCGTGGGCAGGCCGGGCTGGAGCCCTGGCTGGATCTGCTGGATGTGGACGCGCTGGCCGCGGCCGACGGCGCGCACTACATGCTTCGCTGGGACGGCACCCACGTGTCGCCCGATGGGCGGCGCGCCCTGCTGGTGCTGCACCCGGCGGGTGGCGACGAGAGCCTGCTGCGGGAGCTGGACCTGGACACCGGGACGTGGGTCCCGGATGGCTTCATGCTGCCGGCCTCGCGCATGCAGGCGGCGTGGGTGGACGGCGACACCCTGCTGCTGGGCCACACGCTGCCGGGCGAGCCCGTCACAATGACCGGCTGGCCGGCGTGCGCGCGGCTGTGGCGTCGCGGCACACCCGTGGAGTCGGCCCAGCCCGTGCTGCAGTTGCCGGCCAGCCACGCGCTGTTCATGCCCGTGCATGCGGGCGGCAACGGGCATGCCGTGTTGGCGGTGGCGGTCCGCTTCTCCGAGACCGAGCTTTACCTAGTCGGATCCGATGCTTCGGTGCACCGCCTGCCGCTGCCCACCGCAACAGGGCCGACGGACGTTTGCGCCAACCGTTCGCACGTCTTCGCGAAGCTGACGCGGCCGCAGCAGCACCACGGCAAGCAAGTACCGGCCGACAGCGTAGTGGCCCTGGCGCTGCACGGCCCGGCTACCCGCTTTGAAGTCGTCCATGTGCCTGCCGAGGGCGAGGCGGTCGAGGGCCTGGTCGCCTCGGGCGCCGGCGTGGCCTTCGTCTCCCGCCAAGGTCCGGCCATGGGGCTGCAGCGCAGCTGGCACGACGGGCGCGCCTGGCGCAGCGAAACCCTGCTCGAGCCGCAACCCGGCGTGACGCCCGGCGTCGCCGGGGCCGACCGCTACGGCGATGCGTTCGTGGCCATGCGCCAGGGCTTCCTGTTGCCGCCGGAACAGTGGCTGCTCGCGCCGGCGGTGGCTCCGCAGATCATCGACCAGGTGTCCGAGGAACCGGGCCCTGCGGCGCACGCCGTAGAACAGCGTCAGGCACGCAGTGGCGACGGCACCTTGATCGACTACTTGATCGTCGGGCCGCGCGATCGAAGCGGCCCGGTGCCGGTGCTCATGACGGGCTACGGTGCGTTCGGCGTTTCAACGGCCCCGGCGCACCCCAGCAGCGAGCAGGGCCAGTACTTCGGCGGGCCGACGCTGAAGATGTGGCTGGATCGTGGCCGTGCGCTGGTGGTGGCGTCGATCCGCGGCGGGGGCGAACGCGGCAGCGCGTGGCACGTCGCGGCGATGCGCGAGCATCGCCAGCGCTCATACGACGATTTCCACGCGGTGGCCGAAGACCTGGTGGCGCAGGGCATCGCCCGTCCCGGCCGCATCGGTGTGTTTGGCATGTCCAACGGCGGCCTGCTGGCCGCGGTGGCCGGCACGCAGCGGCCCGACCTGTACGGTGCCATCGTCAGCGACGCGCCACTGGCCGACATGCTGCGTTTTCCGGCGATGGGCATGGGGGCTGCATGGACCGACGAGTACGGCGATCCCGCCGACCCGGCTGCCGCTGCCCGGCTGCGGCGCTACTCGCCGGTGCACAACGTGTGGCCAGACCGGGCCTACCCGCGCTTCCTGATCACCGTGGCCACGTCGGACAACCGCGTCGGCCCCGGGCACGCCCGCAAGCTCGCGTGGCGGCTGCAGGACGCCGGGGCGAGCGTGCACTTTATTGAGATGCAGGACGGCGGCCACTCCGTGAGCGACTCGCTGCAGGTGCCGGCCCTAATGGCGATGCGCATCGCGTTCCTGCTCGACGCGCTGCCGGCGACTGCGGCGTGAGCGGTCCGGCCGCACCACCCCCTGGCGCTGCCGCGGTGCCGCCGCTGCCGCGCGCTGCCGCGTCGCGCGCGGCGTGGTATGCGCTGGCGGTGCTGGTGGGCGTCGCGCTGCTGCGCTGGACCGACCAGGTGATCGTGATCGTCGGCACCGAGCCGATGCGCCGGGAGCTGGCGCTGACGGACCTGCAACTCGGACTCCTGCAGGGCCTGGGGGTCACGCTCGCGGCGGCACTCGGCGGCATCCCGCTGGCGTGGCTGGCAGATCGCTACGGCAACTCCCGGGTGCTGGCTGCCTGCGTGGTGTTCTGGTCGGCCGCCACCGCGATGCGCGGCTTCGCCCGGGACTTCCAGCAGGTGATGGCGTCTACTGCCGGCATGGCCATCGCCGAAGCGGCACTGATGCCGGTGGTCTACGCGATCCTCCCGAGGCATTTCCAGGGCCGCCAGCTGGCGACGGCAAACCTGGTCTTCTATGCGTGCAGCTCGCTCGGCTACTCAGCGGCGATGGTCCTGTGCGGCCTCCTGTTCCGGTTCCTGGACACCCACGCGCAGGAGCTGCCCGGCCTGCTGCGCGGCATGGAGTCGTGGCGCTCGGCCTCGTTTGCCGTGGGGGTGGTCGGGCCGGTCTTCGCGCTGGCCGTACTCTTCATCGCCGACGCGCCGCGCCGCCGCCTGGGCAGGGCCGCCGCGTCGATCCCTTCGGCTCTGCCTGCGGACGCGGCACCGTGGCCCTTCGTGCGCCGCCATGCCCGCACCTTGCTGGGACTGTATGGCGCGGCCACGCTGACGGGGCTGGCGCTCG
The DNA here is from genome assembly GCA_016213265.1 of Burkholderiales bacterium. Classification (GTDB taxonomy): domain Bacteria; phylum Pseudomonadota; class Gammaproteobacteria; order Burkholderiales; family Burkholderiaceae_C; genus Ideonella. The sequence goes on along the minus strand of JACRBA010000008.1, from coordinate 15,943 downwards.
GCCCGCTGCTGGCGTGGATCGCGCCGGCGATGGCTCGCAAGTTCGGCCTGCAGCCGGCCGAGGTCGGCACGCAGGTGGGCACGCTGTTGCTGTCCGCCACCGTAACAGGGATTGCGCTGTCGGCGCTGTTCCAGCGCCTCTGGGGCGCACGCTGGGGCGTGCTGCTGCCCTTGCGTATCGGGCCCTGGCTAACCGCGCTGTCGGCGCCCGCGATCGCGGCGACCGCGCTGCTACCGTCGCATGCCGGGGTGAGGGTTGGGCTATTCGTGGCCTTGGTCGCGCTGATTGCCTTCAACGCCAACATGCCGTCGGTCTACCAGCTCACGCTGCCCGCCTCGTACCGTGCCCGCATGAGCGCGGTGACCCTCTCGCTCGTCGCGGTCGGGGGTGCGCTGGGCCCGGTGCTCGTCGGCGCGCTGTCGGATGCGATGGGCGCCTCGGCCGACGCCTTGCTGCAGGCGTGCGCCTGGATCGGTGTGCCGTGCGCGCTGCTCGCGGCGCTGGCGATGCATTGGGGAAGCACGGCCGCGGCTGCGACTATCGACGAGGTGCGGAGGCTCGATTCGCGCGACGCATGAGCGACGTGTCGAGCGGACTTGGGCTCGGAGAACAGCATCCTGGAATGCACCTCTGAGGGCGCCGCGGCGCTCGTCACCGCCCCGACCGGGCCGCTGCGCGGCCGCCTTGCAGGGTTCGTCGACTTCCTGATTCCTCATCGGAGCGTGCCCCCCGCCGTCGTCGACGTGGCGCCAGGGCCAGCGCGGCTGCTTTGCCTTGCTGCCGATGCCGGTCCATTCGGGTCCAGGCCATCACGGCGAACCTGCAATGCGGCCGGCCACTACTGGCGGGCCCGCGTCTGCCGCGGATGACAGGTGCACAACGATAAACAGGGAGCGCAACGATTCAGACGTGGCGGACGCGACCCTTTGCACCAGCGACCGTATGGTGCTGTGCAAGTAGGACTGGCGCCGTGTGCGCGCGGCAGGGCCCGCGGCTTGAGCAAACGCTCAACGAACGACATCCGGCGCTCCATGGGCCCGCATCCGCTGAACAACGGCTGACACCACCGAGCGACGGTCCGGCTTGCCCTGCGGGTGTTTGGTGATCACGACCGACGGACCTTTCCTACCAATCCGGGTCCACCGATCGATCCAACCGTTCGCTTCAGCGCACTCCAAAGACTCACCACCCAGGGTGTCCGAGAAGTCCGCCGCCCACCCCTCCCAACCGGCCAGCACCAAGACGTTGGCCGGCCTCAGCTCGGCGAGTTCGATGCCAAGCAAACAACGCGCTGCGTCCAATTGAAACGTACGCAGCTTGAATCCCGTGGTCGCAACTACCCCCGGAATGTCACTTCCGTTCGGTGCCAGCTTATAGGTCCAAGCGATTCGCTCCGCCCATCCCGGCGCATCGGGCTGCGCGCCTGCCAGCTCATTGGCGACGCGACGCGCGACCTGCCAGAACGCCGAGCGACCGAATCGGTAGCCCTCCCCGGGGCGCGGCGTGCGCCAGAAGCGCTCGACGTCGTTCATCGAAAACGCGGGGCTGGGCTCACCCCCACCGCCGCTGTCCAGCGGCTCCCACCCATTGGTACAGCGTCCGACGACAAGCAAGGAGCCGTCATAGCACTGGCCGATCTGCGGTGAAAAGCTGCAGAGGCTGGCCGCCTCGCACCGGCGCTGCGCAGTGGCGATGAGGGCGCGGTGGCGGTCCCAATAGGCCTGCGTCAGCATCTTCACACCATCTTGCGCGATGGATCGCATTCAAGGCCTTGGAAGAAGCCTCCGCGCAAGAAGCCCCGGAAACGAAATCAGCCACTCGAGGTGGCTGATCCGTAAGGAATAAGTGGCGGAGTGGACGGGGCTCGAACCCGCGACCCCCGGCGTGACAGGCCGGTATTCTAACCAACTGAACTACCACTCCGCGTGGTGCTGAACTTCGGGCTCTGCTTTTGCATCACCCCGGGCTTTCAACTGCCCGTGCCGCGCACCTTGAACAAGCCAAGGTGGTTGGCGTCCCCTAGGGGATTCGAACCCCTGTTACAACCGTGAAAGGGTCGTGTCCTAGGCCTCTAGACGAAGGGGACGTTGTCCTTTCCATCACTCGACGACGCCACCAATTTTGGTGGAGGTAAGCGGGATCGAACCGCTGACCTCTTGCATGCCATGCAAGCGCTCTCCCAGCTGAGCTATACCCCCGTTTGGTTCGCTGTGAAACGGCTGCCTTCCGTTGCCTTCGGGCTGCTGTTTCGCTGCTGACTCAATTCGGTTGCGCCGTTGAGCGAAGACCAAGAGTATAGAACAGTTTTTAAACGGTGCGCAAGCGGTGCAGCACGTCTTCCCGAGAAAAAAGCTCAAGTACCGCGTCCACCGAAGGCGTCTGCGCGCGGCCGCACACCAGCACGCGCACGGGGATCGCCAGCTGCGGCATCTTCAGGCCGTGCTCGGTGATGGTGGCCTTGATGGCCTGCGCGATGGTGCCCTTGTCCCAGTCGATCTCGGCCAGGCGCGCGCGCAGCGATTCCAGCGCCGGCTTGACGGCGTCCGTGACGTGCGTGGCCACGTCCTGCTCGCCGGGCGTGACGGGCGAGACGTACATCTGCAGCCAGTCGGCCAGTTCCACCGTGGTGGCGCAGCGGTCCTTGAACAGGCCGCACATGCGCGCGAGGCGACCGGCCTCGGGCACCGGCGCGCCGCGGCGCTGCAGCTGGGCGGCCACCAGGCCGGCCAGGCGCGCGTCGTCGGCCTGCTTCATGTACTGCCCGTTCACCCAGGCCAGCTTGGCCGGGTCCCACTGCGCGGGGCTCTTGTTCAGGTGCGAGCCGTCGAACCACGCCACCATCTGTTCGCGGGTGAACAGCTCGTCGTCGCCATGGCTCCAGCCCAGGCGCGCGAGGTAGTTGAGCATCGCCTCGGGCAGGTAGCCACCTTCCTCGTAGGCAGTGACGCTCACCGCGCCCCGGCGCTTGGACAGCTTCAGCCCGTCTTCGCCGAGGATCACCGGGCAGTGGCCGAACTGCGGCAGCGGCGCCCCGAGCGCACGGAAGATGTTGATCTGCCAGGGCGTGTTGTTCACGTGCTCGTCGCCGCGGAAGACGTGCGTGATGCCCATGTCCCAGTCGTCCACCACCACCGCGAAGTTGTAGGTGGGCACACCGTCGGTGCGCAGGATGATCAGGTCATCGATTTCACGGTTGGCGATGGTGATCGGGCCCTTGACGAGGTCGTCCCAGGTCACCTCACCCTCGACCGGGTTCTTGAAGCGCACCACCGGCTGCACGCCGGCGGGCACCGGCGGCAGCGTCTTGCCGGGCTCGGGGCGCCAGGTGCCGTCGTAGCGGCGCTTCTCGCCGCGCGCCTCCTGGCCCGCCTTCATGGCGTCCAGCTCCTCGGGCGTGCAGTAGCAGCGGTAGGCGGTGCCGGCGGCGATCATCTGCTCGACCACGGCGTGGTAGCGGTCCAGGCGCTGCATCTGGTAGATGGGGCCTTCGTCGTAGTCCAGGCCCAGCCAGTGCATGGACGCGATGATCTGGTCCACCGAATCCTGCGTGGAACGCGCCACATCGGTGTCCTCGATGCGCAGGACGAACTGGCCACCATGGTGGCGGGCGTAGGCCCAGGAGTACAGCGCGGTGCGGGCCGTGCCCAGGTGCAGAAAGCCGGTGGGCGACGGCGCGATGCGGGTGCGGATGGTCGGGGAAGCGGTCATGGTGTCGGGGAAGTGGCCTCGGGGCGGCGCGGGCGGGCGCCAGGCGCGGGCAGCTCAGCGTGCCAGGGCATGCAGGCCGCGCTGCAGGTCGGCCTTCAGGTCGTCGATGTCGTCCAGGCCCACCGCCACGCGGATGAGGCCCTGGCCGATGCCAGCGGCCTGGCGCTGCCCCTCGGTGAGGCGGCCGTGCGAGGTGGTGGCCGGGTGGCTGATGGTGGTCTTGGTGTCGCCGAGGTTGGTGGTGAGCGAGCACACCTCGGTGGCGTCGATCACCGAGAAGGCGTTGGCGCGCAGCGTGGCGGCATCGTCGCCCACCACGTCGAACGACACCACCGCCGCGCCGCGCCCCGCCTGCTGGCGCATGGCCAGCGCGTGCTGCGGGTGGCTGGCCAGGCCGGGGTAGTGCACCCGCGCCACGCCCGGCTGCTCGCTGAGCCACTGCGCCAGCGCCAGCGCGTTGTCGCTCTGCGCGGCCATGCGGATGGACAGGGTCTCCATGCCCTTGAGCACCACCCAGGCGTTGAAGGGCGACAGCGTCATGCCGGCCGAGCGCATCACCGGCACCAGCTTGCCCTGCAGCAGGTCTTCCGGGCCGCACACGGCACCGGCGATCACCCGGCCCTGGCCATCGAGGTATTTGGTACCCGAGTGGATGACGAAGTCGGCGCCCCACTCCACCGGCCGCTGCAAGGCGGGCGAGCAGAAGCAGTTGTCCACCGCGAGCCACGCCCCTGCGCCGTGCGCGATGTCGGCCAATGCGGCGATATCGCACACCTCGGTGAGCGGGTTGGTGGGCGATTCGGCGAACAGCAGCCGCGTGGTCGGCTGCAGGGCCGCACGCCACTCGGCCGGGTCGGTCTGGGAGACGAAGCTGGTGTGCACGCCGAAGCGGCCCATCACGTCCTGCAGCAGCCGGATGGTGGAGCCGAAGACACTGCGCGAGCACACCACATGGTCGCCCGCCTTGAGCAGGCCCATCATCAGCAGCGTGATGGCCGACATGCCGCTGGCCGTGCCCACGCAGGCGGCCATGCCCTCCAGCGAGGCGAGCCGCCGCTCCATCATCATCACTGTGGGGTTGGAGAAGCGGCTGTAGGTGAAGGCCTCTTCCTCGTCGGCGAAACGCCGTGCCGCGGTGGCGGCATCGGGGTAGGTGAAGCTGCTGGTGAGGTACAGCGCCTCGGCGTTCTCGCCCCATTGCGAGGGCGGCAGGCCCTCGCGCAGGGCGAGCGTGGCGGGCCGCGCGGTGGCGGGCAGCCGCACGCGCGGCAGGCGCTTCTTGGCGGCGGGCTTGGCCGCGCCCGAGCCGTCAGCGGCCATCGTGCACCACCTGGCCGCTCTGCAGCGACAGCCGGCCGCGGCCGGGGCCGTCCTCGTCGTCCCCCTGGGCCGCGCGCTGGGCCTGCATGGCGGAGAAATCCTCGGCCGTGACGTCCCCGGTGATGTAGTGGCCGTCGAAGCACGAGGCCTCGAAGCCGGCCAGGCGCGGGTTGAGCGCACCCACCACGCGCTTCATGGCGGCCACGTCCTGGTAGATGAGCGCGTCGGCACCGATGTAGGCACGGATCTCCTCCATGCTGCGGTTGTGCGCGATGAGTTCGTCCTTGGTGGGCATGTCGATGCCGTACACGTTCGGGAAGCGCACCGGCGGCGCGGCCGAGGCCATGTAGACCTTGTTGGCACCGGCCTCGCGGGCCATCTGCACGATCTCCTTGCTGGTGGTGCCGCGCACGATGGAGTCGTCCACCAGCAGCACGTTGCGGCCCTTGAACTCCACGCCGATGGCGTTGAGCTTCTGGCGCACGCTCTTCTTGCGCACCGCCTGGCCCGGCATGATGAAGGTGCGGCCCACGTAGCGGTTCTTCACGAAGCCCTCGCGGTAGGGCTTGCCGATCTTCTGCGCCAGCTGCATGGCGGCCGGGCGGCTCGATTCGGGAATGGGAATCACCACGTCGATCTGCGAGGGCGGCATGGTGGAGATGACCCGCTGCGCCAGCGTCTCGCCCATGTTCAGGCGCGCCTGGTAGACCGAGACGCCGTCCATCACGGAATCGGGCCGCGCCAGGTACACGAACTCGAACATGCAGGGGTTGAGCGTGGGGTGCTCGGCGCACTGCTGCGCATGCACCTGCCCTTCCATGTCGATGAACACGGCCTCGCCGGGCGCGATGTCGCGCACGAAGCGGTGGCCGGTGCCTTCGAGCGCGACCGACTCGCTGGCGACCATCAGCTCCTTGCCCTCCGGTCCGTCGAGCTCGCCGTAGCACAACGGCCGGATGCCGAACGGGTCGCGGAAGGCGAGCAGCCCGTAGCCGGCGATGAGCGCCACCACCGCGTACGAGCCCTTGATGCGCTTGTGCACCGCGGCCACCGCCTTGAACACCAGCTCGGGCGTCAGCGCCAGGTCGCGGCCGGCGCGCTCCAGCTCGTGCGCGAGCACGTTGATCAGCACCTCGGTGTCGCTCTCGGTGTTGATGTGGCGGCGGTCGATGTCGAACAGCTCCTGCTTGAGCGACAGGGCGTTGGTGAGGTTGCCGTTGTGCACCAGCACCACGCCGAACGGCGCGTTCACGTAGAACGGCTGCGCCTCTTCCTCGCTGTAGGCGTTGCCGGCCGTCGGGTACCGCACCTGGCCCAAGCCCACGGTGCCGGGCAGCGCACGCATGTTGCGGGTGCGGAAGACGTCCTTGACCATGCCGCGCGCCTTGTGCATGAAGCACTTGGTGCCCTGCATGGTGACGATGCCCGCCGCGTCCTGGCCGCGGTGCTGCAGCAGGAGCAGGGCGTCATAGATCAGCTGGTTGACCGGCTGCTTGGAGATCACGCCGACGATGCCGCACATGGGATGGATCCGTTCGTTGGAAGGAGGAAAAGCCGTATGAAGCCGCGTCGCCCCGTCAGGCGTCGCGGCGTGGCGCCGCCCAATCGGCAGGCCACCAAGGTTGCAGGCCGTGCAGGACGACCGTGAGCCAGGCGGCACCTTGCGATGTCTGCCACGCCGACCAGTGGCGGGCGAGCGGCGTCCAGGTGACGACGAGCGTGAACACCAGCAACAGCAGCACCCCACGCGCCAGGCCGAAGCCGGCGCCGAGCGCGCGGTCCAGCACGGTCAGCGGGGTGGCCGACACGAGCGTGCGGGCCAGCTTCGCCAGCAGCGTCCAGGCCACCAAGGTCGCGAAGAAGGTCAGGCCGAAGGCGGCGGTCATGCGGGCCAGGCTGCCTGGCGCGCCCACGGGCAGCCAGGACGCCGTCCACGCGCTGCCCGCCTGCGCCACGACGAAGGCGACGACCCAGCCCACGATGGCAAGCACCTCGTACACCAGCCCCCGCCACAGACCGACGGCCACCGAGATCAGCAGCACCGCTGCCAGCGCCCAGTCCACCCAGCTCAGCCCAGCGACCATGCCCTGCCCCGCCGCCGGTCGTCAGAGCACCAACACGGCGGCCTGCAGGCCGCCCGCCTTGATGCGGCGCGCGGCCTTCTCGGCCTCGGCCTTGGTGGCATAGGGCCCCACGCGCACGCGGATGCGGCGCCCGGTGGCCGATTCGATGACCTGGGTGTAGGTCTTCAGGCCCATGGCCTCGACCTTCATGCGCGCCTCGCGCGCGCTGGAGGCCTCGGCGAAGGCACCGATCTGCACCACGAAGCGGCCGGTGTCGGCGGCGGCATCGGCGGCCTTGGGCGCCGGCTGGGGCTCGGCACGGGCCTCCGGCTTCGCCGACGGCGGCTCGGGCCGGGGCGTGGGTTTGACCTCGGGCTTCGCCTCGACCTTGGCGTCGGCCTTCGGCTCGGGCCGGGGTTCGGGCTTGGGCGGCGCCGCGGCGGGCGCGGCCGTGGGCGCCGGCGTCTCGGCCGCGGCCTGGGCCGTCACATCGGGCACCTCCACGGGCGGCGGCGCCACCACGGCGGGCGCGGGGCGCACGGGCCGGGCCCCCGGCGACGCCAGCGGTGCCACCTGCTCGCGCGAGGGGATCTCGATGGGAATGTCCACCGCGATCGGACGCGGCTGCGTCTCGAACAGCAGCGGGAAGGCGATGATGCCCACGCCCAGCAGCAGGGCCGCACCGATCAGGCGGCGACGCGCCCGCGTGCGGGCGTCACGCACCACCTCCTGCGGGTCGGTGGCGACGCGCGATTCAGGCGCGGGGCCCTTGGTGGGCGAGGAAGGCTTCTTGGACAGCAGACCCATGCGAGGCGGCGGGTGGGGCAAGCGGCGAGCATTGCGCCCGCGGCATATCAGGCCTGGTGCGGCGCCTTCAACCTGGGCAGCCCCTGCTTCAGCACGCCGCCCACGGTGTAGAAGGAACCGAAGACCACGATTCTATCAGTGGGGTCGGCGGCAGCCAGGGCAGCGGCCAGGGCATCCGACGGCGTGGCATGGGTGCTGCCGCCCCCCCCGCCGGGCAGCGCGGCCAGGGTGTCGGCCAGCTCGGCCGCGCTGGCCGCGCGCGGCAGCGGCAGGTCGGTGAGGTGCCAGTGCTCGATCAGCGGGGCGATGCGCGCCATCACGCCGGCCAGGTCCTTGTCGCGCATGGCGCCGAACACGGCGAAGGTGCGCGGGAAGTAGCCCATCTGGTCGAGATTGAGCGCCAGCGCGGCCACCGACTGCGGGTTGTGCGCCACGTCGAGCACCAGGGCCGGCTGGCCCGGCACGATCTGGAAGCGGCCCGGCAGGTCCACCGACGCGAGGCCGCGGCGCACCGCCTGCGCGTTGATGGGCAGGCGCTCGCGCAACGATTCCAGCGCGGCAATGGCGCCGGACGCATTGAGCAGCTGGTTGGCGCCGCGCAGCGCCGGGTAGGCCAGGCCGTGGTAGCGGCGCCCGCGGCCGCTCCAGCCCCACTGCTGGCGGTCGCCCTGGTGGTTGAAGTCGCGGCCCATCAGCCACAGGTCGGCGCCGATCTCGGTGGCGTGGTCGATCACGCTCTGGGGCGGCACCGGGTCGGAGACGATCGCGGGCCGGCCGGTGCGCAGGATGCCTGCCTTCTCGCGGCCGATGCTCTCGCGGTCGGGGCCCAGGAACTCGGTGTGGTCGAGGTCGATGCTGGTGATGACGGCGCAGTCGGCGTCGAAGGCATTGACCGCGTCGAAGCGGCCGCCCAGCCCCACCTCCAGGATCACCAGATCCAGCGGCTCGCGTGCGAGGCGGTGGGCGATGGCCAGCGTGCTGAACTCGAAGGTGGTGAGCGCCACCTCTCCGCGCGCGTCCTCCACGGCCTGGAAATCCTCGTCGAGCGACTCCGCCGCCACCGGCGCCCCGTTCACCCGGCAGCGCTCCTCGAAGTGCACCAGGTGCGGCTTGATGTACAGGCCCACGCGGTAGCCGGCCGCGAGCGCGATGGCCTCGATCATCGAGCAGGTGGAGCCCTTGCAGTTGGTGCCGGCCACGGTGATGACCGGCACGTCGAAGCGCAGGCCCATCGCCGCGCGCACCTGCTGCACCCGCTCCAGCGACAGGTCCATGGTCTTGGGGTGCAGGCTCTCGCTGTGGGCGAGCCAGTCGGCCAGCGTGCGGGTCATCTCAAGTTCTTTGAAAAGCAAAACGGCCAGGCTGGGCCTGGCCGTCGGGAGACAGCGGCCCTCAGGCTACCGCATCGGCGCTCTGGCGCTGGAGCATGGCCAGTTGGCGGGCGATCGTGGCGCGCAGCTGGCGGCGGTCGACGATCATGTCGATCGCGCCCTTGCCCATCAGGAACTCGGCGCGCTGGAAGCCCTCGGGCAGGTCCTCGCGCACGGTGTTCTTGATCACGCGCTGCCCGGCGAAACCCACCAGGGCCTTGGGCTCGGCGATGACCACGTCGCCCACGAAGGCGAAGCTCGCCGACACGCCACCCATGGTGGGGTCGGTCAGCACGCTGATGTAGGGCAGCCGGGCCTTGGCCAGGTGCGTGAGCGCGGCATTCGTCTTGGCCATCTGGAACAGGCTGAACAGGCCCTCCTGCATGCGCGCGCCGCCGGTGGCGGTGAAGCTCACAAAGGGCACCTTCTGCTCCAGCGCCGTCTCCACGCCGCGCACGAAGCGCTCGCCGACGACGGAGCCCATCGAGCCGCCCATGAAGTCGAACTCGAAGGCCGCCGCGACCACGGGCACGCTCATCACGGCGCCGCCGATGACTACCAGCGCGTCGGTCTCGCCCGTGGTCTCCATCGCGCCCTTCAGGCGCTCGGGGTACTTCTTGCTGTCCTTGAACTTCAGCGGGTCGACCGGCAGCACCTCGTGGCCGATCTCATAGCGCCCTTCGGCATCGAGGAAGGCGTTGAGGCGGTCGCGGGCGCCGATGCGGTGGTGGTGGTCGCACTTGGGGCAGACGTTGACGTTCTGCTCCAGGTCGGTCTTGTAGAGCACCGACTCGCACGACGGGCACTTGATCCACAAGCCCTCGGGCACCGAGCGGCGCTCGGCCGGGTCGGTTTGCTGGATCTTCGGGGGCAGCAGTTTTTCCAGCCAGCTCATCGGTCAAGGCTCCTTCAAGGTGTCCAGGGCGGCCCGGATGCCGGCAATGAACCGGCCGGCCGCCAGGGGCGCATTGTCGCGCGTTTCGTTTTCCAGGATCTGGATGAGGCGGGAGCCGATCACCACGCCGTCGGAGACCCGGCCCACGGCCATGGCGGTGGCCTCGTCGCGGATGCCGAAGCCCACGCCCACCGGCACGCTCACATGGCGGCGGATGCGCGGCACGGCCTCGGCCACCGCGGCCGTGTCCAGGTGGCCGGCACCGGTGACGCCCTTGAGCGACACGTAGTACACGTAGCCGCTGGCCAGCCGGCCCACCTGCGCCATGCGTGCCTCGGTGCTGGTGGGCGCCAGCAGGAAGATGAGGTCCAGGCCATGCGCGCGCAGCAGCGCGGCGAAAGCCTCGCATTCCTCGGGCGGGTAGTCCACGATGAGCACGCCGTCCACGCCCGCGGCCGCGGCGTCGCGCACGAAGGCGCCGGCACCGTGGCGCTGGTCGTAGCGCTCCACCGGGTTGGCGTAGCCCATCAGCACCACGGGCGTGGCGGCGTCACGGGCGCGGAAGCCCCGCACCATGTCCAGCACCTCGGCCAGGCCGATGCCGCGCGCCAGGGCGCGTTCCGACGCCTTCTGGATCACCGGGCCGTCGGCCATGGGGTCGGAGAAGGGCACGCCCAGCTCGATGACGTCGGCGCCCGATTGCGCCAGGGCGAGCATGATGTCCACCGTGGCGTCGGCGTACGGGTCGCCTGCCGTCACGTAGGGGATGAGCGCCTTGCGGCCGGCCTGCTGCAGGGCGGTGAAGGTGGTGGCGATGCGACTCATCACACGCCCCCCTTCACGGTCTGGCCACGGCACGAGGGCCGACAGTAGAACTCCGCGCCGGACAGGTCGGCCACGGTGCCGATGTCCTTGTCGCCGCGGCCCGACAGGTTGACCAGCAGGTGCTGGTCGGGGCGCAGCGTGGCCGCCAGCTTCATCGCGTGGGCCACCGCATGGCTGGATTCCAGCGCCGGAATGATGCCCTCGGTGCGGCACAGGCGGTGGAAGGCCGCCAGCGCCTCGTCGTCGGTGATGCCCACGTACTCGGCCCGGCCGATGTCCTTGAGGTAGGCGTGCTCCGGGCCCACGCCAGGGTAATCCAGCCCGGCCGAGATGGAGTGCGTCTCGGTGATCTGGCCGTTGTCGTCCTGCAGCAGGTAGGTGCGGTTGCCGTGCAGCACGCCGGGCAAGCCGGCCGAGAGGCTGGCCGCGTGCTTGCCGGTGGACAGGCCTTGCCCCGCGGCCTCCACGCCGATGAGACGCACACCCTCGTGCGGGATGTAGGGGTAGAAGATGCCCATGGCGTTGCTGCCGCCGCCGACGCAGGCGATCACGGCGTCGGGCTGGCGGCCGATGGCCTCGGGCATCTGGCCCAGGCACTCCTCGCCTATCACGGCCTGGAAGTCACGCACCATCGCCGGATAAGGCTCGGGGCCCGCCACCGTGCCGATGATGTAGAACGTGTTCTCCACGTTCGTCACCCAGTCGCGCAGCGCCTCGTTGAGCGCGTCCTTCAGGGTGCGGCTGCCGGATTCCACGGGCACCACGCGCGCGCCCAGCAGGTGCATGCGGTAGACGTTGGGGCTCTGGCGCTTCACGTCCTCGGCGCCCATGTAGACCACGCACTCCAGGCCGTAGCGGGCGCAGATCGTGGCCGTGGCCACGCCGTGCTGGCCCGCGCCCGTCTCGGCGATGACGCGGGGCTTGCCCATGCGGCGCGCCAGCAGCGCCTGGCCGATCACGTTGTTGATCTTGTGGGCACCCGTGTGGTTGAGGTCCTCGCGCTTGAGGTGGATCTGCGCGCCGCCGATCTCGCGCGACAGGCGCTCGGCGTGGTAGATCGGGCTGGGGCGGCCCACGAAGTGGCGCAGCTCGCGCTTGAACTCGGCGATGAAGGCCGGGTCGGCGCGGTAATGGGCGTAGGCGTCCTTGAGCTGGTCCAGGGCGTGGACGAGCGTCTCGGAGACGAAGCGGCCGCCATAGGGGCCGAAGTGGCCCGTGGCGTCGGGCTGCTGGTAGACGGTCATGAAAGGGTTCGCACTCGCAGGTTCGGGGGGCCGGCGGTGGCGCCGCGGCGGCCGGCTCCGGCGGTCAAGCCGCCCGGGCGTCGGCGTCACGCACCGCCTGGCAGAACCGGCGCATCAGCGCGGCATCCTTGATGCCCTTCGCGCTTTCCACGCCGGAGCTCACGTCAACGGCCCAGGGCCGGACGCGAAGCACCCCATCGGTCACGCTTGCAGGATTCAACCCACCAGACAAAACGACCGGACAGGGCACGGCGGCGGGAATGAGGGACCAATCGAATGCCTTTCCACCCCCGCCATAGCCCTCGACATGGGCATCCAGCAGCAGGCCGGTGGCCTGCGGGTGGCGGGACGCCAAGTCTAGCAAATCGACCCCTGGCGCCATGCGGGCGGCGCGCAGGTACGGACGGCCCGGCGCGGTGCAGTCCTCGGGCGATTCGTCGCCGTGGAACTGCAGCAGCGCATGCGGCACCGCCTGCAGCCCGGCGTCGATCTCCGCCGGCGTGGCGTTGACGAACAGCAGCACCGGCGTGACGAAGGGCGGCAGGCGCCGGGCGAGCTCACCCGCGCGCGCCGGGGTGACCGCGCGCGGGCTGCGGGCGTAGAGCACGAAGCCCAGCGCGTCGGCGCCGGCGGCGACGGCGTCATCGACGTCGGCCTCGCGGGTGAGGCCACAGATCTTGATGCGGGTGCGGTGCGGCATGCGTGGTCAGGGCAGCCAGTCCATGGCCGCGGTGCGGTCGGGCAGGCCGAGGTCCGCATCGTAGACCGGGCCCACGAAGTACAGCCCGTCCGGGGCGAAGGTGGGCGAGGCGGCGTCGCGGCTGCGCGCCGCGACGACATCGCGCATCCAGCCCGGTGGGCGGCTGCCCTGCCCCACCGCCACCAGGCAACCCATCAGGTTGCGCACCATGTGGTGCAGGAACGCGCTGGCCTCGAAGTCGAAGCGCCAGTAGGCGCCGTGGCGCGAGATTTCGAGCTGCCGCAGCGTCTTCACGGGCGACGGCGCCTGGCATTCGGACGAACGGAAGGAGCTGAAATCGTGTTCGCCGAGCAGGTGGGTGGCGGCTTCGCGCATCGCGTCGCCGTCCAGCGGGCGGAACACCCAGCCACAGCCGCCGCGCTCGATGGCCGGGCGAACCGGCGATTCGAGCAGCAGGTAGCGGTAGCGGCGGCCCCGCGCGCTGTTGCGGGCGTGGAAGTGGGCCGGCACGGGCCGGCACCACTGCACCGCGATGTCGTCGGGGAGGTAGCGGTTGGTGCCGCGGATCCAGCTGAACTCCGGACGGTCCAGCGGGGTGTCGAAGTGCACGACCTGGTTCAGGCCGTGCACCCCGGTATCCGTGCGGCCGGCGCACAAGGTGTGCACCGGCATCGCCGCGAACTGCGTGAGGGCCGCTTCGAGGTGGTCCTGCACGGTGCGGCCGTCGGGCTGGCTCTGCCAGCCGTGGTAGCGATCGCCCCGGTACGCCAGGCCCAGCGCCAGGCGCCGGGCCGGGCGGGGGTCGTCAGCCAAGGTCGTCGAGCATGGCCTGGGCGCGCGCCTTCAGTGCGCCGTCGGCCTTGGCCACCACTTCCTCGAGCAGGTCGCGGGCGCCTTCCATGTCGCCGATGCGGCGGAACTCGTCGGCCAGCTCGAGCTTGCGGCCGAGCGGGTCGCCGTCCTCGCCTTCGTCGATGGGCAGCTGGCTGCGCTGGGTGTCGTCGGTGGTGGCGTCGCCCAGGTCGAGCGAGAGGTCACCGAAGTCGAACACCGAGGGCGTGGTCGCGTCCGCATCCTGGCGGGAGTCGGGCGCGGCGGGCGCGGGGCTGGGCGGCAGGTCCAGCGTGGGCAGCTCGTCGAAGTTCATCACCGGCTCGTCCACGGCAGGCGCGGGAGTGAGCGGCAGGTCGGGCAGGTCGGGCAACTCCACCGCCGGCTGGTCCAGCAGGCCGGAGGCCGTGTCCAGCGGGCGGGTGCTTTCCACGCCCTGCAGCGACGACGGGGCACCGAGGTCGATGTCCAGCTCGCCGGGCGCGGTGTCGAGCAGCACCTCACCCACGGGCTGGGTGCGCTCGGCCGGCGGCTCGTCGTCGACGCGGGCCGCGGGCGCGCCGAGCTGGTCGCGCAGGACGCCAGCCGGCGCCGGGGCGTCCACGTCGAGGTCGGGCATGGCGGCGACCGCGGCCGCCGCGGTGCCGGCGGCCACGCCGGCGACACCGGCGGCGCCGTACAGCGGGTTCGCCGGGTCGATCGAGCGGCCCAGCTCCACGGCCTTGTCCCACTCGTCACCCTGGCCGCCGGTCTGCTCTTGCAGCTGGCGCGCCTGCGCCTCGAAGGCCTTGGTGTCCGCACGCTTGGCGTAGACCTCCAGCAGCTTGGCGCGGATGGCCACGCGGCCGGGGTCGCTGCGCAGCGCCTCCTTCAGGATCTCTTCGGCCTGCAGGTCGCGGCCATAGGCGAGGTAGACGTCGGCCTCGGCGACCGGGTCGACATCGCCGATGGCGTCGAGCTGGCTGAGCGAGTAGCTCAGCGAGGAGCTGCTGGACGCGCCATCCCGCGTGTCCACCCGCTGCCCGCCGCTGACGCCGAAGAAGGAATCGGGCTGCAGCTTGCTTTCGATGAACGAGGTTTCGGCCGCCCCATCCCCCTTGCGGCGACGCAGGCGCATCACGCCCCAGCCAGCGAGCAGTGCCACCAGGCCGGCGGCACCGGGCAGCACCCAGGGGTTGCCGGTGAGCGCATCGAGGAAGCCCGGCTCCGGCGCGGGGGCGGGCACGGGGCGCGCCGGGCGCTTGGCCGCCGGACGCGAGGCGGGCGCCGACGCGGGCACGGCAGCGGACGCCGCCGACGCCGCCTCCGGTGCGGACGCGGGCAGCACGGCGGAAGCCGGAAGCGGCACCGACGCCGCAGCGGGCGGGACCGATGCCACGGCTGCCGGCGCCGGCGCGGCGGCGGGAGGCAGCTTCGCCGGCGCGGACGCGGGCGCGGCCGGAGGCAGCTTCGCCGGCACGGCCGGAGCCGGCGGGGTGACGGCGGCGACCGGTGCGGTGATGGCCGGCTTGGCGGCGGGCGCCGCCACGGGGGCCGGGGCAGGCGGGGTCACGGCCGGCTTGCCGGCAGGCGCCGGGCTGGCCGATTTCGTGGCATCGGCCAGCTGCTTGAGCTCCTGCACGTTGCGCGAGAGCTCGGCCACGCGGGTCTCGTTGGCCTTGCGCTCGGTCTCCTTCGAGACCTTGGCTTCCGACGCGGCGCCCCGCGCACTGCCCTGGGTCAGCGTGAGCTTGTCGGGGGACGCGGCGCCCGTATCCGTCTTGCGGTCCTTCACCGCCGTCTGCACCTGGCCGGTGACCTGGCGAGCGGGCTCACTGTCCTTGACGGTGGGCGCCGCGCCCGCCAGACGCTGGCGGAAGCTGGCGAAATCGGCGCTGTGCGCCTGGATGACCTTGCGCGCCTCGTCGGGCGCGATGTCGCCGGCCGCGGACGCGTCGGGCAGGCTCAGCACCACGCCCGCCTTGAGCCGGTTCATGTTGCTGTCGATGAAGGCCTGCGGGTTGCCGCGGTACAGCGCGACCAGCATCTGGTCGAGCGACACACCGGGCCTGGCGTGCGTGGAGGCAATGGAGGACAGCGTGTCGCCGCTGCGCACACGGTAGTTGTCCGCCCCGCCCGCCGCCGTGGCCGGTGCGGGCGCCGGCGGCTGGGCGGCAGGGCGCGGCGCCGGCGGGGGGCTG
>JACRBA010000107.1 GCA_016213265.1 Burkholderiales bacterium | reverse complement strand
GGCGATGAAGGCCTCGTCCTTGGCCGGGGCCTGCCACTGCCAGACGGGCTTGCCGGCGTCACGCACGAGCTCGTGGATGGCGTTGATCGCCACCTTGCCCTGCTCGTGGCCGAAGACCACGGCGCCCAGCATCACGTCCTCGGGCAGCTGGTCGGCCTCGGACTCCACCATCAGCACGGCGGCCTCGGTGCCGGCCACCACCAGGTCCATCTTGGAATCGGCCAGTTGGGTCTTGCCCGGGTTCAGCACGTACTCGCCGTTGATGTAGCCCACGCGCGCGGCACCGATCGGGCCGTTGAACGGGATGCCCGAGACCGCCAGCGCAGCACTGGAGGCAATCATGGCGGCGATGTCGGCCTGCACCTCGGGGTTCAGGCTCAGCACGTGCACCACGACCTGCACTTCGTTGAAGAAGCCTTCGGGGAACAGCGGGCGGATCGGGCGGTCGATCAGGCGGCTGGTCAGCGTCTCCAGTTCGCTGGGGCGGCCTTCACGCTTGAAGAAACTGCCGGGGATCTTGCCAGCCGCATAGGTCTTCTCGATGTAGTCGACGGTCAGCGGGAAGAAGTCCTGGCCCGGCTTGGCTTCCTTGCGGGCCACCACGGTGGCCAGCACCACGGTGTCCTCGATGTTGACGATGACAGCGCCGCTGGCCTGGCGGGCGACCTCGCCCGTTTCCATGACGACCTGGTGCGGGCCCCATTGGAAGGTCTTGGTGACCTTGTTGAACATGGTCATGTTCGTTTCTCCGGTGTGTGCAAGGGGCGCACTCGCGGCGGCACCCCGGTGAACCGGGAGTTCAGGCGGCGGCGGGTCGTATGCCATTCCAGCGGCCCGCCACAACGGACCGGTGGAATGACACAGCAACAACCGTGGCTGCCTGCTCCAAAGACAAAGAGCCTGTCCTGGCGGTTGCTCCAGACAGGCTCATTGCTCATGCGGGCAAGTTACTTGCGCAGGCCCAGCTTCTGGATCAGCGCGGTATAGCGGTCAGCGTCCTTGTCCTTCAGGTAGGCGAGCAGGCGCTTGCGCTGGTTGACCATCTTCAGCAGGCCACGGCGACCGTGGTGGTCCTTCATGTGGGCCTTGAAGTGGGGGGTGAGCTCGTTGATGCGAGCGGTCAGCAGGGCCACCTGCACCTCGGGGGAACCGGTGTCGGCCGCGCCCCGGGCATGGGTCTTGACGATGTCGGCCTTGTTGATGTCAGCCACGGACATGGCGATTTCCTTTGGAATGTGGAACCGCCAGCGCCACCTCGCCTGTCAAGGGCAGGTGCGATCAGCCAGACGGTTCCGGTTTTCACTTGCGATCGCGGGTGAAACCGACCCGCGTCGTGCCTGTCTGGCCGCCCGGCTCTCATGACACATCCCTGTGACACACGAGCACGCAAGACGCCAAACCCTGGAAGTATACCCCGAGCGCCTGGGCCAGGCGATCCGGCCGCGCCGGATGCCGGCGACACCTCGCGCAGTCGCCCGATCGCCACGGAAGATCAGCAACGGTCACGGAACCGTCTCAGGGCGCCGCCATCCCCTGGTTTCCGCCTTGTTGCGGTGCCGTCCCGCCGGAATACTGGCTCTCCCCGGCCGTCTCCGAGCACCGAGGAGCCGCCACCGTGGCGGGCCGGAGCCGGCCTCAACCTGGAGTGACAAAGGACACCCATGCGCCTGAAGACCCCTGCCCTGCTGGCGGCCATCGCCGCCCTGTCGTTCGCCAACGTGGCCTTCGCCGCGAAGGACGACCACCTCAGCCACCGCTGCTACACCGTGGCACCGGAAGTGGCCGAGCGCGCCCGCATCGACGACAACCTGACGGCCTTCCTGCGCATGAAGAACGCCCGCGGCGTGGACACCCACCGCGCCGCCGGCACGGTGAACATCCCGGTCTGGTTCCATGTGATCAACAAGGGCACCGGCCTGTCCAACGGCGATATCCCGCAATCTCAGATCGACCAGCAGATGGCGGTGCTGAACGCGGCCTACGCGAACACCCCGTTCACCTTCTCCCTGGCCGGTGTGGACCGCACCACCAACGCCACCTGGTACACGATGTCGCCCGGCTCCACGGCCGAGAAGAACGCCAAGGCGGCCCTGCGCAAGGGCGGCCCGGAGACGCTGAATCTGTACAGCGCCAACCCGGGCGGCGGTCTGCTGGGTTGGGCCACCTTCCCGAGCAGCTATGCATCGCAGCCCAAGCAGGACGGCGTGGTCATCCTCTTCTCCAGCGTGCCCGGCGGCAACGCCGCGCCGTATAACGAAGGCGACACCGGCACCCACGAAGTGGGCCACTGGCTCGGCCTGTACCACACCTTCCAAGGCGGCTGCAAGAACCCGGGCGATTCCGTCAGCGACACGGCTGCCGAGAAGTCCGCCGCCTACGGCTGCCCGGTGGGCCGCGACAGCTGCGGCGCCAAGGCGGGCCTCGACCCCATCACCAACTTCATGGACTACACGGACGACAGCTGCATGAACCAGTTCACCACCGCGCAAGCCACGCGGATGGACCAGATGCACCAGCAGTACCGTACGCCCTGATCCTGCCCTGACCGGCTGACACCGCGCGCCCCCGAGCCACCCGGCCGGGGGCGCGCCCGCTTTCACGGACGGTGTGAGATGCCGCACAATTGACGTTTACGTCAACGTCAACCGGAGCCATCGTTCCGGCAGCACCACAGGAGCAACCATGGACATTTCCGGCAAGGTCTTCATCGTCACGGGCGGCGCCTCGGGCTTGGGTGAAGGCACCGCGCGCATGCTTGCCGCAAACGGCGCGAAGGTGGTCATCGCCGACCTGCAGGTCGACAAGGGCAACGCCCTGGCGAGCGAACTGGGCGGCTCCTTCGTGCGTTGCGACGTGAGCCAGGAGGCCGACGGCCGCGCCGTGGTCGCCAAGGCCACCAGCCTCGGCAAGCTCATGGGCCTGGTGAACTGCGCCGGCATCGCCCCGGCCGTGAAGACCGTGGGCAAGGAGGGCGCGCACCCGTTGGATCTGTACACCAAGGTCATCATGGTGAACCTGGTGGGCAGCTTCAACATGATCCGCCTGGCGGCCGAAGCCATGTGCAAGAACGAACCTGAAGCCACCGGTGAACGCGGCGTGCTGATCAGCACCGCCAGCGTGGCCGCCTACGACGGCCAGATCGGCCAGGCCGCCTACTCGGCGAGCAAGGGCGGCGTGGTCGGCATGACCCTGCCCATCGCGCGCGACTTGGCCCGCAACGGCATCCGCAACATGACGATCGCCCCCGGCATCTTTGGCACCCCCATGCTGTTCGGCATGCCCCAGGAAGTGCAGGATGCGCTGGCCGCCAGCGTGCCCTTCCCCAGCCGCCTCGGCACCCCGGCGGACTACGCCAAGCTGGTGCACCAGATCATCACCAACGACATGCTCAATGGCGAAGTGATCCGGCTGGATGGGGCCATCCGGCTCGCACCGCGGTGACGCGAGGCAGGCGTCAAGGCCGCTGATGCGCGGATCCGGCGTCGATGCCGGCCCTTCGCAGAACGGCTTGCGCAGGGGCCAGCCACTCGGCGTACGCCCGCCATCGGCCCACGGAGGTGGTGTAGAGAGGTTGCCGCACCTGCCAGGCACTGGGGGTCGCCACAACGGCATCCACCTCATTGAAGCGGAGGCAGTCGTCATGCCACGGCAGGCCGCAGAACTCCAGGACGCGCCGGACGCCTTCTTCTGGATCGGCCACTAGGTGCTCGTAGTCGACGTGAAGAATGTCCTGAGGGAAGTGCCGCTCCCAGTGCGCCATCAGCCTGCGGTACTGGATGTACCAGTGCACCGCCTCATCGAGGCCTCCGGCATACGGCGTCGCCAAGTGCTGGAAGTGGATGGCCAGCAGGTTGTCCAGCGGTGCCCGTCGCGTGTGCAGGATGCGGGCCCGTGGAAACATCGCCTTGATCAGCCCCAGGTGCAGGACATTGTCCGGTCGCTTGTCCGTGATGACTCTCCATGACGAATGACGCCTCCTGAGATCCCGCAGATAGGCGTCACGCCAGCCGCACCAGCCCGCCCCGTCCAATGGCCATCCCGGCAGATTCGGGCCCACCTTGCTCGCGATCCGGGGTATCAACTCCAATTCGCCGGCCGCAGTGACGTCGGGGTGGGCACCCAGGATCTTCTCCAGCAATGTGGTGCCCGACCGAAACATGCCGCAAATGAATACGGGAGGGGCGTCGGCAGGTTCTGGCGATGCGGTCTCGCCTTGCACGGGGTAACCGAGGATCTGGCGTTCGAACCAACCCTCGACCGCGGACGGTGAGTACAGCCGCCCCGCCCGCTCGTACAGTTGTCGGACGCCTTGATGAGCGGCCTGAAGCGCTGCAAAGGCGAGTGCATGGGCGCCAGCCCGGTCGTACGCCGACCCCAAGGCGAACTGCAGGTCCATCTGGGCCTCAACATTGTGGGACCAGCCCGTGCAGGCCACCCGGAGTCGCTCGATGACCGGATCATCCGGGCCGCGAATACTCGCGAGTCGGCTCCACTTGGCCAAGGCGAACGGATGATCCGCCTCTCGGCTCAGTGCCTGTTCATAGGCGGCATGGGCCGGTGCTCTGCCGCCCAGCCTCTCTTCGAGGTTCCCTAGGTTCACCCACGCCGGCACACAGTCGGGATCAATGGCCAGCGCTTCATGCAGGGCGTCACGTGCCGCCAGAGGCTGGCCCATGCGCTCGGCGAGGAGCGTCGCGCGCTCGAGATGGATGTCCTGCGGTCGCTCTGCGCCGGCCGCCAGAGCACGCCCATAAGCGTCCAAGGCCTCGCCATAGCGGCCCACGCGATGTCTGGCATAGCCGAGGTTGTACCAGTCGTTCGCCGACGCGCGGCCCGTGGCGACAAGGGACTCGTAGGCCGCAATACTGGGAAGGTATCTCCCACTGGTCAGCAACCGCTCTGCATCCGCCCGCGCTGTCATATCGCTGTCCATGCGTTCAGCTCCGTGAAAGAAAAAGGGGGATGCCCTGAAGCATCCCCCTTGCAGGTCGGACCAGCTGGATCAGAACGCGTACTTGGCGCCCAGATAGAAGAACCGACCACGCGACGAGTACAGCTCGGCGAAGCCCATCTGGGTGTACGTATTGTCAGTGCCGTTCTGCAGGCTCAGGGGAGGCATGCGGTCCAGCGCGTTCTTGACACCGGCCGTCAGCTCCAGACCCTTGAAGCCAGAGTACTGCACCTGCAGATCCAGTTCTTCGAAGTTGCCCACGCGACGGTTGCCCGAAGCGGCCACCGCATCCGGGAACGGAAGATCGGAGTCCCAGAACCCGCCAACCGTCTTCCATGCA
This sequence comes from Burkholderiales bacterium, assembly GCA_016213265.1. Taxonomy (GTDB): domain Bacteria; phylum Pseudomonadota; class Gammaproteobacteria; order Burkholderiales; family Burkholderiaceae_C; genus Ideonella. Next base: position 11,489 of record JACRBA010000107.1, on the reverse strand, counting down.
CCCGACAGGATCCAGGAACCCAGCTCGGTCGTGACAGAGAAGTTGTTGCGGAAGTACGGGCGGGCGTACGTGCCGAGGTACTCGGCCCACTCGCCACCCGAATCCGACTTCGAGCGGTCCTTCGAGTAGTACGTCAGCAGGTTGCGAAGCGTAACCTTGCCCAGCGCGGTCTGGCCAAGGCGCAGGCGGCCGTCGACGTCCACACCCGCCGTCTCACGCTCGGCGATGTTTTGCAGGTTGGTGTAGATGTAGTAGCGCGGGCCGATCTTCTCGAACAGGCCTTGTTCGATAGCGCTGTTGATGGACGGCGACGAGATGTCGTCCTTCTTGCGGATCTCCCACAGGTCCACGCTGGCGCTGAACATGCTGTTGAAGTCCATCACGACGCCCAGGTTGAACGTCTTGCCCTTTTCAGGCCCGAGGTCCGGGTTGGCGCCGTTGACCTGGTATGCATTCACCAGGCAGGAGCCGTCCGGATTCAGCGGGACGCCGAGCGCCAAGCACTGGTCAGGGTTGGTGATCGTGATCGCACCTTCCTCCTGCGCACCGAACAGTTGCTTCAGCACCGGGGCACGGAAGCTCTCCGTGTAGGAAGCGCGGAACGCCAGGCTCGAAGTCGGGGTGTACTTCAGGCCGATCTTCGGGCTCGTCGAGGAAGAGCCCGGGTAGCTGTCGTAGCGAACCGCGACTTGCGCTTCCAGTTGCTTGAAGATGGGCAGCGCAAGCTCGCCGTACACGGCCCAGAACTCACGGTCGGCGTCCACGGCCGCTTGCTGGATACTGCCGACGACCAGGCCTTGCTGGGTCAGCTCGTCGGGGGTGTCCTTCAGCGATTCCTGGTTGAAGGCGGTGCCCACCGCCCACTTGGACATGCCGCCAGGCATCTTGAACAGGTCACCGGAGACCTGGGCATTGAAGCTGGACAGCGTGGACTTGCCGACGCGCTTGGGCGTCACCTTCAGGCTGTCAACCAGGGCTTGGTCATTCGTGCTGACCGTCGGATCCAGGGCGCCACTGCTCGTCGCATCAAACCACAGGTTGGCGTTGTAGTAGTTGCTGTCCGAGTTGGTGACCTTGCTTTCACCGTGGCTGAGGCTGGCCTTCCAGTCGAGCCCGAAGGACACGCCTTCCACACCGATGGCAGCGTTGATGAACTCCGACTTCCGATCGGTCGTCCGCGGGCCGCCCTGCATGAAGCGACCGGCGATGTACACGTTGCCCGTGCCGTTGCCATCGGCATCAAGGATCTCGTAGGGACGCTGCGATTCATCGATGATCGGCACGATGAAGTAGTCCGGCACCGGATGGGCCAGGAAGGTGTCCTTCGACTGGGAGAAGATCACCTCGCCGAACGCGCGGATGTCCGGCGACAGCTTCACGGTACCCAGCGCCAGACCGCTCAGACGGTCAGCGCCGTTGTACGCGGTCAGCAGGCTCGCGTTAAAGTCATAGCGGCAGATGCCGTTGCTGAGGTTCTCTTCCGGGCAGTCGCGGTAGGTGACGCCCACGAAGCCCCCGGTGATGGGGTCGATGACGTTGCCATAGGGCGAGAAGCCGCTGCGGCCGTCACGCGGGGCGCCGAAGCGCGTGAAGTCCACCGACCGGGAAATGTCCCGGTCCTTGCGCAGGATGGGATCACGCTTGAAGTAGTCCAGGCCCAGCAGGATGTTGTAGCCATCCTGGTCGAGGTCGCCGAAGCCAGCGGACAGGCCCAGGCGGTTCTCGGCGCCGTCACCTTCGCTGCTGACGCCATACGACACGTTGGCTTCGATGCCCTGGTAGTCGGTCTTGGTGATGAAGTTCACCACACCCGCCACGGCGTCGGCGCCGTAGATGGCGGAACCGCCATCCTTCATGATCTCGATGCGCTCGATGGCACCGATGGGCAGGGAGTTGATGTCGAACGCAGCGCCGGCGCCGGACGAGTCGTACAGCGCGTTGACCGGCATGCGACGGCCGTTCAGCAGCACGAGGGTCTCACTGTCGCTGAGACCGCGCAGGCGCACGCTGGCGGTGCCAGAGCCAGCGGGCGAGTTGGAAGCGAGCTCACCTTGGTTGAAGATGTCGATCGATGGGATCGAGCTGAGCAGCTCGTTGATCGAGGTGGCGCCCGTGCGCTCGATGTCCTTGCGGGTGACCACTTCCAGAGGAGCAGGCCCCTCAACGGAAGTGCGCTTGATGGCGGAGCCCGTCACTTCGACCCGCTGGGTCGGCTCGGCGGCCTGCTGCGCCAGCGCAGGCGTCAGTGCGACTCCACCGCTGAAGGCGAGCAGGATGCTCGCGTACAGCTTGGACTTCTGAAACATAAGTACCACTCCTGAATGGGAAGGTTGATCGATAGACCCTGTTTCGACGCAAGTCACATGCCAGCGCCTTGTGAAACGCGCATGTACCCACCTCGATAACATGTGAACGGATTGTCACTGAAGGCCTTCGGGGGGCCGCTAGCGGGAAACCCTTTAGGTGCGGATGAGCGGCGCGAATGTTGTGTTTACGCAGCACATTCACCGCCCTTCCCGGCTTGTCTAGTCAATCGCCGGCGCTGCAGAAAGCAGCGCGCCCCCGGCTGCCGGTGGGGCGGCGGACGGGGGCGCGGGGATCAGCCGTGGACAGTCAGGCCGTCACGCTCGTCAGACGCGGCACCGAGGCAATGAGCTTTCGCGTATACGCGTCCTGGGGTCGCGACAGCACGTCGTCGCTCGGTCCCTGCTCCACGATGCGCCCGCTGCGCATCACCGCCACCCGATCGGCGATGTACTCGACCACACCGATGTTGTGGGTAATGAAGAGGTAGGACACCCCCAGTTCGGACTGCAGGCCGCGCAGCAGGTTGAGGATCTGGGCCTGCACCGACACGTCGAGAGCCGAGGTGGGCTCGTCGCACACGATGAGCTTGGGGCGCACCGCCAGGGCGCGGGCGATGGCGATGCGCTGGCGCTGGCCGCCCGAGAACTCGTGCGGATACCGATCCAGCGCATCGCGCCGCAGGCCGACCTGATCGGCCAGTTGTTCCAGGCGCTGGCGCCGGGCTGCCGTGTCGAGCTCCGGCTGCAGGGCCAGCAGCCCCTCTTCGAGCACCTCGTACACCCGCATGCGGGGGTTGAGCGATGCGAAAGGGTCCTGGAAGATGATCTGGATGTCCTGGCGCGCCTTCTTCAGCGCCTCGCCGTCCAGGTCGAAGAGGTTGCGTCCCTCGAGCAGAGCCTGCCCTTCGAACGTGGCCTGGTGGCGCAGCAGCTGGACGATGGCCTTGCCGGTGGTCGTCTTGCCGCAGCCCGACTCGCCCACCAGCGCCAGCGTCTGCCCGGGCTGCACGGCGAAGCTGATGCCGTCCACGGCATCGAAGTAGCCGTGCACGCGCTGCAGCAGCCCCTTGCGGATCGGAAATCGCACGCGCAGGCCTTGCACGTCCAGCAGCGGCTGGCTGGTGGCCGCGCGGGCGGCCGTCTGCGCCATGGGGGCCGCATCGGCCGGCACGATGTTGATGACGGCCTCGGTGGCGGCCGGGTCATGTCCTGGTGCATAGCGCAGGCAGCGCACCGTCCGGGTGCCGGGCAATGCATACAAATCGGGCGCGGTGGTGCGGCACGCCGGCTCGGCGCAATAGCAGCGCGGCTCGAAGCGGCATCCGACGAAGTGCTGGGTCAGGGGCGGTACCGTGCCGGGGATGGCTGCCAGCGCCTGCCCGCGACGGTTGGCGTCGGGCAGCGCGCGCAGCAATGCCTTGGCGTACGGGTGCTTCGGCGCAGAGAAGAACTCCGCCGCCGTGGCCACCTCGACGATCTGGCCCGCGTACATGAGCGCCACGCGGTGCGCCATGCCGGAGACCACGGCCAGGTCGTGTGTGATCAGCAGCAGCCCCAGGCCGTGCTCGGCCTGCAGTTGCTTGAGCAGGTCCAGCACCTGCGCCTGGATGGTGACGTCCAGCGCCGTGGTGGGCTCGTCGGCAATGATGTAGTCGGGTTCGCCCGCCAGCGTCATGGCGATCATGACGCGTTGCTTCTGGCCACCGCTCATGCGGAACGGGTAGTCGTCGATGCGGCGCTCGGGCTCCGGGATGCCCACCTTGCGCAGCCAGTCCAGCGCCTTGGCGCGCGCCGCCTCACCGCGCAGGGCGGTGTGCGACTCGATGGCTTCGACGATCTGGTCGCCGATCTTCATCACCGGGTTGAGGCTGGTCGACGGCTCCTGGAAGATCATGCCGATCTTGCCGCCGCGGATCGCACGCATCTGCGACTCGGGCAAGGCCAGCACGTCCTGGCGGTCCACGAGGATGTCGCCCGACGCGATGCGGCCGTTCTCGGGCAGCAGCCGCATGAGGGCCAGCGCCGTCATGCTCTTGCCGCAACCCGACTCGCCAACGAGTGCGAAAGTCTCCCCGCGCTGCAGCGACAGGCGCATGCCATCGATGGCACGCACGAGCCCCGCCTCGGCGTCGAGCTCGACCTTGATGTCCTTGATGTCCAGCATGCTGTGGTCGTCCTCAGGCGGGCTTCTTGAGCGAGGTCAGCGGGCGCGGGCGGAAGGCCCGGGCACGGGGATCAAAGGCGTCGCGCACGCCGTCGGCGAACAGGTTGGCGGCCAGCACCAGCGTCACCATGAAGACGAACGCCGCGGCGAACGGCCACCACACCACCGGGTCGCGGCTCATCTCGTTGCGGGCGAAGTTGATCATCCCGCCGAAGCTGTTCATGGAGGGGTCGACCCCGACGCCCACGTACGACAAGACGGCCTCGTACAGGATCAGGGCAGAGAACTCCAGCACGGTGACGATCAGCATCAGGTGCGCCACGTTGGGGAAGATGTGCCGCACCATGATGCGCAGCGGGCTCACGCCGAAGGCGGTGGCGGCCTGCACGTACTCCAACTCACGCAGCTTCAGCGTCTCACCGCGCAGCAGGCGGCACAGGCCCGCCCAGCCGGTGAGCCCCAGCACCGCGCACAGCAGGAACAGCTTGAGGTCGGCGCGTTCGACGCCGGTCTCGAACAGCTCGGGGTGCTTGTCCAGGAACACCTGCACCATCAGCACGCAGGCCGCGATGAGCAGGATGTTGGGGATCGAGGACAGCACCGTGTAGAGGTACTGGATGAGTTCGTCGACCCAGCCCTTGAAGTAGCCGGCCATGATGCCCAGCACCACCGCCAGCGGCAGCGTGGCCAGCGTGGCCAGGGTGCCGATCACGAAGGCCGTGCGGATGCTCTTGAGCGTCTGGTAGAGCACATCGTTGCCGGTGATGTCGGTGCCGAACACATGGTAGTGGCCCATGAGGGACACGACCGCCCCGACCGGCACCGCCAGCGCCAGCAGCGTCCAGCAGGCGGCCAGCCAGGGCACCGGCGTTTCCTGGTGGCGGATGCGCGCCCAGGTGACCGACCACGCTGCCTGGCGCGCGCGCGCCACCGCTGCCACCAGCAGGGCACACATCAGCAGGCCGGCGGCCAAGCCGGCCACCACGCCCACAGCGGTGCGCGTCAGCACGTCCGACGCCCACTGGGCGGCGGGTTCGGTGAGATGGGCGCCCCCGAACTGCAGCCGAGGCGCGACCCGCTGCACCTGGCCGTTGACCTCGATCGACTCCTTGGTGAAACCGACGTAGGCCAGCGGCACGGAATAGGTCGACTCCCGTGACTCCACCACGCGACGCAGCGCCGCGTCGAGCAACGACTGCACGCGGGCGTCATAGGCAACCTCCGCGGTGGGCGCGCCCGCCGCCGGCGGCAGCGCCGCGCGGAAGTGCACGCTGTCGGCCAGCGTCACCAGCAGGCAGGCCACCAGCACGATGGAGGAAGACAGCGCGGGCGCGCTGCGGAAGACCTTGCCCCAGTTGGCGGCGAGGTTGGGCTTGCGCGCCACGCTCCAGGCGTAGGCGACCAGGGCGACCAGCAGCAGCCAGATGGCCACGTCGGTCCACAGGATCACGAATTTCGGCATCGCTCGAGACTCCAGGCGTTCGTTCGTCGCAGAGGGCCGGTCAGCCCAGTCGCACCCGCGGGTCGGCCCACGAGTACGCGATGTCGATGAGGATGTAGGTGGTGATGTACAGCAGCGAGCCGACGAACACCATGGTGCGCACGATGGCGAAATCCTGCTTGCCGATGGCCTCGATGACGAAGGCGCCCAGGCCCGGGATGCCGAAGAAGCTCTCGAACACCAGGCTGCCCATGAACACATAGGGCAGGTAGCCGCCCATGCTCGTGACGATGGGGATCATCGCGTTGCGCAGCACGTGGCGGAAGAGCACCACCGTCTCCTTCAGGCCCTTGGCGCGCGCGGTGCGCACGTAGTCCTTGCCGATTTCCTCGAGGAACATGGCGCGGTACAGGCGTGCCTCGGTGCCCAGGCGCGCCAGGGCCGACAGCAGCACTGGCAGCACCAGGAAGCGCACCAGGTCGAGCCCCTGCGCATAGCCTGAGATGGGCACGAGCTTGAGCACGCGCGAGAAGAGGTACTGCCCGACGATGATGTAGAACAGGCTGGAGATCGACAGCATCAGCACGCACAGCACCACCCCCCACAGGTCGAGCCGGGTGTGGCGGAACATCACCAGCAGCAGCGCGAAACTGGTGCTGGCGATCACCTGCAGCAGGAAGATGGGCAAGGCCAGCTGCACGCTCACCCACATGCGGGTGGCCACCTCATGCCCCAGGTCGCCGCCGGCCTCGCTGTCGGCGCGGCCGAAGTTCAGCGTGAACAGCGAGACCGAGCGTTCCCAGAAGATGGTCTCGGTGACTTGCTCGCTGCCCTCCTTCGCCTCGTTCCAGTACAGCGGCTTGTCATAGCCGCGCTCGGTCTTCCACTTCTCGATGAGTTCCTGCGTCACCCGCTTGCCGCCGATGTTCAGGCGCGCCATGTCATCGGGTGTGTTGACGGTGAAGAACAGGAAGAAGGTCGCCAGGTTGACGCCCAGCAGGATCAGCACGCCATACACAAGGCGGCGCAGGGTATAGGAGAGCATGTTCTGTGGCGTCGGGTGTCAGGCGAGGATCTCGCCGCGCGCGTTCATGCGCTCGCGGCGGCTGAGGCTGTGGCGGGCGATGAGCACGCCACCGACCAGCACGGCGCCGATCAGCAGCAGCGGCCACCACAGCGGCTTGTTCCATTCGGCCAGGCTCTGGGTGCGCTCGGCGCTATCCAAACGCAGGTAGCGGCCATGGTCGCGGATCAGGATCGCGGGCTTGGAGTTGCCGATCCACTTCTGCACGGCCGCCGACGCATACGGGAAGAAGCCGAACGACAGCGGGGCATCGCGCCGAAGCAGCTCGTTCATCTCGTCGATCACCTTCTGCTTCTCCGGGCCGTCGTCCAGCATCTTCAGCCGCGTGAAGAGCTTGTCGAACTCGGGGTTCTGGTAGTTCGCCGTGTTTTCGCCGTCGGAGATGCTCTTGGAGTTCGGGCCGTAGAAGAGGAACAGGAAGTTCTCCGCGTCGGGATAGTCGGCGTTCCAGCCCAGCCAGAACACCTGGTGCTTGCCCTTGCGCACCTTGTCCTGGAACTGGTTGTTGTCCGTGGCCCGCACCTCGAGCTGGATGCCGAGCTTGGCGAACTGCTTGACCACCCAGTCGATCTCCGGCTTGCGCTCCGGCGTGGGTGGGGCGTAGTAGTCGTAGTTGAGCACCAGCGGACGACCCGACTTCGCGTCGCGGCCCTCGGGGTAGCCGGCTTCCGCCATCAGCTTGCGGGCGTCCTCGATGGGGCGGCGCACGTACTGGCCGTCCACCAGGCGGTGCGTCACCGGGTTCACGCCTTCGGGTGAGCCCTCGCGCGAGCCAGGAATGCCCTCCGGCAGCAGGCTCATCGCGGTCTGGCCGGCCTTCTTGGGAAAGACCTTGGAGTACTCCTCCCAGTCGATCGCGATGGTGATGGCCTGACGCAGCTTGCGGTTGCGCTCACGCTGCGCCTCGCTGTCGCCCCAGCCGATGACCGGGTCGATCATGTTGAAGGCGATGAAGTAGCTGTTGACGTCGCTGTAGCGCGAGAAGGTCAGCCCCTTCTTCTCGTAGGTGGCGCGCACCTCGTCGGAGTCGTTGGCTTCCACGATGTACTGGATGCCGGTGTCCGTGCGCTCGAACACCTCCATGTCGTAGTAGCCGTCGCGGAACTTGTTCTTCTGCGGCGTGGCCTCGCGCTCCACGGTGGCCACGATGCCGTCGATGAAGGGCGTCTTCTTGCCGCAGTCGTCGAGCAGCCCCTTGGACTTGTCCTCGGGCATGCCGTCGCAGGGGTACGGCTCACCGCGGTAGTTGGGGTTGCGCTTCATCACGATGCGGCGGTCCTTGACGAACTCCGTCACCATGAAGGGGCCCGTGCCCACGGGCCAGTTGTCCAGCGTCATGCCGCGCTCGGCCATGCCAGGCTGCGCGTAGAACGCGTCGGCCTCCCACGGCACCGGCGCCATGAAGGTCATCTGCATCCAGTACTTCCACTGCGGGTACTTGCCGTGCAGGCGCACCCGCAGGGTGTACTTGTCGGGCGCGGTGGCGCCGGCAAGCGGCCACTTGCGGAAGTCGAGGAAGGGCTTGTCCAGGCTGGCCGGGTCCAGGCCCTGGCGCAGCTTGGCGTCTTCCTTCTTGATGAGCTCGCCGTAGTCCTTCAGGCCCACCACGTACTCGGAGAAGATGCCGTAGATCGGCGTCGTGATGCGGGTGGTGGCGTGGCGCTTGAGGGCGTAGACGAAATCGTCGGCGACCAGTTCGCGCGTGCCCTGCTCGAACTCCATCGGCGAGCGGCGCTCACCGACCTCGCCGGGCTTCATGTGGTGGTAGCGGTACTGGCCCTGCTCGTCCTTGGCGAACGCCGGGTGCGGCTGGAACAGGATGCCGCGCTTGATGGGCACCTCGTACACGCTCTCGTGCACCAGCTCGCCGGGCGCGTCGTCGGGCAGGCGCTGGCCGTCCTTGTCGAAGTACTGCGGCGTGACGACCTTCTCGGCGCTCTTGGGCACCAGCTCGAACGGCCGCTTGAGGTAGTGGTACCCGTAGGGCGGCTCGTAGACCTGGTAGGTGACGAGCGTGTCGTTGGACCAGTACGAGGCCGTGGGGTCGAGGTGGCGCGGCGTGTTCTCGATCATGGCCGAGAACACGTACTGCGACTCAGCCGAGCCCTTCGGCCAGGGACTGTTGTCGCAGCCCGCTGCCAGCACTGCCAGTGCCAGGCCCGCGGCCCCCATCAACGCACGGCCACAACCGGACCGGCGGAGAGCCGACTTCACACCGCCCATGCGGAAACTCCAAAGAAACGCCGGGCGCATCGTGTGGACGCGTCCGGCCGGCACAAAACAAAACCGCCCGCAGCGGCCACCGGCGATCGGCCAGGTGGCGCCGCAAGGCGACTCACGCAGATTCTATGCCTGCCCAAACGGGCGATTACCTAGGGTTTGCGCAAGTTGCGGCGCCCATCGGCGAGTGATCCTCAAGAAGAATCACCAAGCGTAGAGAATCATCCACCCACGTCTACCAGCCGATGAGGACGTCGCGCCCATCCACCAGCAGCCGCACCGGCCGCCCGAAGGGCATCGTGACCTTGGTGGGCACGTGCCCGAAGGGCAGTCCGGTGAGCACGGGCACCCGCAGCAATGAGCGCACATGCGCCACCGCGGTCTTGAGCGTGTAGCCGCGGTCCATGGGCGACGGCTTCCAGTCGGTGAAGGCGCCCAGCACCACGGCCTTCTGGCGCGCCAGCACCCCGGCCTGGTGCAGCTGCAGCAGCATGCGCTCCACCCGGTACGGATGCTCCGCCACGTCTTCGAGAAAGAGGATGCCGCCCTTGACCTGCGGCCAATGCGGCGTGCCCAGCAGCGAGACCAGCACCGAGAGGTTGCCGCCCCACAGCACGCCCTTGGCGTCCAGCCCATCGAAGCCGGCCTCAGTGCGAAAGCCCACCGCCTCGAGCTCGCCATGCATGGCCTCGGCGAAGCACTCGGGCGTCACCTCGTCCAGCACCTCACGGCCGAAGTCGTCCGCCGCGAGGGGGCCGCACCAGCTGGGTGCGCCGGCGTGCGCCAGCAGGCCCATCTGCAGCACCGTGAGGTCGCTGTAGCCCACCCAGCGGGTGCCGCGCTCCACGCTGCGTGCCACGCGCTTCCAGTCGATGCGGTCGGCCAGGCGCGTCAGGCCGTAGCCGCCGCGTGTGGCCAGCGCGATGGACGGGGCGGCGGCCGCCACGCGGTGGATCGCCTCCAGGCGCACCTCATCGGTGCCCCCGAAGCGCTGCGACTTGGCGAAGGCCGCCTCGTCGATCGAGACATCGAAGCCCATGTCGCGCAGGCGGCGGGCGGCCAGCCGGGTGGGCGCGGCCTTCAGCAGGACGCCGGCGGGGGTGTAGAGGGTCAGGCTGGTCATGGCAGGGGCGGCAGGAGGTCGTCGGAGGGCAGCAGCTCGGTGGCCTGCCCGGTGGGGATGGGGGCGGCGTCGTCGGGCACCGGCTGCATGGCGCGCAACGCGTCACGCTCGGCCTTCTGTTGCGCGCGGCGCTCGGCGAAGAACTCCTTGAGCACCGCCCCGCAGGCCTCGGCCATCACCCCGCCCTGCACCGCCGTGTGGTGGTTCAGGCGCGGCTCGGCAAACAGGTTGAGCACCGAGCCGGCCGCGCCGGTCTTGGGGTCGGGGGTGCCGAAGACCACGCGCTTGAACCGAGCGTGCATGAGCGCCATGGCACACATGGCGCAAGGCTCGAGCGTCACGTACAGCTCGCACTCGGGCAGGCGGTAGTTCTCTAGCAGCTGGGCGGCATGGCGCAGCGCCACCAGCTCGGCATGCGCCGTGGGGTCGTGCGTGGTGATAGGCCGGTTGTAGCAGGTGGCGATGACCGGGCCGGCACGCAGGATGACGGCCCCCACGGGCACCTCGCCCGCCAGCCAGGCGTTGTGCGCCTGGTCCAGCGCCAGGCGCATGCCGTATTCGTCCGCGGGGCTTGCCGTCACGGCGGCCTCACTCCCACTCGATCGTGGCGGGCGGCTTGGAGCTGACGTCGTAGGTCACACGGTTGATGCCGCGCACCTCGTTGATGATGCGGCTCGACACCTTCTTCAGCAGGCTGTAGGGCAGCTCGGCCCAGTCGGCCGTCATGAAATCGCTGGTCTGCACGGCGCGCAGCGCCACCACGTAGTCGTAGGTGCGGCCGTCGCCCATCACACCCACGCTCTTGACCGGCAGGAACACCGTGAAGGCCTGGGAGGTGAGGTCGTACCAGCTCTTTCCGGACAGGGGCTCGATGGTGGACCGCAGCTCGTCGATGAAGATGGCGTCGGCCCGGCGCAGCAGATCGGCGTACTCCTTCTTCACCTCGCCCAGGATGCGCACCCCCAGGCCCGGGCCCGGGAACGGGTGGCGGTAGACCATGTCGTGCGGCAGGCCCAGCGCCACGCCCAGCTCGCGCACCTCGTCCTTGAACAGCTCGCGCAGCGGCTCCAGCAGCTTCAGGCCCAGCTGCTCGGGCAGGCCACCCACGTTGTGGTGACTCTTGATGGTGGTGGCCTTCTTGGTCTTGGTGC
>JACRBA010000105.1 GCA_016213265.1 Burkholderiales bacterium | reverse complement strand
GCTCCTGGCTGCCCATGGCGTGGCAGGCGCTGGCCGAGGCGCGGCTGCTGCCGTGGGTGCTCGGGCTGGCGCAGCACCTGCTGTGGCTGGGCGTGTTCGGCGTGCTGCTGGCGGGGCTGCTGGTGGACTTCGGCCTGCGCGCCTACACGCTGGGCTGGGAGACGACGATCCTGCCGGCCCGCTTCTTCGCCCAGGTGGTGCAGGCGCTGGGCGCGCTGCCGGCGGTGCTCGGCTTTCCCGTGCCGGATGCTGCCGCGGTGGCGTCCGCCCAGGCGGCCGCCGGGCAGGCCCCGCCCGGCGGCCCGCGCCCCTGGGTGGGCTGGCTCATCGGCTGCCTGGTGGCCTATGGCGTGCTGCCCCGCCTGCTGGCCGCCGCCCTGTGCTGGGCGGTGTGGCGGCAGCGCCGGCACCGGCTGGCCGGCGTGGACCCGGCCGTCCCCTACTGGCGGCGCCTGCTCGACCGCCTGGCCGCGGCGCAGGCGCCCCGGGTCACCGACGCCGAGCGCCGGCCCACCACCGCCGCCGTGGCGCCGGGGCCGGCGGCCAGAGGCGCGCCCGTGCTGGTGGGCTTCGAGCTTCCGCCGCAGGCCCCCTGGCCGCCGCCCGGGCTCATGGCGGCGTTGCCCGCATGGTGCGAGCGGCTGGACGGCACCGCGGAAGACCGCGAGGCGCTGCGTGAGCGCGCTGCGCGTGAACGGCCGGCGCGCCTGCTGCTGGTGGTGCACGGGCCCGCCACGCCCGACCGCGGCACCGCCCGCGTGCTCGCCTCGGTGGCGCGCGCGGGCACGGCGGTCGCGCTGCAGGTGCAGGGCCCGGGCGCGCCGCGCTGGCGTGCGTGGGTGGACGACCCCGCCACGGCGGTGGCCGGCGTACCCGCTGATGTGCCGGTGTTCGACGACGACGGCGCGGCCGCCGACTGGCTGTGGGGCCGGCCGCCCACCGCGCCGCCCGTGCGCGGGGAGCACGGTGATGGCTGAGGCCCCGGCCAGCCGCGCCCTGACCGTGGCCGTGGTGGGCCACACCAACGCCGGCAAGACCTCGCTGCTGCGCACGCTGACGCGCCGGCGTGACGTGGGCGAGGTGTCCGACCGGCCGGGCACCACGCGGCACGCGGAGGTGGTGGTGCTGTCGCCCCCGGGGGCCCCGGTGGTGCACCTGGTGGACACGCCCGGCCTGGAGGACCCGGTGGGCCTGCTCGGCCTGGTGCGCGCCCAGCCCGGGCGCACCCCGGCCGAGCGGCTGCGCGCGGCGCTGGGCCTGCCGCAGGCCGCGCACGAGTTCGAGCAGGAGGCCAAGGTGCTGCGCGCACTGCTGGCCGCCGACGCGGCCTTCTACGTGGTGGACACCCGCGAGCCGGTGCTGCCCAAGCACCATGCCGAGGTGGCGCTGCTGCACGACAGCGGCCGGCCGGTGATGCCGGTGCTGAACCAGCTGCGCGACCCCGCGAGCCGGGCCGAGGCGTGGCGCACGACGCTGGCCGAGCACGGCCTGCACGTGCAGGCGCAGTTCGATGCGGTGGCCCCCTTCGTCGGCGCCGAGGCCATGCTGTACCGCGACCTCGCCACGCTGCTGTCGGAGCACCGCGCCGCGCTGGAGGCGCTGGCCGCCGCCCTGGCCGAGGCGGCCGCCCAGCGGCATGCGGCGGGCTGGCGGCTCATGGCCCACCATCTGCTGGGCCTGGCGGCCTGGCGCGAGACGCTGTCGCGCGACGAGCTGGCCGATGCGGCCCGGCGGGGCGCGCGGCTCGCGGCCTTCCGCGATCGGGCCGGCGCGCGGGCGCGTGAGGCCGCGTGGCAGCTGCTGCGGTTGCACGGCTTCGAGCCGGGTGACGCCGAGCTCGATGGCCTGCCGGCGCCGGATGGCCAGTGGGAAGCCGACCTGTTCAACCCCGATCTGCTGCAACAGGTGGCGCGCCACCTGGGGGCGGGTGCGCTGGTGGGCGCCGCGCTGGGCCTGGGGCTGGACATCGCGCTGCACGGGCTGAGCCTCGGCATGGGCACCTCCATTGGTGCGGCCGTGGGCGGCGCGGCGGCGCAGGGCCTGGGCCCGCTGGGGCGGCTGGTGGCCCTGCGCGCCACCGGGCGGCAGGACGTGCGGGTGGAAGACGCGGTGCTGGTGCTGCTGGCCGACCGGCTGGCCAGCCTGCAATCGGCCCTGGTGCAGCGCGGTCACGGCGCCGTGCGGCCGCTGGCCGCGGGCGACGCCGACGCGTCCGGGCCGCAGCGGCTGCAGGCGCTGGCCCAGGCCCTGGCCGGGCCCGACGGCATCGCACCCGCGCGCACCCGCCCGGCCTGGGCGGCGCCCTCGGTGCCCGATGCGCGGCGACAGCGGGTGGAGGCGGCGCTGGCGCGTCGCCTGCAGGCGGCCTGGGAGGGCGCAGGCGCGGCCTCGTGAGGCCCTGCCCGGCGGCGGGCGGGCTCAGTGCCCCGCGGTGAGCGGGGCGCGGAACGCCTCGGGGTCCAGCGTGCAGCGTGACGCCACCAGCGTCGCGGCGTCGCGGCCGTCTGCGGTGACGGGCCATTCGCCCCGGGCGCCGTAGGCGGCCTGGCCGCGCTGGGCGCACTGTTGGGCAGGCGCCAGGTAGCCCTGCTCGATGGCCGGCGCGGCCGGGCGCAGCATGTAGGCCGACAGCGCCGCCGCCTCCACCACGGCCGCCGCCGCGAGCACCCACACCCACCAGCGGCTGCGGGGGGTGGGCTTGTCGAGAAAGAGCGTGCGCATGGACAGCAGGGCGAAGGGTGGGGCGCCCCGAGGGGGCGTGGGGCGGGGTGCCATTCTGGGCAGGCACCGTGCGCGGGGGCAGTCGGTTCCTAGGGGTGCGGCACCCCGTGGGCAAGGGGGGTGCCGGGGTCGGGCGCCGGCCGCGACCCGGGGTGCCAGCGCCGCAGCGCCGCCTCCAGCTTGTCGAGCGTGCAGGGCTTGGTGAGGAAGTCGTCCATGCCCGCCTGCTGGGCCTCCTGGGCATTGCTGGCCAGCGTGTTGGCGGTCAGCGCGATGATCGGCACCCGCGGCAGCCCACGCTGCTGCTCCTCGGCCCGCCAGCGCCGCACCACCTCGAAGCCCGAGATACCGGGCAGCATGCAGTCCATCAGCACCAGGTCGTAGCGGCGGCTGCCCAGGCGGCGCAGGGCCTCCTCGCCGTCCGCCGCCACGTCGCAACGGCAGCCGAGCCGGTCGAGCTGGGCCTCCACCACCAGCGCATTCACCGCGTTGTCCTCCACCACCAGCACCTCCGCCCCGGGCGGCGCCGAACCCGAGGCGGCGTGCGGCTCGCCCGTCCCGGGCCCGGGGGACTCGCCCAGCGGCACCGGGCCGCTGTGCACGAACGCCCAGTCCGTGCCGTCCTGCGGTGGCGCCGACTCCGCCACCACCGGCAGCGGGTCGCCCGTCGCCGGGCCGGCTTGGGCGGGCAGCGGCAGCTCCACCCAGAAGCAGGTGCCGCCTTCGGGCCGGGCGGCGAAGTCGATCTGGCCGTCCATCAGCGCCACCAGGCGGCGGCAGATCGCCAGGCCCAGCCCGGTGCCCCCGAAGCGGCGGGTGATGGAGCCGTCGGCCTGGGCGAAGGGCTGGAAGACGCGCGCCCGCGCCGCCGGCGGAATGCCCACGCCCGTGTCACGCACCTCGAAACGCAGCCGCTCGCCCGCCCCGCGCGACAGGTGCAGCGTGACCTCACCGCGGTCGGTGAACTTGATGGCGTTGTCCACCAGGTTGCCCAGCACCTGCCGCACCCGCTGGGCATCGCCGCAGACGCGGGCCGGCACCTCCGCCGCGACGCTGGCCACGAGTGCCAGGCCCTTGCGGTGGGCCGTGTGCTCGAAGGTGGCGCACACCTCCTGCACCACCTCCTGCGGCGAGAAGGGCGCCGCCAGCACGTCCATCTCGCCCGCCTCGATCTTGGTGAGATCGAGCATGTCGTTCAGGATGGCCATGAGGTGCCTGCCCGAGGCGAGCAGGGTGCCGGCCAGTTCGCGCTCCCTCGGCGGCAGCGGCGCGCGCACCAGCAGGTCGGCGGTGCCGAGAATGCCGTTGAGCGGTGTGCGCACGTCGTGGCTCACGGTGGCCAGGAAGCTGCTCTTGGCCCGGCTGGCCCGCTCGGCCTGCTCGCGCAGGCGCTCGACCTCCGCCGCGCGCTGCTCCTGGCGCCGCAGCACGCCCACCAGCACGCTGAAGGTGGCCAGCAGGAAGCCGGCGGACGCCAACGCGAACGCGCCGATGCCGCGCGCCTGGCGGTGCCAGGCGGCGAACACGAGGCGGTCGTGCATGGCCACCGTCACGGTGACGGGAAAGCCCTCCACGGCGCGGGCGACCACCTGCACATGGCGGCTGTTGTCCGCCTCGGCGTCCCAGGGGCGGAACGGGGGTACCTCGGCGCGGGCCGGCACCGCGGGCACGCCCGGCAGCTCGCCGTAGGCACCTTCGGTGCTGAGCGGCCGCCCGAGGGCGGCCGGGTCGTGGGGCGCACGGGCCATCAGCGTCATGTCGCGGCGCAGCAGCGACATGGCGGTGACGTCAGGCTGCGGCTGCGCGCGGTCGAGCCGGATCGCCTGGTAGAAGTCGGCGAAGGACTCGGAGGACAGGCCGGCCATCACCGCACCCATGAACCGCCCGTCGGGCGTCTGCAGCCGGCGGCAGACATAGATCATCCAGATGTGGGTGCTGCGGGACAGCACCGGCGCGGCGACGTGCCGGTCCGAGCCTTCGGCACCCCGGACCGCCTGGAAGCACTCGCGGTCGCTCACGTTGATGTGCGGCACGGGGAAGCCCCGCGCTGCCACCACCAGCTGGCCGTGGGCGTCGAACACCGCCAGGGCGTCCACCGAGGGGAACCCGGCCCGCAAGGTGGCCAGCGTGAGGTGGTCCTCGTAGCGGCCGAAGCGCTCGGCCAGACTGCCCGGGTCGGGAATGGCCAGCGCGTGGATCTGCCGCGCGACGCCCGCCACCAGGCCGTCGGCGGCCGTGAAGGCGTGGGCCGCCTGCGCGGCCATGGCATAGCTGTGGTCCTCTGCGGTCGCCTGGGCGTTGCGCCGGGCGTCTTCGCGCAGGCTCCACGCCGCCAGCGCGGCCGCCAGCAGCAGGGCCGCGACCAGCACCGCGCCGACGCGGGCGGCGACCCGGCTGGCTACCCAGCGGCCGCTGCCCCAGCGCTGACCCTGCGTGGGCATGACCTCGCCTCCTTACCGACGCACCAGGGGCGATGAAGGGCAACCCATGTGCCTGAGGGCGTCTGGCGGCGGCGCACGGCGGCAACGGGGCATTGGCGGGCCGCGGCCCGCTTCTCATCAATCACTTTGACACCCCGCCACAAGTCCTTATTTCGCAATGACTTTTTGCGCGCAGGCGCTGCAGAAATCGCCGCTAAGTGCCTGATTTCATTGAAATTTTTCTTCTCGTTTCGTTGACCCGTGGGTTGGCGGTGAGATAAAGTGGGAGAAAGTGCAATTTAGTGGGTTGTCGTGTCCGACTTTGTGTTTCAGGGTGAGTCCGCGTTGTCGCTGGACGGGAAAGGCCGGGTCACCGTGCCGTCCCGTTATCGCGACGCGCTGGCCGCGCTGTGCCAGGGCCAGATGACGCTCACCAAGAGCCCCTCGCGCTGCCTGCTGCTCTTTCCCCGCCCGGCGTGGGTGGAGTTCCGCGCGAAGATCCTGGCGTTGCCCATGGAGGCCGACGGCTTCCGCCGCCTGTACCTCGGCAGCGCCATGGACGTGGACATGGACAGCGCCTCGCGCATCCTGCTGTCGCCCGAACTGCGCGGCTGGGCGCGCCTGGAGAAGGAGCTGATGCTGGTGGGCATGGGCGCCCGCCTCGAGGTCTGGGACCGTGAGCGCTACCTCGCCAACGAGGAAGCCACCCTGGCCCAGCCCATGCCCGACGCACTGCGCCAGCTGGTCATCTGAGGCCGCCGATGTCAGCACCGAAGTCGACCAAGGCGCGGGCCGAGCGCCGGGCCGCTCCCAAGCCGGCCCGCATCCCCTCGGGGGATCGGCCGACGTACTCGTCGGACGAGGGGCTTCAACACACCACGGTCTTGTTGAACGAGGCCATCGACGGCGTGCTGACGCGCGCTGACGGTGTCTACGTGGACGGCACCTTCGGCCGCGGTGGCCACAGCCGTGCGTTGCTGGCCCGCCTGGGCGCCGGTGCCCGCCTGGTGGCCTTCGACAAGGACCCCGAGGCCGTGGCGGCGGCCACCACCGGCGACACGGCCATCACCGACCCGCGCTTCCAGATCGTGCACGACAGCTTCGCCACGATGCGCGAGGCGCTGGCCGAGCGCGGCATCGCCGCGGTGGACGGCGTGCTGCTCGACCTGGGTGTGAGCTCGCCGCAGATCGACGACCCGGCGCGCGGCTTCAGCTTCCGCTTCGACGGCCCGCTGGACATGCGCATGGACCCCACGCGGGGCGAGAGCGCCGCCCAATTCCTCGAGCGCGCCGACGAGCGCCTCATCACCCAGGTGGTACGTGACTATGGCGAAGAACGGTTTGCTGCATCGATTGCAAAGGCGGTTGTTGCTCGCCGGGACAGCGGGGCCCCTGTTCGAACCACGGCCGAGCTGGCCCAGCTCGTGGCTCGCGCGGTCAAGTCCCGCGAGCCGGGCCAGGACCCTGCAACGCGCACATTTCAGGCGCTTCGGATTCTCGTCAACGCCGAGCTTGAAGAGCTCGAGCAGGGGCTGAGTGCGGCGATCGACCTGCTCGCGCCGGGCGGGCACCTGGCGGTGATCAGCTTCCACTCCCTGGAAGACCGCATCGTCAAGACCCGCATCGCCCACGAGAGCCGCGAGGAGATCGACCGTCGCGCGCCCTTCGCCCCGCCGCGCCGTGCACTGCGGCTGAAGGCGCTGGCGCGCATCAAGCCCGGGGCCGCGGAAGTGGCCGCCAACCCCCGTGCCCGCTCGGCGGAGCTGCGCGTGGCCGAGCGCCTGGCCACGGAGGGGGGCGCCGCATGACGCGCCTGTCTGTCGTGCTGCTCGTCGCGCTGGTGGCCAGCGGCCTGTGGCTGGTGAAGACCAGCTACGAGTCGCGGCGCCTGTTCGTCGAGATCGAGCGCGCCAAGGCCGAGCAGTCGCAGCTGGCCGCCGACGCCAAGCGACTGGACGCCGAGCGGCGCACGGAGGCCACCCACCTCAAGGTGGAGCGCACGGCCCGGGAGAAGCTCGCCATGCGGCTGGCCACGCCCGACGCCACCGTGTACGTGAGCGACGCGCGTGCCGCCTCGGCCGTGCCTGCCGCCAGCCAGGAGGGGCAGCCGTGAAGCCGCTGCAGCGCCAGCGCGCCGCGGGGGCCACCTCCGTGCGCGGCGTCAACTACTCCACCAGCCCGCTGTTGGCGGCCAAGACGCCGCCCGGGCGCAGCAAGTTCCTGGTGTTCGCCGTGGGCCTGGCCTTCCTGGCCCTGGCCAGCCGGGCGCTGTACGTGCAGGTCATCGAGTCCGAGTTTTTCCAGAAGAAGGGCGAGGAGCGCTTCGCGGCCACGCTGCAGCTGCCCGCCAGCCGCGGCCGCATCCTGGATCGCCATGGCCAGATCCTGGCCGTGAGCGTGAACGCGCCCACCATCTCGGCCAACCCGCGGCAGTTCAAGGCCAGCGACGCGGACAAGCGCGCGCTGGTCTCGCTGCTGGGCATGCCGCTGAAGGAGTTCGACGCGAAGATGGCCGACGGCGGCGCCTACGTGGTGCTCAAGCGCCAGGTCGACGACGGCGTCGCGCAGCAGATCCGCGCACTCCAGATCAAGGGCCTCACGCTGGAACCCGGCTACATCCGCCGCTACCCCGAGAACGAGGCCGCTGCGCACGTGGTGGGCTTCACCGACATCGAGGACAAGGGCCAGGAGGGCGTGGAGCTGGCCTTCCAGCGCCAGCTGCAGGGTCACGGCGGTTCGCGCGGCGTGCTGCGCGACCGGCTCGGCCGCGTGGTGGAGGAGCTGGGCGAGACGGTGGACCCGCGCGACGGCCGCGACGTGCAGCTGACCATCGACTCCAAGGTGCAGGCGCTGGCCTACCAGCGCATCCGCGACGCCGTGCAGCAGCACAAGGCCAAGGCGGGCAGCGTGGTGGTGCTCGACGCGCAGTCCGGCGAGATCCTCGCGTTGGCCAACTACCCCAGCTACCTGCCGGGCGAGCGACGCCACCTCACGGGCGCCCAGCTGCGCAACCGTGCCATCACGGACGTCTTCGAGCCAGGCTCCACGGTCAAGCCCTTCATCGCGTCCATGGCCATCGAGAAGGGCCTGGTGCGTCCCGAGACGGTCCTGGACACGCAGCCCTTCCGCGTCGGCCCGCTGCTGGTGAACGACGGCAACCATGGCCGGCCGGTGATGACGGTCGCCCAGGTCATCCAGAAGTCCAGCAACGTGGGCACGGTGAAGATGGCCCAGCGGCTGGACAACAAGGAGATGGGCGAGATGTTCGCGGCGCTCGGCTTCGGCACCAAGCCGCAGATCGGCTTCCCCGGTGCGGCCACCGGCAAGCTGCGCCCCTACAAGACCTGGAAGCCGGTCGAGAAGGCCACCATGAGCTACGGCTACGGCCTGTCGGCCTCGCTGCTGCAGATCGCCCGCGCCTACACCGCCATCGCCCGCGACGGCGAGCTGGCTCCGCTCACCCTCATCCAGGGCGAGGAGCCGCTGCCCGGCGTGCGCGTGTTCGAGCCGCAGACCGCGCGCACCATGCGCCAGCTGCTGCGTGGCACGGTGAGCACCGACGGCACCGCGCCGCTGGCGCAGCCCATCGGCTACTCGGCCGGCGGCAAGACCGGCACCGCCGAGAAGCAGGAAGGCCGCGGCTACAACAGCGACAAGCACCGCGCCTGGTTCGCCGGCATCGCGCCCATCGACAACCCGCGCGTGGTCGTGGCCGTGATGGTGGACGAGCCGAGCGGCGTGTACTTCGGCGGCCTGGTGGCCGCACCGGTGTTCAAGGTGGTCGTGGAGCAGGCCCTGCGCACGCTCGGCGTGCCGCCCGACCTCGACATGAAGCCGCCGGTCACCGCCGGCGCCCGCTCGCTGGCCGTGGCCGACGCCACCGGCCCCGCCACCCCGCCCACCCGGCGCCAGTGACACGCATCCCGACCGCACCATGCCCTTGACGCACCTGAAGAGCCCCGACGCCGCCGCCCGCTGGCTGAGCAGCTGGGTGACCGGCGCCCTGCGCACGGACAGCCGCCAGGTGCAGCCGGGCGATGCGTTCATCGCCTGGCCCGGCTACGCCAGCGACGGCCGCCAGTACGTGAAGCAGGCGCTCGAGCGCGGTGCCGCCACCTGCCTGGTGGAGGAGGAGGGCATCGACGCCTTCGGCTTCGAGGACGCCCGCGTGGCCGCGCTGCCGCAGCTCAAGGCGGCCACCGGCGTCATCGCCAGCGCCTACTACCGCCAGCCCAGCGGCGCGCTGAAGGTCATCGCCACCACTGGCACCAACGGCAAGACCTCCACCGCCTGGTGGACGGCGCAGTGCCTCACCCAGCTCGGTCTGCGCTGCGGCGTCGTGGGCACCCTCGGCATCGGCGAGCCACCGCGGCCCTCGGCCGTGCCGGGGGCGGAGACGGCGGACATCACCTTCACCGGCCTGACCACGCCCGACCCGGTGGTGCTGCAGCAGGGCTTCCGCCGCATGGCCGACCAGGGCTTCGCGGCCTGCGCCATCGAGGCCTCGTCCATCGGCGTGGTGGAGCACCGGCTGGCCGGCACGGCCATCGAGGTGGCGCTGTTCACCAACTTCACCCGCGACCACCTCGACTACCACGGGGACATGGCCGCCTACTGGGCCGCCAAGCGCCACCTGTTCGGCTGGCCCGGCCTGCGCGCCGCGGTGATCAATGTGGACGACCCGCAGGGCGCGCGCCTGGTGGCCGAGCTGGCGGGCAAGGGCCTGGCGCTGTGGACGGTGTGCGTGGGTGGCGAGGCCCGCCTGCATGCCGACGAGGTGCGCTACGAACACGGCGGGCTGGCCTTCGACGTGGTCGAGGGCCCGCATCGCGTGGCGCTGGCCACCGGGTTGATCGGCGACTACAACGTGAGCAACCTGCTCGTCGTCATCGGTGGCCTGCGCGCGCTCGGGCTGCCGCTGGCCGACGCCTGCCGCGCGGCCGAGCGGGTCACGCCGGTGCCGGGCCGCATGCAGCGCATCGGCGCCGGCGAGGGGGTGCCCGAAGCGGTGGTCGACTACGCCCACACACCCGATGCGCTGGAGAAAGCCATCGGCGCGCTGCGCCCGCTGGCCCAGGCCCGCGGCGGCCGCCTGTGGTGCGTGTTCGGCTGCGGCGGCAACCGCGACGCCACCAAGCGCCCGCTGATGGGCGAGATCGCCGCGCGCCTGGCCGACCGCGTCGTGGTGACCAGCGACAACCCGCGCCGCGAGTCGCCGCAGGCCATCATCGACCAGATCCTGGCCGGCATCCCGGCCACCGGCGCGCTGAAGACGGACACCTGCCCGGACCGCGCGCAGGCCATCGCCGACGCGCTGGCCGCTGCCGCGCCGGCCGACGTGGTGCTCATCGCCGGCAAGGGCCACGAGGACTACCAGGAGGTCGACGGCGTGAAGCAGCCGTTCTCCGATGCGGCGCACGCCGCCCAGGCGCTGGCGCGCCGGAGCGGCCCATGAGCGGCGCCCCCGTGCCCATGCTGCGCCTGCGCGACGCCGCGGCCCTGCTGCCCGGCGCGCGCGTGGTGGGCGACCCCACCGTCGCGTTCTGCCGCGTGCACACCGACACGCGCACCCTGCGCGCCGGCGATCTGTTCGTCGCGCTCAAGGGCGAGCGCTTCGATGCGCACGATTTCCTCGACGCCGCCCGCGTGTCCGGCGCGGTGGCCGCGCTGGCCTCGCACGGCATCGCCGAAGCCGGCCTGTCCGGCCTGCAGGTGGACGACCCGCTGGCCGCGCTGCAGGCGCTCGCCGCGGCGTGGCGGCGGCGCTTTGCCCTGCCGCTGGTGGCCATCACCGGCAGCAACGGCAAGACCACCGTCACGCAGATGGTGGCCGCCATCCTGCGGGCGGCGCATGGCGAGGCCAGCCTCGCCACCGCCGGCAACCTCAACAACCACATCGGCGTGCCGCTCACCGTGCTGGGCCTGGAGCCCGTGCACCGCGCGGCGGTGGTCGAGCTGGGCATGAACCACCCCGGCGAGATCGCCGAGCTCGCCGCCATCGCCCAGCCCACCGTGGCCCTGGTGAATAACGCCCAGCGCGAACACCAGGAGTTCATGCAGAGCGTGCAGGCCGTGGCGCGCGAGAACGGCGCCGTGATCGAGGCGCTGCCCGCCGATGGCACGGCGGTGTTCCCGGCCGACGAAGAGTGGACCGTCCTGTGGCGCACGTTGGCGGGCGCGCGGCGCACGTTGACATTCGCCCTGGACGACGGCGGCCCGCAGGGGGCCGCGGCCGATGTGCGCGCGTCCGCCCGCTGGCGCGTGGACGACTGGGAGGTGCGCCTGAGCACGCCCGCCGGGCGGGTGGACTTCCCGCTGCACATCGCCGGCCGCCACAACGTGAAGAACGCCGCCGCGGCGGCCGCCTGCGCCCTGGCGGCGGGCATCGGTCTGCAGGACATCGCACAGGGCCTGTCGCACTTCTCGCCGGTCAAGGGGCGTTCGCAGGTGCGGCCGCTGCTGGTGCGGGGCCAGCCCCGCACGCTGGTGGACGACACCTACAACGCCAACCCCGATTCCGTGCGTGCGGCCATCGACGTGCTGGCCGAGCTGCCGCGCCCGCGCTGGCTGGTGATGGGCGACATGGGCGAGGTGGGCACGCAGGGCCCGGCCTTCCACGCCGAGGTGGGCCGCCATGCGCAGGCCGCCGGCATCGAGACCGTGTGGTGCGTGGGCGAGCTGATGCGCCACGCCGCGCTGCCCGACGGCCAGCCCACGGGCGCGCGTCACTTCGACAGCGTGGACGAGCTGCTCGTCGCGCTCGCCGAGGACGAGGCGCCGCCGTTCTCATCGGTGCTGGTCAAGGGCTCGCGCTTCATGCGCATGGAGCGCGTGGTGCAGGCGCTGCAGTCGCCGGCCCAGGCTGAAGGAGGCCATCCGCATGCTGCTTAGCCTGGCCCGAACCGTGGAGGTGGCCCATGCTGCTTAGCCTGGCCCAGTGGTTGCAGTCGCTCTACCCCGAGCAGTTCGGCTTCCTGCGCGTCTTCCAGTACCTCACCTTCCGGGCGGTGCTGGCGGCCATGACCGCGCTGCTGATCGGCCTGGTGTTCGGGCCGTGGGTGATCCGCCGCCTGACCGAGCTGAAGATCGGCCAGCCCATCCGCGAGTACGGCGTGCAGACGCACCTCGCCAAACGCGGCACGCCGACGATGGGAGGCGCGCTCATCCTCATCGGCATCGGCGTGTCCACCCTGCTGTGGAGCGACTGGGGCAACCGCTTCGTGTGGATCACCATGCTCGTGACCTTCGGCTTCGGCGCCATCGGCTGGGTGGACGACTGGCGCAAGGTGGTGCTGAAGGACCCCGAGGGCATGCGCTCGCGCGAGAAGTTCTTCTGGCAGTCGGCCATCGGCCTCGTGGCGGCGCTGTACCTGGCCTTCAGCGTGTCGGAGACCTCGAACATCCGCGTGCTCGAGCTGTTCCTGCGCTGGGTGCAGAGCGGCTTCTCCAACGACCTGCCGCCCAAGGCCGACCTGATGCTGCCCTTCTTCAAGAGCATCAGCTACCCGCTGGGCGTGTTCGGCTTCATCGCGCTCACCTACTTCGTCATCGTGGGCGCGAGCAATGCGGTGAACCTCACCGACGGCCTGGACGGCCTGGCCATCATGCCGGTGGTGCTGGTGGCCTCCGCGCTGGGCATCTTCGCCTACGTGGTGGGCAATGCGGTGTACTCGCGCTACCTGCTGTTTCCGCACATCCCGGGCGCCGGCGAGCTCATGATCTTCTGCGCCGCCATCGCGGGCGCGGGCCTGGCCTTCCTGTGGTTCAACGCCCACCCGGCGCAGGTGTTCATGGGTGACGTGGGCGCGCTGGCGCTGGGCGGCGCGCTGGGCACCATCGCCGTCATCACGCGCCAGGAGATCCTGCTGGGCATCATGGGCGGCGTGTTCGTCGCCGAGGCGCTGTCGGTGATGGCGCAGGTGACCTGGTTCAAGTACACGAAGAAGAAGTACGGCGAGGGCCGGCGCATCCTGCTGATGGCGCCGCTACACCACCACTTCGAGAAGTCGGGCTGGAACGAGACGCAGGTCGTCATCCGGTTCTGGATCATCACCATGCTGCTGTGCCTGGTGGGCCTGGCCAGCCTGAAGCTGCGCTGAGGGACGCTCGCACATGAACTTCCTGCGCGATCTGTCGGTGCTGGTGCTGGGCCTCGGTGACTCCGGCCTGGCCATGGCGCGCTGGTGCGCCCGCCACGGCGCGCGGGTGCGCGTGTGGGACTCGCGCGAGCAGCCGCCCCAGGCGGCGGCGCTGGCCCTGGCCGCCCCCGAGGCGCAGCTGCTCACCGGCGCGCTCGATGCCGCGCGCCTGCAGGGCGACGGTGACCTCGCCGATGTGCGCCTGCTGCTCAAGAGCCCGGGCCTGTCGCCGCTGGACCCGTGCATCGCGCCGCTGCTGGCGGTGGCGCGCGGGCGGGGGCTGCCCGTGCAGGGCGAGCTCGACCTGTTCGCCCGCGCCCTGGCCGACCTGAAGACCACGCGCCGCTACGCGCCCAAGGTGCTGGCCATCACCGGCACCAACGGCAAGACCACCACCACCTCGCTCACCGCGCGGCTGGTGGAGCGCTGCGGCCTGCGCGTGGGCCTGGCCGGCAACATCGGCCCGACCATGCTCGACACCCTGGCCGACGCGCTGGACCGCGAGCCGGCGGCCGAGCCTGCCGAGGAGGCGACGGTGCCGATGGACCGCGCACCCACGCCCGACTGGGCCAACGAGGACACGCCCACGCTGCCGGGCGCCCTTGTGGACGGCCGTCCGCTGGACGACCGCACCGTGCGCATGCCGCTGGAGGGCGCCGGCCACACGCCGGACGCCATCGACCTGGCGGTGGACGTGACCGGCGTCGCCGACGAGGTGGACGTGGCCATGGAGATGAGCGGCGCCGCCGGTGACCGCGTGGACGTGCCGGTGGACGTCAGCGGCGCGGGCGACCGGGTGGACGTGGGCCTGCCCGTGTCCATCGGCGCGGCGGCCATCGACCTGCGGCTGCAGACCGAGGGCGACGAGGAGGACGCCGCGCCGGCGCTGCCCCCGCCGCCGCCGGCCGAGCCGGTGTTCGAGGTGCTGCCCGAGGTGTGGGTGCTGGAGCTGTCGAGCTTCCAGCTCGACGGTGTGCAGGGCTTCGAGCCCAGCGCCGCCACCGTGCTCAACGTGACGCAGGACCACCTGGACTGGCACGGCGACATGGACGCCTATGCCGCGGCCAAGGCGCGCATCTTCGGCGAGACGGCCGTGATGGTCATCAACCGCGACGATGCGCGCGTCGAGGCCATGGTGCCCGCGCCGGTGGTCGTGAAGGGCGCGCGCGGCAAGGCCGCCAGGCCGGTGGGACGCGCCGTGCTGCGCTTCGGCCTCGATGCGCCGCGTCGCCCCGGCGACTTCGGCCTCGTCACCGAGGCCGGCATGGCCTGGCTGGTGCGCGCCTTGCCCGCGGACGAGACCGTGAAGTTGCGCAAGGGCGAGGAAGCCGAGATCCACCTGCAACGGCTGATGCCCGCCGATGCGCTGCGCATCCGCGGCCGGCACAACGCGTCCAACGCCCTGGCCGCGCTGGCGCTGGCCACGGCCATCGGCTGCCCGCTGGCGCCCATGCTCCACGGCCTGCGTGAGTACCGCGGCGAGCCGCACCGCGTGGAGCCCATCGGCAGCGTGGGTGGCGTGGAGGCGGTGGACGACAGCAAGGGCACCAACGTGGGCGCCACGGTGGCCGCGCTCGAGGGCCTGGGTGCCGATCTGGGCAGCGGCCGCCTCGTCGTCATCCTCGGCGGCGATGGCAAGGGCCAGGACTTCGGCCCGCTGGCGGCCCCCGTGGCCCGGCATGCCCGCGCCGTGGCAACCATCGGCCGCGACGCCGCCACCATCGAGGCCACGCTGGCCGCCACCGGCGTGGCCATCCAGCGGCACGACACCCTGGAGGCCGCCGTGCGCTGGTGCTTCGGCCAGGCCCTGGCCGGCGACGCGGTGCTGCTCAGCCCCGCCTGCGCCAGCCTGGACATGTTCCGCAACTACGCGCACCGCGCCGAGGTGTTCGCCGCCGCCGTGCGCGAGCTGGCGCTGGAGCGCGGCGAGGTGCTCGAATGAGCCGGGGCGCGCACGCCGTCACCGCGACGCCGGGCTGGCGCGAGCGCCTGGGCGCGCTCGGCCAGGGCCTGCGCGAGCGGCTGGGCCGCGCGCCCGGCGTGGACCGCCTGCCCATCCGCGACTGGGTCTCGGTGGGCAGCGGCAAGCCCACCGCCGTCTCCGGCTTCGACCAGCCGCTCGCCTGGGTGGTGGCCGGCCTGCTGGCCCTGGGCCTGGTGATGGTGTATTCGGCCTCGGTCGCGCTGCACGACAACCCTAAGTTCGCCAGCTACGCGCCCACCTACTTCCTGGCGCGCCAGGCGCTGTTCATCGGCATTGGCTTCGTGGCCGCCCTCGTCACGCTGAGCATTCCCATCGCGGTGTGGGAGAAGTGGGCGCCGTGGCTGTTCGCGGTGTCGCTGGCGCTGCTCATCGTGGTGCTGGTGCCCTTCATCGGCAAGGGCGTGAACGGGGCCCGCCGCTGGATCCCGCTGGGCTTCATGAGCTTCCAGCCCAGCGAGCTGGCCAAGCTGGCCATGGCCATGTACGCGGCCAGCTACATGGTGCGCAAGATGGACGTGAAGGAGCGCTTCTTCAAGGCCGTGTGGCCGATGGCAGTGGCGCTGGGCGTGGTGGGCATGCTGCTGCTGGCCGAGCCGGACATGGGCGCCTTCATGGTGATCGCGGCCATCGCGCTGGCCATCCTGTTCCTGGGCGGCGTGAACGGCCGGATGTTCGTGCTCAGCGTGATGGTGCTGGTGGGCGCCTTCGTGCTGATGATCGCCTTCAGCGAGTTCCGCCGCCAGCGCATCTTCGCCTACCTCGACCCCTGGAACCCCGACTACGCGCAGGGCAAGGCCTACCAGCTGACCCACTCGCTCATCGCCTTCGGCCGCGGCGAGTGGTTCGGCCAGGGCCTGGGCCAGTCCATCGAGAAGCTGAGCTACCTGCCCGAGGCCCACACCGACTTCCTGCTCGCCGTGATCGGCGAGGAGCTGGGCTTCGTGGCGGTGCTCGGGGTCATCGTGGCCTTCTTCTGGCTCACCCGCCGCATCTTCCACATCGGCCGCCAGGCCATCGCCCTGGACCGGGTGTTCGCGGGCCTGATGACGCAGGGCATCGGCGTGTGGTTCGGCGGCCAGAGCTTCATCAACATGGGCGTGAACCTCGGCCTGCTGCCCACCAAGGGCCTCACGCTGCCGCTGCTCAGCTACGGCGGCTCGGGCATTCTCATGAACCTGGTGGCGCTGGCCATCGTGCTGCGCGTGGACCAAGAGAACCGGCAGCTGATGCGGGGAGGCCGCGCATGAGCGCCGCCGCCATGGGCAAGCACCTGGTCATCATGGCCGCGGGCACGGGCGGGCATGTCATCCCCGGCCTGGCGGTGGCGCGCGAGATGCAGCAGCGCGGCTGGACGGTGACCTGGCTGGGCACCGAAGGCGGCATGGAGAACCGGCTCGTGCCGCCGTCGGGCATCGAGATGGACCGCCTCGCGTTCAGCGGCCTGCGCGGCAAGGGCCTGTGGCAGGCCATGACGGGCGGCCTGCGCCTGCTCAAGGCCTTCTGGGATGCGGCCCGCATCCTGCGCCGGCGCTCGGCCGACGCCGTGCTGGGCATGGGCGGCTATGTGTGCTTCCCGGGCGGCATGATGGCCTCGCTGCTGGGCAAGCCGCTGATGCTGGTGAACGCCGACGCGGGCCTGCTGCTGTCGAACAAGGCGCTGCTGCCCGTGGCCGACCGGGTGGCGTTCGGCTTCGACGGCACGGCCGCCGCCAAGGTGAAGCAGGGCCTGGTCACCGGCAACCCGGTGCGCCACGAGATCGAGGGCATGGCGCCGCCGGCCCTGCGCTTCGCCGGGCGCGAGGGCCCGCTGCGCCTGCTGGTGGTGGGCGGCAGCCTGGGCGCACGCGTGCTCAACGAGAACGTGCCCGCGGCGCTGGCGCAGATCCCGCTGGAGCAGCGGCCCTGGGTGCTGCACCAGACCGGCGCGGCCCACCACGACGAGGTGCGGGGCCGCTACGCCACGCTGGGCGTCACCGCCGAGGTGGTGCCCTTCATCGACGACATGGCTGCCTGCCTGGCCGGCTGCGACGTGGTGGTGTGCCGTGCCGGCGCCATCACGGTGAGCGAGCTGTGCGCGGCCGGCGTGGCCAGCGTGCTGGTGCCGCTGGTGGTGAGCACCACCTCGCACCAGCGCGACAACGCGCTGTGGATGGCCGAGCGCGGTGCGGCCGTGCACCTGCCGCAGACCGAACTGAACCCGCAGTCGCTGGCCGAGCTGCTGCAGCGGCTGGACCGGCCGCAGCTGCTGGCCATGGCGGAGCAGGCCCGCGCGCTGGCGCGCCCCGCGGCGGCCGCGCGCGTGGCCGACGAGATCGAAAGGCTGGTGAAATGACCTGTGCACCGTTCGCCCTGAGCCTGTCGAAGGGCCGTCCCGCGCCTGTCGGGGGGGCCGCATGAAACACGCGGTCAAGCGCATTCACTTCGTGGGCGTGGGCGGCGCCGGCATGAGCGGCATCGCCGAGATCCTGCACAACCTGGGCTACGCCGTCACCGGCTCGGACCAGGCCGACAGCGCCACCACGCGCCGCCTGGCGGAGCTGGGCATCCGTGTGCACATCGGCCACGACGCGGCCCATGTCGAGGGCGCGGAAGCCGTGGTCGTGTCCACTGCGGTGAAGGGCGACAACCCCGAGGTCATCGCCGCGCGCGCGCGCCGCGTGCCGGTGGTGCCGCGTGCCGTGATGCTGGCCGAGCTGATGCGCCTGAAGCGCGGCATCGCCATCGCCGGCACGCACGGCAAGACCACCACCACCTCGCTGGTCACCAGCGTGCTGGCCGAGGCCGGCGTGGACCCCACCTTCGTCATCGGCGGCAAGCTCAACTCGGCCGGCGCCCATTCGCGCCTGGGCGCGGGCGACTTCATCGTGGTGGAGGCCGACGAGTCGGACGCGTCGTTCCTGAATCTGATGCCCATCCTCAGCGTCGTGACCAACATCGACGCCGACCACATGGACACCTACGGCCACGACTTCGCCCGCCTCAAGCAGGCCTTCGTGGACTTCCTGCACCGCATGCCGTTCTATGGGGCGGCCATCGTCTGCATCGACGACCCGGGCGTGCGCAGCATCGTGCCCATGGTCTCGCGCCCGGTCGTCACCTACGGCTTCGGCGAGGACGCCCAGGTGCGCGCGGTGGACGTGCAGGCCCTGCCCGGCGGCCAGATGCGCTTCACCTGCGAGCGGCGCAACGGCGTGGCCATGCCGCCGCTGGAGATCACGCTCAACCTGCCGGGCGAGCACAACGTGCGCAATGCGCTGGCCGCCATCGCGGTGGCCACCGAGCTGGAGCTGCCCGACGCCCCCATCGCCCGCGCACTGGCGGCGTTCGACGGCGTGGGCCGTCGATTCCAGCGCTATGGCGACGTGCCCGCGCGCGACGGCGGGCAGTTCACCCTGATCGACGACTATGGCCACCACCCGGTGGAGATGGCGGCGGTGCTGGCCGCGGCGCGCGGCGCTTTCCCCGGCCGCCGCCTGGTGCTGGCCTTCCAGCCGCACCGCTATACCCGCACCCGGGACTGCTTCGAGGATTTCGTGAAAGTGATGGGACAAGCCGACGCCGTGCTGCTGACCGAGGTGTACGCCGCGGGCGAGGCGCCGATCGTGGCGGCCGACGGCCGCTCGCTGGTGCGCGCGCTGCGCGTGGCGGGCAAGGCCGAGCCGCTGTTCGTCGACGAGGTGGCCGAGCTGCCTGAGGAGATCCTGGGCTTCGCACGCGATGGCGACGTCGTCATCTCCATGGGCGCGGGCTCCATCGGCGCGGTGCCGGCCCGGGTGGTGGAACTCGCCGGTGCGGTCGGCGCACAAGGGGTCTCGGCATGACGCACATCGACATCCCGTCCCTCGGCAAGGTGGCCGTGCTCATGGGGGGTGATTCGGCCGAGCGTCCGGTGTCGCTGATGTCCGGCGCGGGCGTGCTGGCGGCGCTGCAGTCGCAGGGCGTGGACGCCCACGCCTTCGACCCCGCCGAGCGCCCGCTGCAGGCGCTGAAGGAAGAGGGCTTCGACCGCTGCTTCATCGCGCTGCATGGCCGCCATGGCGAGGACGGCACGGTGCAAGGCGCGCTGGAGCTGCTGGGCATCCCCTACACCGGCTCCGGTGTGATGGCCTCGGCCATCGCCATGGACAAGGTGATGACCAAGCGCATCTGGGCCTTCGCCGGCCTGCCCACGCCGGCGTGGCGGCTGCTGCCCGCCGGCCAGCACGGCCGCGAGGTGGTGCGCACCGTGCCCGACGGCCTGGGCCTGCCGCTCATCGTGAAGCCCGCGCGCGAGGGCTCGTCCTTCGGCGTGACCAAGGTGGCCGGGTATTCCGGCATGATGGAAGCGGTCACTCACGCGGCACAATTCGATTCCGACGTGCTGTGCGAAGAATTCATCGAAGGCGAGGAAGTCACCTGCCCCGTGCTGGGTGAGGGAAGCGCCGCCGTCGCGCTGCCGGTGATCCGCATCGTGGCACCCGGTGGCAACTACGACTACGAGCACAAGTACGTCTCCGACGACACGCAGTACCTGGTGCCGTCCGGCCTGCCCGAGGCCGAGGAGCGCGAGATCCAGCGCATCGTCGTGGAGGCCTACCGCCTGCTCGGCTGCCGCGGCTGGGGCCGCGCCGACCTGATGATCCGCGCCTCCGACAGGAAGCCCTTCCTGCTGGAGATGAACACCTCGCCGGGCATGACCAGCCATTCGCTGGTGCCCAAGTCGGCCGCGTCCACCGGCATGGACTACGAGCGCCTGTGCCTGCACCTGCTGTCGAACGCCACGCTCGACAGCGCGCGCCAGCACGCCCCCGAGGCGGCCGCCTGATCACCATGGCCAGCACCGTCGCCACTCCCCTGCCACCCGACGTGCGCGTGATGAACGCCACGGCGCTGGCCATCGTCGCCCTGGCGGGCGCGGTGGTGGTGGCAGCGGCGCTGGCGTGGCTGGCCCGGCAGCCGGCCTTCGCCTTCCGCAGCATCCGGCTCGAAGGCGAGGTCACCCGCAACAACGCCGCGACGCTGCGCGCCATTGCCGCGCCGCGCCTGGCGGGCAACTACTTCACCCTCGACCTGCAGGGTGCCCGCCGGGCCTTCGAGGCCGTGCCCTGGGTGCGCCATGCGGTGGTGCGGCGGGTGTTCCCGAACCGCCTGGTGGTGGAACTGGAAGAGCACCACCCCGTGGCCGTGTGGAAGGACGAAGACGGCAACGATCGGCTCGTCAACTCGCACGGCGAGGTGTTCGAGGCCAACCTGGGCGACGTGGACGAGGAACTGCTGCCCGAGTTCGCCGGGCCGGACGACGAGGCCGCCGCGGCCGCGCTGTCGCTGCACCGCGCGCTGGTGCCGCTGCTGCGCCCGCTGGACCTGGGCGTGACGCGGCTGGCCATGTCGCGCCGGGGCTCGTGGACCATGGAGCTGGACAACGGCGCCAGCCTGGCGCTGGGCCGCGGCAGCGAGGCCGAGCTGCAGGCGCGTGTGGCGCGCTTCACGCGCACGGTGACGCAGGTGGTGTCGCGGCAGCGGCGAGGTTGGAGCCACGCCGACCTGCGCCACGGCGACGGTTATGCATTGACGATGAAGGGTCCGCTGGCGTCGGCCGCCGCGGGCGAGGCCCAGCCTTAGAGGGACACGCAGATGGCCAAGGAATACAAGGATCTCGTCGTCGGTCTCGACATCGGCACCGCCAAGGTGATGGCGGTGGTGGCCGAGGTCATGCCCACGGGCGAGCTGCGCGTGGCCGGGCTCGGCGTGGCCAGCTCGCACGGGCTCAAGCGCGGCGTGGTGGTCAACATCGACGCCACGGTGCAGAGCATCCAGCAGGCGCTGAAGGAGGCCGAGATGATGGCCGCCTGCAAGATCACCAGCGTCTACACCGGCATCACCGGCAGCCACATCCGCGGGCAGAACTCCACCGGCATGGTGATCGTGCGCGACAACCGCGAGGTCACGCCCAACGACGTGGCGCGGGTGATCGAGACCGCCAAGGCGATCAACATCCCGAACGACCAGCGGCTGCTGCTGGTGGAATCGCAGGAGTTCGTGATCGACGGCCACGAGGTCAAGGAGCCGATCGGCATGAGCGGCAGCCGGCTCGAGGTGAAGGTGCACATCGCCACCGGCGCCCAGAGTGCGGCCGAAAACATCGTCAAGTGCGTGCGCCGCTGCGGGCTGGAGGTGGAGCAGCTGTGCCTGGCCCCCACCGCCTCGGCGGCGGCCGTGCTGACCGACGACGAGAAGGACCTGGGCGTGGCCGTGGTCGACATTGGCGCGGGCACCACCGACGTGGCCATCTACACCGGCGGCTCCATCCGCCACACGGCCGTCATCCCCATCGCCGGCGACCTGATCACCAGCGACATCGCGATGGCGCTGCGCACGCCCACCAAGGACGCCGAGGAGATCAAGGTCGAGTACGGCGTGGCCAAACAGCTGCTGGCCGACCCGTCCGAGCAGGTCGAGGTGCCGGGCCTGGGCGACCGCGTGCCGCGCATGCTGGGCCGCCAGGCGCTGGCCGGCGTGATCGAGCCGCGGGTCGAGGAGATCTACTCGCTGGTGCACCAGGTGATCCGCGATTCCGGCTACGAGG
>JACRBA010000104.1 GCA_016213265.1 Burkholderiales bacterium | reverse complement strand
CGGCGGTCTTGTAGGCCATGTCCTGGCGGTCGAACACGGTGGTCGACGGCATGGACACCACGCGCACGGCGATCTTGGCCTGTGCCAGCAGCTGCTGCGCATGCAGCGCCAGCTGCACCTCGGAGCCGGTGGCGATGATCACCGCCTGGGCCGCCTTCTTCATGCCCACTTCGCTGGGCTCGGAGAGCACGTAGGCGCCCTTGGTGATGACGTCGGCGTCGGTCTTGGGCGCGTAGGGCAGGTTCTGGCGCGACAGCAGCAGCGCGGTGGGGCGGTGCTTGTTGGCCAGCGCCATCGTCCACGCCACGGCGGTCTCGGTGGTGTCGGCCGGGCGCCAGACGTCGAGGTTGGGGATCAGCCGCAGGCTGGCCGCGTGTTCGATGGACTGGTGCGTGGGGCCGTCCTCGCCCAGGCCGATGGAGTCGTGCGTGAACACGTGCACCACGCGGCGCTTCATCAGCGCGGCCATGCGGATGGCGTTGCGGCTGTAGTCGCTGAAGGTGAGGAAGGTGCCGCCGTAGGGGATGTAGCCACCATGCAGCGCGATGCCGTTCATGATGGCGGCCATGCCGAACTCGCGCACGCCGTAGTTGATGTGGCGGCCCACGCGGCCCAGGTCGTCCTTCACCACGGCGCCCGCGGCGTCGAAGCGCAGCGCCGGGGTGCTCTTGGTGTTGGTCAGGTTGGAGCCGGTCAGGTCGGCCGAGCCGCCCAGCAGCTCGGGCAGGGCCGCGGTGAAGTGTTCCAGCGCGAGCTGGCTGGCCTTGCGGCTGGCCACCGTCTCGGCCTTGTCGTGCGCGGTGCCCACGGCCTCCACCGCGATCTCGGCGAAGTGCTTGGGCAGCTCGCCGGCCATGCGGCGCGTGAACTCGGCGGCCAGCTCGGGGAAGGCGGCGCTGTAGGCGGCGAAGCGGGCGTCCCACTCGGCCTCACGCTCGGCGCCGGCGGCGCGCTGGTCCCAGGCGGCGCGCAGCGCCTCGGGCAGCTCGAAGGGCTCGTGTGCCCAGCCCAGGGCCGCGCGGGTGAGCGCGATCTCCTCGCCGCCCAGCGGCTCGCCGTGGGCCTTGGCGGTGCCGGCGCGGTTGGGCGAGCCCTTGCCGATGGCCGTCTTGCAGAGGATGAAGCTGGGCTTGTCGGTGCTCTGGCGCGCGGCGGCCAGGGCGGCATCCAGCGCGTCCACGTCGTGGCCGTCCACCGGCCCGATAACGTTCCAGCCATAGGCCTTGAAGCGCGCGGCGGTGTCGTCCACGAACCAGGGGGCCACCTGGCCGTCGATGGAGATGCCGTTGTCGTCGTACAGCGCGATCAGCTTGTTCAGCTTCCAGGCGCCGGCCAGGCCGCAGGCCTCGTGGCTCACGCCTTCCATCAGGCAGCCGTCGCCCAGGAACACGTAGGTGTGGTGGTCGACGATGGTGTGGCCGTCGCGGTTGAACTCGGCGGCCAGCAGCTTCTCGGCCAGCGCCATGCCCACCGCGTTGGTGATGCCCTGGCCCAGCGGGCCGGTGGTGGTTTCGACGCCGGGGGTGACGTCCACTTCCGGGTGGCCCGGGGTGGCGCTGTGCAGCTGGCGGAAGGCCTTGAGCTGCTCCACCGGCAGGTCGTAGCCGGTCAGGTGCAGCGCGGCGTAGATGAGCATGGACGCATGGCCGTTGCTCAGCACGAAGCGGTCGCGGTCGGCCCACAGGGGGTTGGCCGGGTTGTGCTTGAGGTGGCGGGTCCACAGGGCCTGGGCCATCTCGGCCATGCCCATCGGCGCGCCCGGGTGGCCGGAGTTGGCCTGCTGCACGGCGTCCATGGCCAGGGCGCGGATGGCGTGGGCCAGGGGCAGGACTTGGGCGGGGGCGGTGGTGAGCGTGTCGGCAGGCATGGGCAGGGGGGCGGCCCGGCGGGCGACGGACGGCCGCGCTGAACAGGCGGTGCGCCGGGCCGACGGGCGGGCGTGGGAGGGAGAACCCGGGATTTTAGTCGCCGCCCCGGCCCGCGGGCGGGCGGGGGCGGCGGCGGCCCGGATAATCGGCCGCCATGCACGGTTTGCACCTCACCGCCGACCTGCGCGGCTGCGACGCCGCGCTGCCACCGATGACCGAGCCGGCCGCGCTGCGAGCGCTGTGCCTGGGTGCGGTGCAGGGCGTGGGGCTGCAGCCGGTGGGCGAGCTGTTCCACCGCTTCACGCCCCGGCCGGGCAGCGTGCAGCCCACGGGCATCACGGGCGTGGTGCTGCTCGCCGAATCGCACCTGGCGGTGCACACCTGGCCCGAGCTGGGCGCGGTGACGCTGGACGTCTACGTGTGCAACCTCGGCGCCGACCATTCCACCGCGGCCGAGGCGCTGCTGGCGGCGCTGCAGCGGGCCTTTGCGCCGGCCGAGGCGCAGGTGCAGCGGCTGCAGCGCGGGCAGGCGCTTGGCGCCGGTGCCCCCGCGGCGGAGGCGGTGCCATGACTGCCGCACCTTCGCGCCCGCCGCGTGCCATCGTCCTGGCCGCCGGCCGCGGCGAGCGCATGCGCCCGCTCACCGACAGCTGCCCCAAGCCGCTGCTGCCGGTGCGCGGCCGGCCGCTCATCGAGTGGCACCTGCTGGCCCTGGCCGCGGCCGGCGTGCGCGAGGTGGTCATCAACGTGGCCTGGCTCGAAGACCAGTTCCCCGCCGTGCTGGGCGACGGCCAGCGCTTCGGCCTGCGCCTGCACTACCGCTTCGAGGGCCGCGACCACGGCGGCGCGCTGGAGACCGCCGGCGGCATCGCCAACGCCCTGCCGTGGCTGGCGCCCGAGGGCGACGACGCGCCCTTCTGGGTCGTCTCGGGCGACGTGTTCCTGCCCGGCTTCACCTTCTCGCCGGCCGACGTGGCGGCGTTCGAGGCGCGGCCTGGGCTGTTGGCCGAGCTGTGGCTGGTGCCCAATGCGCCGCACCACCCGCGCGGCGATTTCGGCATCGACGCGCAGGGCCTGGCCGTGGCCGACGCCGCCGAGCGCTACACCTGGGCCAGCGTGGGCCTGTTCCGCCCGTCGCTGTTTGCCGGCATCCCGCCCGGCACCCGCCTGCCCCTGCGCCCGCGGCTGGACGCGGCCATCGCCGAGCGCCGCCTGTCCGCTCGCCTGTGGCCGGGGGAGTGGACGGACGTGGGCACGCCCGAGCGGCTGGCGGCGCTGAACGCGGGAGGATGATGCCCGTGCGGCATATGCGAACAATATACGGTTCGTATATGATTCACCCATGGGCATCGTCAAGATTTCAGACCAGACGCACGAGAACCTGCGCGTCGCGAGCACGGCGCTGAGCCGGTCGATCAACGCGCAGGCCGAGCACTGGATGCGCATCGGCATGCTGGCCGAGCTGTACCCGCAGCTCACGCACAGCGATTTGTGCCAGCTGCTGATCCAGGCGGAGCTCGCGGGCGGGCTGGACCTGGCCCGGCTGGCCGCGGGTGCGCCGGGCACGGGCGCGAGGCTGGCGGCGGACACGCGCTCGCCGCGGGTGCCCTCATGAGGCAGCCCATTCCCCGCCATTCCGCCGCCGAGATCGCCCAGGCGCGCGAGGCCGGCCGGCTGGCCGCCGACGTGCTGCGCATGATCGCGCCGCACGTGCGTGCGGGCATCAGCACCGAGGAGCTCGATGCGCTGTGCCACGACCACATCGTGCACACGCTGGGGGCGGTGCCGGCCAACGTGGGCTACCACGGCTTCCCGAAGACGGTGTGCGCGTCGGTGAACCATGTCGTGTGCCACGGCATCCCCTCGGCCGCCACCGTGCTGGCCGATGGCGACATCGTCAACATCGACGTGGCGGTGCAGCACCAGGGCTGGTTCGGCGACACCAGTCGCATGTACTGCGTGGGCACGCCGCATCCGCTGGCGCGCCGCCTGGTGGACACCACCTACGAGGCCATGCGCGCCGGCATCCGCCAGGTGCGGCCCGGCGCCACGCTGGGCGACGTGGGGCACGCCATCCAGCGCGTGGCGCAGCGCGAGGGCTTCAGCGTGGTGCGCGAGTACGGCGGCCACGGCATCGGCCGCGTCTACCACGACGCACCGCACGTGGCCCACTTCGGCCAGCGCGGCCAGGGCCTGCGCCTCGAGGAAGGCATGGTGTTCACCATCGAGCCCATGCTCAACGCCGGCCGGCGCGAGATCCGCGAGCTGGCCGATGGCTGGACGGTGGTGACGCGCGACGGCTCGCTCTCGGCGCAGTGGGAGCACATGGTGGCCGTCACGGCCAGCGGCTTCGAGGTGCTCACCGCCTGGCCGGACGGCGAGGGCAGCTACCCGCCCATCGCCTGACCGGGCCGCGGGCCCGACGCCCGCGGGCCCGCGCCCGGGCCAGCGACTACTTGGCCAGCGCCTTCGTCGCCTCGTCGATGCGCGCCATCAGCTCCGGCGTCAGCCGGTCGGCCACCGCCAGCGCGCCCAGGTTGCTCTGCAGCTGCTCGGCCTTGGAGGCGCCGGTGATCACGCTCGACACGCGCGGGTTCTTCGTCGCCCAGGCGATGGCCAGCTGGGCCAGCGTGGCGCCCAGCTCGTCGGCGATGGGCTGCAGGCGGGCCACGGCGGCGTTCTTGGCCGGGTCGGTCAGGCCCTCGCGCAGGAATGACATGGTCTCCATGGCGCCGCGCGAGCCCTCGGGCACGCCGTTCAGGTACTTGCCCGAGAGCAGGCCCGAGGCCAGCGGGCTCCAGGTGGTCAGGCCCAGGCCGATGTCGTCGTAGAGCCGGGCGTACTCCTGCTCCACGCGGCTGCGGTGGAACAGGTGGTACTGCGGCTGCTCGACCACCGGCTTGTGCAGGTGGTGGCGCTCGGCGATGTCCCAGGCCGCGCGGATCTCGCCCGCGCTCCACTCGCTGGTGCCCCAGTACAGCGCCTTGCCGCGGGTGATCATGTCGCTCATGGCCCACACGGTTTCCTCGATGGGCGTGTGCGGGTCGGGGCGGTGGCAGTAGACCAGGTCCACGAAATCGAGGCCGAAGCGCTGCAGCGAGCCGTCGATGGCCTGCAGCAGGTACTTGCGGTTGAGCGTGTTGCGCCGGTTGGTGCCGGGTTCGCTGCGGTCCAGGCCCCAGAAGAACTTGGTGGAGACGACGTAGTCGAGCCGTGGCTTGCCCAGGCGCTTGAGCGCCTGGCCCATCACCTGCTCGCTGTGCCCGCCGGCATAGGCCTCGGCGTTGTCGAAGAAGTTGATGCCGGCGTCCAGCGCCGCGGCCATCATCTCGACGGCGGCGTCGACATCGACCTGGTTGTGGTACGTGACCCAGGAGCCGAGCGAGAGCTCGCTCACCTGGAGGCCGGCACGGCCGAGACGGCGGTAGCGCATGGGGGAGTCCTGTCTGGTGCGAATGGCGAAGCCCGCAAGGCTACACGGCATCGGCCCAGGGCGCTGAGAGTTGCATCGCGCCGCTGATGATGCCCACCATCGAATAGGTCTGGGGGAAGTTGCCCCACAGCTCGCCGGTGTGCGGGTTCAGGTCCTCGGACAGCAGGCCCACATGGTTGCGGCGCGCCAGCAGCGCCTCGAAGGACTCCCGGGCCTGCTCGCGCCGGCCGGTGCGGGCCAGGGCATCCACACGCCAGAAGGCGCACACATTGAACGCCGTCTCGGGCTTGCCGAAATCGTCCCTGCCCTCGTAGCGGCGCATGAACGGGCCGTCGCACAGGGTGGCTTCCAGCGCGTCCACGGTGCGCATGAAGCGCGGGTCGTTCGCCGGCAGGAAGCCCACCTCGGCCATGAGCAGCACGCTCGCGTCCAGGTCCTGGCCGCCGAAGCTTTCCACGAAGGCCTGGCGCTTGTCGTTCCACGCGGCCTCCAGGATACGGCGGTGGATCAGGTCGGCGCGCTCGCGCCAGAAGCGCTGCCGATCGGGCTGGTGCAGCACATAGGCGATCTTGGCGAGCCGGTCGCAGGCCGCCCAGCACATCAGCGACGACGAGGTGTGCACGCGGGCGCGCGTGCGCAGCTCCCACATGCCCGCATCGGGCTGGTCGTGCAGGGCGAAGGCCTGCTCGCCCATGCGCTCGAGCTGGGCGAAATCGCTCGCGTCGGCGCGGCGGAACAGGCGGTGGTCGTGGAAGGCCTGCGAGGAGCCCAGCACGATGTTGCCGTACACGTCGTGCTGGAAGTGCTCGTAGGCCTGGTTGCCCACGCGCACCGGGCCCATGCCACGGTAGCCGGGCAGCTGCGGCTCGATGCGCTCGACCAGCTCGCGCTCCAGGTCGATGCCGTACAGCGGCTGCACGTGGCCATCGGAGCTGCGCACCACGTCGTGCAGCCAGCGCAGGTAGTCCTCCATGGTGCCCACTTCCGACAGGCTGTTGAGCGCACGCACCACGAAGAACGCGTCGCGCAGCCAGCAGTAGCGGTAGTCCCAGTTGCGGCCGCTGTCCGGCGCCTCGGGCAGGCTGGTGGTCATGGCCGCGACGATGGCGCCCGTCTCCTCGAACTGGCAGAGCTTCAGCGTGATGGCCGCGCGGATCACCGCGTCCTGGTATTCCAGCGGCACCGCCAGGCGGCGCGTCCACTCCTGCCAGTGGCGTGTCGTCTGCTCCTCGAAGTCCCGCGCAGTGGATTCGATGCCACCTTCGAAGGTCTCGTCCGGCCCCAGCACCAGCGACAGCGGCGCATGCAGCGAGAACCAGCGCTCGCCGGCCACGTAGGTGGGCGGGGCGTTGGTGTTCAGGCGCAGCGTCTGGCCGGGCAGCACATAACGCAGGTGGTTGCTGCCACGGGTGATCTCGGGTGCGCGCTGGCCCCACTCGCCGCGCGGGCGCACGACGATGCGGATGCGCGGGTGCCCATGCAGCGGCCGGATGCGCCGCACCAGCTGGGCCGGCCGGAACATGCGCCCGTGGTGCCAGAAGCGCGGGCAGAAATCGGTGAGCTCGATGGCCTGGCCCTGCGCGTCGTACAGCCGGGTGCGCACGATGGCGGTGCCGGGCACGTAGGCCTGCTCGCTGCGCACCATGCCCTCCAGCTCCACGGACAGCCGCCCGTCCATCGGGTCGTCGGGGGCGCCCAGCAGGGCGTGGAACACCGGGTCGCCGTC
Source organism: Burkholderiales bacterium (assembly GCA_016213265.1). Lineage (GTDB taxonomy): Bacteria > Pseudomonadota > Gammaproteobacteria > Burkholderiales > Burkholderiaceae_C > Ideonella. The sequence goes on along the minus strand of JACRBA010000104.1, from coordinate 17,540 downwards.
GAAGCGCGGCAGGCAGCACCAGACCACGTCGCCCTCGCGTTCGATGAGCGCGCCGATGGCGCAGTTGCCGATGAGGGCCAGGTCGAGGTGGGCAGGTTGCGTAGGGTGGGTCATGGTGGGCAGGCAAGTCAAGCCGCGGGCGCGGGCAAGCGGCGTACCCGAGCCTGGCAGGCACCGGGTTTGCCCCAGGCGGCGTTGCGCCATGAAAACCCTACACCTCCAGTTGCGTTTCCTCATCCCGCTGCTGCTCACGCTGCTCGTCGCGGCGTTGGTGGCGGTGCCGGTGCTGGACAGCCTCACCCTGCGCTGGTTTGCGCGGGACATCAACAACCGCGGCATGTTGGTGGCCAACACCCTGGCCGACGCCATCAACGAGGCGCAGCTCGACGGCAAGACCTGGCGCGTCCAGGGCCTGTTCGAGCGCGCCGTGGCGGACGAGCGTCTGGTGGCGATCGCGTTGTGCTCGCCCGGCAACGAGATGCTGCGTCGCACCGATGGCTTTCCCGCCACACTCGACTGCGCGCAGGCGCGTGCCCTGGCCGAGCGTGCCGACCCGCGCCTGGTGGTCGAAGGCGGTGCGGTGCACGTGGGCGTGCACGCGCTGGGCACGCCCGGGCCCGGCGTGGACAGCCTGGTGCTGCTGCACGACCTGAGCTTCATCGATCGACGCAGCCTCGATACGCGCCGCTACCTCATCATCTTCATCGTGGTGCTCGGCTTCACCATGGCGCTGATCACCATGGTGGTGGCGCAGATCAGCTGGCGCGGCTGGGTCAATGGCGTGCGCGGCATCCTGCGCGGCGAGGGCCTGGTGCGCCCGCTGCTGGCGCCGCCGCCCGAGCTGCAGCCCTTCGCCAGCGAGGTGCGCGCCCGCCTGCGCGACCTGGAGGACGAGTACCGCCGCAGCCTGGACCTGGTGTCGGTGTGGAACCCCGAGCGCCTGCGCTCGCTGCTGCTCACGCAGCTGCGTGGTGATCAGGTCATCGTCGTGTCCAACCGCGAGCCCTACCTGCACGAGCGCACGGAAGATGGCCGCGTGATCGTGCGCCGCCCGGCCAGCGGCCTGGTGACGGCGGTGGAACCCGTGATGCGCGCCTGCTCGGGCACCTGGATCGCCCACGGCAGCGGCAGCGCCGACCGCGACGCGGTGGATGCCAATGACCGCCTGCCGGTGCCGCCGGGCACCAAGGAGTACACGCTGCGCCGCGTGTGGCTCACCGAGGAGGAGGAGCGTGGCTACTACAACGGCTTCGCCAACGAGGGCCTGTGGCCGCTGTGCCACGTGGCCCACGTGCGGCCGGTGTTCCGCGAGTCCGACTGGGAGATGTACCGCCACGTCAACGAGCGCTTCGCCGACGCGGTGGCCGCCGAGGCGCGCAGCGACGACCCGGTGGTGCTGGTGCAGGACTACCACTTCGCCCTGCTGCCCGCGATGATCCGCGAGCGCCTGCCGCGCGCCACCATCCTCACCTTCTGGCACATCCCCTGGCCCAACCCCGAGTCCTTCAGCATCTGCCCCTGGCGGCGCGAGATCCTCGAGGGCCTGCTGGGCAGCACCATCCTGGGCTTCCATACGCGCTTTCACTGCAAGAACTTCATCGAGACGGTGGACCGCGGCCTGGAGGCGCGCATCGAGCACGAGCATTCCACCATCGTCTACCGCGACAAGGAGACGCTGGTCGAGAGCTACCCCATCTCCATCGACTGGCCCGAGGACACCACCGGCTGGGTGCCCGTGGCCACCTGCCGCCAGCGCCTGCTGCAGCGCCTGGCGCTGCCGGCCGACACCTGCCTGGCCGTGGGCGTGGACCGCTTCGACTACACCAAGGGCATCCTCGAGCGCCTGCACGCGGTGGAGCGCCTGCTCGAGAAGCGGCCCGAGTGGATCGGCCGCTTCGTGTTCGTGCAGGTGGCCGCGCCCACGCGCAGCGCACTGGAGGAGTACCGTGCCTTCCAGCAGCGCATCCACGGCGTGGCCGACCGCATCAACCAGCGCTTCGGCCGGCCAGGCTACGAGCCGGTGCGCCTGCTCGCCGAGCACCACGATGCCGAGGCGCTGCACGAGCTGTACCGCGCGGCCAACATCTGCGTGGTCACCAGCCTGCACGACGGCATGAACCTGGTGAGCAAGGAGTTCGTGGCCGCCCGCGACGACGAGCAGGGCGTGCTGGTGCTCAGCCGCTTCGCGGGCGCCGCGCGCGAGCTGAGCGAGGCCCTCATCGTCAACCCGTACCACGTGGAAGAGACGGCCGACGCGCTGCACCGCGCCGCCACCATGCCCACCGCCGAGCAGCGCGAGCGCATGGCCAGCCTGCGCATGACCGTGCGCGAGAACAACGTTTTCCGCTGGGCCGGCCGCATGTTGGCCGACGCCGGCCGCTTCCGCCTGCGTGAACGCGTCGCTGCCCGCGTGCAGCGCCACACCCTCTCAGACACCGCCGAGGATGAAGCGCCTGTTCACTCCTGAGGGCGAGCTTGCCCTGCGCCACACCATGCGCCAGCGCCCGCTGCTGGCCTTCGACTTCGACGGCACGCTGGCGCCCATCGTGGCGCGCCCGGCCGACGCCCGCGTGCCCGCGCCCGTGGCCGACCGCCTGCAGCGCCTGGCCGCGAAGCTGCCGCTGGCCGTCATCTCGGGCCGCCGCGTGGACGACCTGCGTCGCCGCCTGCCCTTCCGCCCGTGGCGGCTGGTGGGCAGCCACGGCGCCGAGGACGACGGCCATGCGCAGGCCAGTGCCGACAACGCCGCCGCGCTGGTGCCCGTGCGCCATCGGCTGACGAGCCACCTCGAGACGCTCACCGCCGCCGGCGTGGGCGTCGAGGACAAGGGCATGTCCATCGCGCTGCACTACCGGCTCGCCGCCGACCGCGAGGCCGCCCAGCGCGCCATCGCCCACAGCATCGCCGGCCTGCCCGACACCGTGTCGGTCTACGGCGGCAAGATGGTGGTGAACATCGTGGCCGCCCAGGCGCGCGACAAGGCGGACGCCGTGGCGGCGCTGGTGGAAGCCGCCGGCGCGCATGCCGCGGTCTTCGTGGGCGACGACGTGAACGACGAGCCGGTGTTCGCACGCGGCGAGCCCACCTGGCTCACGGTGCGTATCGGCCAGGACGACCCGCAGTCCGCGGCGCGCTGGTTCCTGGACGGCCCCGCCGACCTGGCCATCATGCTGGACCGCATGCTGGACGCGCTGCCCGCCCGGTGACATCGGGTTACGGTTTCGTGACAGTGCGCCTGCGACGCCTGTCACGGATGCCGGGCGCGGATGCGGGCAGCTCGTCGGTTACGTGGCGGTACGCCGCTAAGGTGGCGCCCCATGCGCACGTCCTACCCGATGCCTCTTCACGCGGCCCTGGCTGGCCTGGCCCTGGCCGCCGCGGCGCCGGGCGTGCTGGCCCAGGCCCCGGCCGCCTGCGCCGGCCTGCGCGGCGGTGATCTGGTGATCAGCGCCTCGCCTGCGTGCGTGGGCCGGCTGCAGGGCGACAGCGGCCTCAAGCGCCAGGTCGCTGCCACCATCCAGGCGGAGGTCGGCACCGTCGCCTCGCCCGGCGGCCAGGCGGCGGGGGCGGCCAGGGACACGGGGGGCCGCCACGGCCTCACGCACCCCCTGGCCCGGCTGTCCGCGCTCAACGCCCAGAGCCGCTATCTCTGGTCGCTGGGCAACCCGGCGCCCACCTACTACGGTCAGACGGCCACGCGCTGAGGCCGGGTCTTCCACCACGACACGATCACGCCGGCCGCGATCAGGCCGCCCGTGACCGACAGCGACAGCGCCGCGGGCACCTTGCCGACCAGGTCGTGCACGAGGATCTTGCCGCCGATGAACACCAGCACCGCCGCCAGCGCGTACTTCAGGTAGTGGAAGCGGTCCATCATGGCCGAGAGGGCGAAGTACAGCGCCCGCAGGCCGAGGATGGCGAAGATGTTGCTCGTGTAGACGATGAACGGGTCGGTGGTGATGGCGAAGATCGCCGGCACCGAATCCACCGCGAACACCAGGTCGGCCGCCTCCACCATGCACAGCGCCAGGAACAGCGGCGTGGCCCACCACACCGCGCGGCCCGTCTGCGGGTGCGGCTGGCGCACGAAGAAGGCCTGGCCCTGCAGCTCGGGCGTCACCCGCATGTGGCGCCGCAGCCAGCCCAGCAGCTTGCTGTTGGCGATGTCGGGCACCTCGTCCACCGCCTTCCACATGCGGATGCCGGTGAACACCAGGAAGGCGCCGAAGAGGTACAGCGTCCACGACAGCGTCTCCACCAGCGCGGCGCCCAGGCCGATCATGATGGCGCGCAGCACGATCACGCCCAGGATGCCCCAGAACAGCACCCGGTGCTGCAGCGAGCGCGGTACCGCCAGCGTGCTGAAGATCAGCGCGATGACGAAGATGTTGTCCAGTGACAGCGATTTCTCGATGAGGAAGCCGGTGAGGTAGTCCAGGCCGGATTGCGTGCCCAGCTGCCAGGTCACCCAGGCGCCGAACAGCAGGCCGGCGGTGATGTAGCCGGCCGAGAGCATCAGGCTCTCGCGCACGCCGATCTCGCGCTCCTCGCGGTGCAGCACCCCGAGGTCCAGCACCAGCAGCGTGACGACGACGGTGCCGAACACCATCCACAACCAGGCGGCCTGGCCCATCACCGGGGTGTGCAGCCAGGCGGCATTCCACAGGCTCAGGTCCATGGCCGTCAGCCCTCCGCCGTCAGGTGCTGGAACACCTGCGACTGCAGGTGCCATTCACGCACGGCCGCGTTCAGCAGCCAGGCCTCGCCGTCGGTGAAGCGCTGGTCCACCTCGGCCACGGCGAGGCACAGCGACAGCACCTGCTCGCGCAGCGGCGGCGAGGTGATCTCGGCCAGCAGCGCGCGCAGGGTGTCGGCGTCCACCCGGCAGGCATCGCCCCAGGCCATGTCGGGGTGACTCGCCAGCAGGTCCTCGCACAGGCCGTGCATCACGCCCTGCCACTCTTCGGGCGACAGGCCCAGCCTGCGCTCGCCCGGCAGGGCCTCGACCGCTGCCACCTCGCGGCGGCACAGGTGCCCGTCGGCCAGCATGGCCAGCGCCACGATGCGCGCGGCGGCCTGGGGGCTGTTGGTGGGGTAGCTTCTCATCGGGTGTCCTGCCCATCGGGCGTGTGTGATGACGAGGCGCCACGATAAGAACCGCGCACTTCGCAGAAAAGCACACAATGCGGGACTGACTCTTCCGAAAAAGCGAAAGGTCTCCCGCATGAGCCAGGACTTCAGCTACCGCCACCTCTACTACTTCTGGGTGGTGGCCAAGGAAGGCGGCATGGCCCGGGCCGCCGAGCGCCTGGGCATGGCGGTGCAGACGGTGAGCACCCAGGTGCGTGAGCTGGAGAAATCGCTCGGCCACGCGCTGCTCAAGCCCGCGGGCCGCGGCCTCGCCCTCACCGAGGCGGGCCAGGCGGCGCTGGCCCAGGCCGACCGCATCTTCGCGCTGGGCGAGCAGCTGCCCGCGCTGGTGCGCGACGCCGCGGGCGCGCCGGTGCTGCGGCTGGCGCTGGGCGTGGCCGATGGCCTGCCCAAGCTGGTGGCGCGGCGGCTCCTGGAGCCGGTGCTGCACGAGCCCGCGCTGCGGCTGAAGGTGGTGGAGGGCGATTTCGACGAGCTGCTGGCCGGCTTGGCCCTGCACCGGCTCGACCTGGTGCTGGCCGACCGCCCGGCGCCCGCCAACGCCAACCTGCGCCTGTACACCCATGGCCTGGGCCGTTCGGACATCGCCTGGTACGCCGCCCCCGCGCTGGCCGAGCGGGCGCGCGCCGGCGTCCCGCAGAGCCTGGCCGAGCTGCCCGTGCTGCGGCCCGGCGCGGATTCGGCCGTGCGCGTGCACCTGGACCAGTGGTTCGACCGCCAGGGCGTGCGGCCACGGGTGGTGGGCGAGTTCGGCGACAGCGCCCTGCTCAAGACCTTCGGCGCCACCGGCATGGGCGTGTTCCCCGCGCCCGTGTGGGTGGAGGACGACGTGGTCGGCCGCTACGGCGTGCAGCCCGTGGGCCGGGCCGAGCGCGTGGGCGAGGAGTTCTTCGCCATCGGCACCGAGCGCCGCGTGCAGCACCCGCTGGTGCAGCGGGTGCTGGCGGCGTCGGCGCCGGCCGCGTCGGCCCCCTCGCCCTGACGGCGGCTTACCAGCTGCCCGTGTTGGGCATGGACGCCCAGGGCTCGGCCGGCGGCAGCGCGGGGCCCTGCTGCAGCAGCTCGATGGAGATCTGATCGGGCGAGCGCACGAAGGCCATGCGGCCGTCGCGCGGCGGCCGCAGGATGGTCACGCCATGGTCGGCCAGGCGCCGGCAGGCGGCATAGATGTCGGGCACCGCGTAGGCGATGTGGCCGAAGTTGCGGCCGCCGGTGTAGGCCTCCGGGTCCCAGTTGTAGGTGAGCTCCACCTGGGCATCGTGGTCGCCCGGCGCGGCCAGGTACACCAGCGTGAAGCGGCCGGCCTCGTGCTCGGAGCGGCGCACCTCCTCCAGACCCAGGGCATCGCGGTAGAAGCGCAGCGAGGCGTCGAGGTCCGCCACGCGGACCATGGTGTGCAGGTATTTCATGGCGCCCATTGTCCGCAGACGGCGGCCAGCCTGCGCGCCGCTAGCCCAACACCCATACCGCGGCGGCCGTGTACAGCGGGATGCCCACCAGGATGTTGAGCGGGAAGGTGATGCCCAGTGACATGCCCAGGTACAGCGCCGGCTGCGCCTCGGGGATGGCGTGGCGCACGACCGCCGGCACGGCGATGTACGACGCGCTGGCCGCCAGCACCATGAGCAGCGCCCCGTCGCCCGCCGACAGCCCCGCCGCGGCCGCCAGCGCGGCGGCCAGCGCGGCGTGCACGGGCGGCGCCAGCACCGCGTAGCCCACCAGTGCCGGCGAGCGCCCGCGCAGGCCGCCGATGTGGCGCGCCGCCGTCAGCCCCATGTCCAGCAGGAAGAACGACAGCATGCCCTTGAACAGGTCGCCGGTGAACGGCTTCATCGCCGCCTCGCCCGAGGGGCCGGTGACCAGCCCCACCACCATGGAGCCGATGAGCAGCAGCTGCGCGCCGTCCGTGAGCGCCTCGTGCAGCACATGGCCCATGCGGGCCGGCGGCACGGCCGGGGTGCCGGGCGCGGGGGGCTGGCGCCGCCGCACCCAGTTGGCCAGCAGCACCGCCATCACGATGGCGGGCGATTCCATCAGCGCCATCGCTGCCGCCAGATGCCCGCCATAGGCCAGGCCCAGGTCGTCCAGGTGCTGCGTGGCGGTGATGAAGGTCACCGCGCTCACCGAGCCGTAGGTGGCCGCCACCGCGGCCGCGTCGAAGGCCGACAGCCAGCGCCGCAGCAGCAGGAAGCCGGCTGCGGGCACGGCCACCGCCAGCCCCACCGCGATGCCCAGCGCCGAGGCGACCGAGCTGTCCCAGCCGGAGTGGGCCAGCGCGAAACCACCCTTCAGGCCCAGCGCCATCAGCAGGTACAGCGAGAGGAAGCGCGAGACCGCCGGCGGGATCTCCAGGTTCGACCGCATCAGCCCCGCGGCGAGGCCGAACACGAAGAACAGGATGGCGGGGTCGGGGGTGAAGCCGGTGCTCATGCGGCCCCCCGGCCGGGGCAGGCAGGCGGTGCGGGGCGGTCAGGCACTGGCCACCGCGATGGCCAGGCCGCCCGCGCCGGCAAAGGCGGCCAGCAGACGCGCGTCCTCGCGCTGGCCGGCGCGCCACGACGTCCAGGCGGCGTAGCCGATGCTGGCCACCACCGCGACCGCGGCCCAGACGTAGCCCGGGATCTCCCATTCCTGCATGTGTGTGCTCCTGGCGTGCCGCCGGCACAGGGCGCACGCAGCGCGGCACGATAGCCACCCGGCCGGCCTCGAGCCAGCAGCGGGCGCGGGAGGGTCCGTTCGGAAAAAACTGCGGGATGGGTGCCCGTGGCGCAGGCTGGGTCGAATCGCACGGGCACGGCCCGGCGGCTCAACGGGCGAGCGCGCGTGTCATCAGCCACTGGTGCAGAGGCTGCCGCGTGGCACCCAGCCGCTGCCAGGCCAGGCCGCCGAGGTCGTCGCGCTGCAGCGGCGGCACGCGCAGCGTGCGGCCGGGGTGGCGCGCCTGCAGGGCGCGCAGCAGCGCCTCGGCCCCGGCCTGGCCGGCCGACGCGTCCACCAGGCTGTGCACCACCACGGCGGCCGGCTCGGCGGGGGATGACCACACGATCTGGGCGTCCCCGGTCCGCGCGGCTGCCAGCGAGCCCGGTGCGGCCTGCTCGGCCGCGCGCAGCGAGCCGGCACCCACCTGCAGCGGCAGGTCGGGCACACGCTGCTCGGCCGCGTCCAGCCAGGCGGCGGCTTCGTCCAGCGTCACCTCGTCGACGGCCATGGCCGTCGACGCAGACGGCCCGGCGGCATGGGCCGGCTCCAGCTCATGCCCGTACAGCCCCTGCGCCACCGTGAAGCCGTGCTTCTCGTACAGCCGCACGGCGCGCGTGTTCTGCGCGAACACCTCCAGCTCCACCCGGCCCATGCCGGCCGCCGCGGCCCGCGCCAGGAAGTCGGCCAGCAGCCCCGCGGCCGCGCCGCTGCCCCGCGTCGCGGGCCGCGCCCCCATCACCGCCAGCCGCCACCGCCCCACCGCGGGCCGCGGGGCCACCAGCGCGAAGGCCGTGATCTGCCCGCCGGCGTCCACCGTGGCCCGGCTCTCGGCCAGGCTCACCCCCTGCCGCGCCAGGAACCCCGGCCACTGCGCCAGCGTGAGCGTGAACGGGCCGATCAGGTAGTCGGCGAAGGCCTCGGTGAAGGCGGCGTGCCAGGTGGCGGGGGGCAGGGCCATACCCGGCGTGAACGACATGGAGGGGCGCAGGTGCATCGGCACACGATAGCCGGGGCTGGGCCACGCCGGCTACATCTTTGCCAGCGTCTGCCTGACGGTGGCGAGCATCAGGCACAGCGTCATTTCTTGCACGGGCGATGGAAGGAACCCGCGCGACAGGTAGAAGCGCCGTGCGGGCTCGGACAGCGCGTGCACCAGCAGCGCGGTGACGCCGGCGATCTCGGCCGCCTGCAGGCTGCGCCGGATGGCATCGTTGAGCAGCGCCGTGCCGATGCCCCGCTGCTGGTGCTGCTGGTCGATGGCCAGGCGGCCCAGGACCAGCACGGGCACAGGGTCGGGCCGGTTGCGTCGCAGGGCGGACGGCGCCCGATCGTGCCCCACCGCACCGGCGGCGAGGCAGTAGTACGCGATCACCTCGTCACCCTGGCAGACCACGTAGGTGCGCGACGAGCCGTTGGCCTGGTTGCGCAGCGCACGGCGCTTCAGCCAGTCGTCCAGCGAGGGCTCGCCGCAGCCGAAGGCCGCCAGCCCGTGGTGTGCCGTCAGCGCCTGCGGTGCCGACAGGGCCGGCCCCGTCATGGGCGGCGACGCTTGGCGCTGGCTGGCGCGGGGGCGGGGCTGTCCCAGGGTGCGGCGGCCCGGAGGGTGCGACGCAGCCGGTCCGTCGGCGGGGGCGGGGCATCGAGCAGAGCCTGGAAGGCCGCGAAGCGCTCTGCATCCAGGGCGAACCACGTCTGATCGAGCAGCACATCCTCGGCTTGCCGGCAGGCGGCTTCGAGCATGAAATCGGAGCGGCTGCGGCCCAGGCGCTCAGCCGCCTGGTCGATGAGGTCCCGCTGGCCCGCCTTGGCGCGGATGCTGATCGTGACGGGTTCGAGGGCGTTGGCCTGGGCCATGGTGCGTTCCAGCGGTCTGTGGGACGAAATTGTATGTGATTTGTCCATACACACTGTCTCGGCCAGGCGGAACCCGCCGGGGATCTGTCACGCGCCGCGCTGCTGGCCCCTTTCCCCGGCCTGGGCCCCCAGGCTGAACGCCTCCTCGAACACCGAGAAGCCCGCCACGTCGGCGTGCACGAACCGGACGCGGCCGCGCAGTGCGTGCAGGCCCGTCCGCTCCCCGGCCGTTCGCACGCCAGGCGCCGGGATGCGCATCGCATGGCCGTGGCGGGTGAGCGCCACCGCGCGCAGGCGCAGCGGCAGGTCGGGGTGCAGGGTGGCGGCCAGGCCGCGGGTGACCCGCAGCGCCCAGGTGGCGGCGGGTTCGCTCAGCAGCGCCGCGCGCTGGGACTCCGGCAGCGCGTGGTAGGCGGTGAGCACCGTGGCCTGGCGCGCCGGGGTCACCGCCTGGTGCCCGGCGTCCACATAACCGAGCGCCGTGGTGGCACCCGCCGGCGCGTAGGCCACGCTGTCCCACGCGGGCGGCACGCCGGGGCGGTCGGCGAGCGGGCCGTCCAGGTGCAGGTTCGCCACCAGCCAGGGGGCGTAGCCGGCGTGGCGCGACGCGGCGGTGAGGGCCGGGGGAGGGTTCGTGAGGATGCGCTGGGCGATGAACAGGGGCAGCGCGACGACGACCATCGGCGCGGTCCAGGTCTCCATGTGGCCGGCGCGTTCGTCCCAGGCCCACACCTGCACGTCGTGTCGGTTCAGGTCCACGCGGCAGACGGTGCGGCCGGTGAGCAGGCGGCCCTCGGCGGCGTGCGGGGCGGCGAGCTTGTTGGCGAGCCAGGCATTGCCCTCGGGCCAGGTGAACACGCCGTGGGTAGCGTCGTCGGCCTCCTCCGTCTGCCCGGGAGCCGGGCGGCCGTCGGCATCCGGGCCGGGGTCGAAGCCGTGGCGGCTGGCGAAGTAGTGCAGGCCGGCCCAGGCGGACACGGTGGCGATTCCGGCGCCGTAGTCGTCGCGGCAGGCGTAGTCCAGGTAGGCCAGCAGGCGTTCGTCGTCGAAGCCCTTGGCGCGCAGCCAGGTGGCGAAGGTCTGGGCGTCCAGCGCGGCGTGGCCGGGGGTCCAGGGGCTGCGGTGGGTGGGCAGGCTGAAGCCGAGCGTGCGGCGTGAGGTGTCCACCTCGGCGGCGAAGCGGCGGTACTGCGCTGCGGTGGCCGGTTGGCCCTCGGCCGAGGGCAGCAGGCCGGCCTGCCAGGCGCCGTCGATGAACAGGCGCTCGGCGGGAGCATGCACCAGGTGGCGCTCGTCGGGCACGGTGCGGTGGGTGAGCGAGTCGGTGCGCAGCAGGCCGATCTCGTGCAGCCACTCGATCACCTCGTACGCCGGCGGCTGCGGCACGGGCAGGTAGTGCGCGCCCAGCGGGCAGGCCAAGCCGGCCAGGGTGTGGCCGCGGCTGTTGCCGCCGGGCTCGTCCTCCAGCTCCAGCAGGCGCGCGTCGGTGATGCCGCGCGCCACCAGCGCGCGCATGGCGGCCAGGCCGGCGATGCCGCCGCCCAGCACCAGCGCGCCGGCCCGGCCGTGGCGCGCGGGGGCGGGCCAGCTGCCGGCCTTGCTGATGGCCTTGCTGATGGCCAGCGCATCGCGCAGGCGGTGGCCGCGCTCGGGGTGCGTGCCCACCCAGCGGGCGGGCACGTCGGCCAGGTCGGGCACGTCGACGCGGCGGCAGCCGCTGCCCAGCAGGGCGGCGGTGGTGCCGGCCAGCCAGTGGCGGCGGGTGAGGCGCATGGGGCGCGGCGGGCTCATCGGCCCGGCCTCATCGGTGCACCCGCCCCCACTCCTGCTCGAAGGTGTGCACCAGCGATTGGGTGGACAGGCGGTTGGGCTCGGCCGGCACGCGGGCCATGTCGGGCGGAAAGTCCAGCAGCGCGGGCAGGCCGGGCAGGCTCAGGAAACGCAGGCCGGGCGGCAGCGCGGTGGGCATGGCCCAGGGCCGCCGGCTGGCCAGCACGAAGCCCCATTCGCCGAAGCTGGGCACGTGCGCGTGGTAGGGCGTGGCGCGCAGGCCCACGGCCTCCACCGTGGCCACCACCGTCCAGAAGCTGCGCCGCGCGATGAGCGGCGAGGTGGTCTGGATGACGGCGTAGCCGCTGGCGGCCAGGTGGCGGTCGAGCAGGGCGTAGAAGCTGGTCGAGTACAGCTTGCCCAGCGCGAAGTTGCTGGGGTCGGGGAAGTCCACCACCACCACGTCGAAGAAGGTGTCGTCGCCCAGTTGCTCCAGCCAGCCGTAGGCGTCGGCGTTGACGATGCGCACGCGCGGGTCGTGCAGCGAGCGGTCGTTGAGCGCGGTGAGCAGGGGCTGCTCGCGGAACAGGCGCGTCATGGCCGGGTCCAGCTCCACCAGCGTCACCTGCTGCACGCTGGGGTGCCGCAGCACCTCCCGCACGGCCATGCCATCGCCGCCGCCCAGCACCAGCACCTTCTTCGGCGCGCCGTGGGCCGCCATGGCCGGGTGCACCAGGGCCTCGTGGTAGCGGTACTCGTCGCGCGAGTGGAACTGCAGGTTGCCGTTCAGGTACAGGCGCAGGCCGCTCTCGGCGCTGCCGGCCACCACCACGCGCTGGTAGGCGCTGCTCTCGCGCAGCAGCACCGATTCGCCGTAGAAGCGCTCCTCCGCCCAGGCGGTGAGCGACTCGGCCGCCGCGAAGCCGCCGCCCAGCACGGCCACCACCGCCGCGCAGGCCAGGGTGTGCGCGCCGGCGCGCGGCACCTGGGCGCGGAACATCCACAGCGCCCACACCGCCACCCCCGCGTTCAGCAGGCCGAAGAACAGGCCGGTGCGGATCAGCCCCAGGTGCGGCACGAGCAGCAGCGGGAACGCCACCGCCACCACCAGCGCGCCGAGGTAGTCGAAGGTGAGCACCTGCGCGACCAGGTCTTTCAGGCCGTAGCGGGCGGCGAACTGGCGCTTGAGGATGCGCATGACCAGCGGGATCTCCAGCCCCACCAGCGTGCCCACGGTGGCCACGCCCGCGTACAGCAGCACGCGGAACGGCGCGTCGTGGCCGCCCGGCAGGCTGGCGTGGGCGGCAAACAGCGCCGCCGGCATCAGCCCGCCGGCCAGGCCCACCAGCAGCTCGATGCGCAGGAACTGCGCCACCAGCTGGCGGTCGATGAAGCGGCTCAGGTACGAGCCCGCCCCCATGGCCGCCAGGTAGGTGCCGATGACGGTGGAGAACTGCAGGACCGAGTCGCCCAGCAGGTAGCTGGCCAGCGCGCCCGCGGCCAGCTCGTACACCAGGCCGCAGGCGGCCACCACGAACACCGAGGCCAGCAGCAGCACCTCGGCTGCCGACGGCCCCGCGCGTTCATCCACCATGGATGGCCGCGGCCACGATCACCGCGATGCCCAGGCACATGGCGCCCACCACGATGGCCAGCGCCACGTTCTGCTTGCCCACGATCTCGTCCCACAGGTCGTAGGGCGTGAGCTTGTCGACGATGAGGAAGCAGACCCAGAAGATCAGCACCCCGATCAGCGCGAACAGCATCGAGCCGAAGAACACCGCGGGCTTGAGCCACTCGATTCCCATCATGGTGGTCACTCCAATTGAAACGTTATTTGTGGCCGCCGCCACCGCTGGAAAAACCGCCGAACGAGCCGCCGCCGGTGCGGAAGCCGCCACTGCGGGCGCGGGCGCGGCACTGCTGGTATTCGGTGCTGGCCTCGCCGAAGGTGGCCTTGAGTTCGTCGCAGTCGTCGTCGCTGCCGCAGCGCGCCATGAGCAGCATCACCACGATGACGACGATGAGGATGATGACGCCCTGGCTCAGGCCGCTGAAGGACGAGCCGCTGGCGGCGCTGCCGAGCGGGGACGCGTCACGCCGCAGCGCACCGCGCGCCTCGGGCGGCAGGCGGAAGGCGCTGGCCACGGTGTCGGCCGGCAGGCTGTGGCCCAGCGACCAGACCACCTCGCCGGCGGTGGCCTCGCGTGAGAGCTTGGCGCCGGCCGGGCCGTCGTAGTCGGTCACCTCGGCCGTCTCACCGCGCTGCACGCGCCAGTAGAACTCGCCCTGCACCCAGGTGACCTTGGCGCGGTAGCGCCAGCGTTCGGTGAAGGCGGTGGCGCCCACGCGCGCGCCTCGGCCGGTGACCACGGGCGTGCCCGTCATGGGCCGCACCCAGCTCCAGCCGTCCTCGGCGTCCACCAGGAAGGCGAAGCCGGCGGTGCGGTGGTACAGCAGGTACTCGCGCCAGAAGCTCTGCTCCTCCTCCTCGTCGCCGGGGGCGGGCAGGTCGCAACGCTCGAGGTAGCCCACCACCTGCCAGTCCAGCGGGCCCTCGGCGCCGAGGGCCAGGCGGCCGCTGCGGCCCAGCGGGATCTGCGGCTCCAGGCCGCCGGGGCCGCTGTTGTTCTGCGCATAGTGGGCGAGGTCGGCGCCCACGCCCTGGCCCTCCCCGCCCAGGTTCACCACCGCCCGGCACTGCGGGCAGCTCATGGACTGGGTGGTGGCCAGCGTGGGCGCCAGCGGCGCGCCACAGCTGGGGCAGGGCACCTGGCGGCCGCCCAGCGTCTTTTCGCTGGCCTCGCGCAGGCCACTGAGGGCCAGCTCGCTCAGGGTCACCGGCCGGCCCACGGACCAGCTGGGCGCGGCCGGGTCGCTGGCGTCCAGCGTGGCCACCTCGCCGGCGGCGCTGCGCAGGTCCACCACCGTGAATTCGCCGCTGAGCGCGGGCGGGCGCGGCAGCTCGCCCTCGGCGGCCACCACGCGGGCGCGCACCACCGAGGCCACGCTCCACACGCCGCCGCCGATGCGCCGTGTTTCGCCGGGCACCAGCTCGGCCACGGGCGGCGCGTCGGCCGGCAGCGCCGCGTCGAAGGCCAGCACGTAGGCGCCGTTGTCCTCGCTCAGCCAGGCCGAGCGCGGGGTGGCGGACGCGCCGTCTGCCGAGGCCGTGTCGAACAGCGCGTGCCACTCGTTCCAGGTGCCGCCCTCGCTGCCATGCTGCACCCGCCCCACGAGCGTGAAGCCCACGCCCTGGTGGCGGCCGCGCACGCCCAGCTGCAGGGGGCTGTGGTCGTCGAACAGCTCGGCGGACACGCCGATGCGGCGCAGCGCCTCGCCGTCGCGCACGACGGTGGAGCGGCAGAAGCTGCACACCGCGCTGGCCGAGGCGGCCGAGGCGAACTCGACCGGCGCGCCGCAGCCGGGGCAGGCGGCGCGCCAGCGGCGCTGCGGTGCCGGCTCGTCGGTCAGGTGGTCAGACAAGTTTCTTCAGCAGCTCGGCCTTCTTGGCGGCGAACTCCTCGTCGGTGAGGATGCCCTTGGCCTTCAGGTCCGCCAGCTTCTCCAGCGTGGCCATGACCTCGTCGGGGCGCAGCGGTGCCACCGCCGGGGCGGCGGGGGCCGCGCCCGCGCCAGCGGCCGCACCGCCAGCCTGGCCCGGGTTCAGCCCCTGCGCGAGCTGCCCCGCCAGCACCTGGCCCAGGGCCACGCCGGCGCCCAGGCCCATGGCATCACCGGCCACGCTGCCGCCGCCTTGTGCGGCGCCCTGCGCCATGGCGGGGATGGCCTGTGCCGTCTGGTACTGCATGAAGCGGCCCATGTCCTGGCCCACCATGCCCATGCCGATCTTCTGGTCGAGGATCTTCTGCAGCTCCTCGGGCAGCGACACGCTTTGCAGCTGCACCGCCTCCAGCTTCAGGCCCAGGGCCTCGAAGGCCGGGGCGGTGGCGGCCAGCAGCTGGGCGGCGAACTCCACCTGGTTGGCCGCCAGGTCGAGGAACGGGATGCCGCTGGAGGCCACCGCATCGGCGATGTGCTGCAGCATCAGCCCACGCAGCTGGCCGTCCACGTCGGCCACGGTGACGCGCTCGCGGGTGCCAGCCACCTCGGTGTGGAAGCGCTTGGGGTCGGCCACGCGGTAGGCGTAGTTGCCGAACGCGCGCAGGCGGATGGCGCCGAAGTCCTTGTCGCGGATGGTCACCGGCTGGGCGGTGCCCCAGCGCTGGTCGACCTGCTGGCGCGTGCTGAAGAAGTAGACGTCGCTCTTGAACGGGCTCTGGAACAGCTTGTCCCAGTTGCGCAGGTAGGTCAGCACCGGCAGCGTCTGGGTGGTGAGCGTGTAGCGGCCGGGGCCGAACACGTCGGCCACCTGGCCCTCGTTGACGAACACCGCCATCTGGGATTCGCGCACGGTGAGCGAGGCCCCGTGCTGGATCTCGTTGCCGGCCATCGGGAAGCGCCAGGCCAGCGTGCCGTCGCCGGTCTCCGTCCACTCGATGACGTCGATGAACTGCTTCTTGATGAAATCCATCAGGGCCATGGGGCGAGCTCCGGCTGGGCGTTGAAAGGTGCGGCGAATAATACGCGGGCCATGCCCACGCCCGACGCCCCCCCGCCTTCCGTTCCCGCCCTGCGCCCCACCCGCCTGGCCGTCATCGGCGCGGGCCCGGTGGGGCTCACGCTGGCGCTGTACGCCGCCCGGCTCTGGCCCGGCGTGGACATCACCGTGTTCGACGCCCGGCCGGCCGACAAGGACGTGTCGGGCGACCCGCGCACGCTGGCGCTCAGCCTGGGCAGCATCCAGCTGCTGCAGCGGCTGAAGGTGTGGCCGCAGGACGAGGCGCAGCCCATCCTGCAGGTGCACGTGTCGCAGGCGCCGCCCACGCTGAATGGCCTGCCACTGAAGCCGGAACTCACACTGAGCGCGCTGGAGCAGGGCGTGCCGCAGCTGGGCGCCGTGCTGCGCTACGGGCAGGTGGTGGCGCCGCTGCAGCGGGCCTGGGCGGCCGAGTGCGCGGCGCAGCCCCAGCGATGCCACTTCCGCCTGGGCACGGCGGTGTCGGCCCTCAAGCCGGTGGCCACCGGCGGCGTGGAGGTGGACGCCGGCATCGCCGAGACCTTCGACCTGGCCGTCATCGCCGAGGGCGGCGTGTTCGCCGACCAGGCGCGTAAGGCCCTGGCACACGACTACCACCAGACGGCCTGGGTCGGCACGGTGGAGTTGCAGTCGCAGGACGTGCGCGGCACCGCCTACGAGCGTTTCACCCGCCATGGCCCGGTGGCGCTGCTGCCGCTGCCTGCGCAGCCGGGCGACGCGCCGGACCACCGGCGTGCCGCGCTGGTGTGGTGCGTGCCGGCCGAGGACGACCCGGTGGCGCCGCTGGACGAGCGCCAGCGCCTGCTCGTGCTGGGCACGCTGCTGCCCGAAGCCGCCGGCCGGCCGGTGGCCTTGAGCCCGTTGAAGAACTTCGCGCTTGGCCTGAACGCCGAGCGCACGCTGGTGCAGGGCCGGCAGGTGCGCATCGGCAACGCCGCGCAGACGCTGCACCCGGTGGCGGGCCAGGGGCTCAACCTGGGCTTGCGCGATGCCTTCGCGCTGGTGCACGCGCTGCGCGACACGGCCGACATGGACGCCGCGCTGCGGCGCGTGGAGTGGGCCCGCGCGCCGGACCGCTGGAGCATGATCGCCGCCACCGATTTCCTGGCGCGCAGCTTCACCTGGCAGCTGCCGGGCCTGCCCGCGCTGCGCGGCCTGGGCATCGCGGCGCTGCAGGCCATGCCGCCGCTCAAGGGGCTGATCGCGCGGCAGATGATGTTCGGCCGGCGCTAAGGGCCTTCGACGGGCTCAGGCCGAGCGGGGGAGCTGTGCGATGGCCTTCGACAGGCTCAGGCCGAACGGTGCGTGTGAGTGCGCCACCCCGGCCCGTTCGCCCTGAGCCCTTCGACACAGCTCAGGACAGGCCTGTCGAAGGGCCCGGTGACAGGACGAGCCGCTTCCCCGCCCGCGCCGGCGCCCGCCCCGGGTGGCGATTTGGGCAGCGCCGAGAAGCGCAGGACGCGGG
>JACRBA010000110.1 GCA_016213265.1 Burkholderiales bacterium | reverse complement strand
CGCCGGCTGCACGATCAAGCTCAACCAGGCCCCGGTGATCGAGTACCTCAAGAGCAACATCGTGCTCATGAAGAACATGATCGCCAACGGCTACGAGGACGCCAAGACCCTGCAGCGCCGCATCGAAAAGGTGGAGGCCTGGCTGGCCGACCCGCAGCTGCTGGAGGCGGACAAGGACGCCGAGTACGCCGCGGTCATCGAGATCGACCTGGCCGACATCAAGGAGCCGATCGTCTGCTGCCCCAACGACCCGGACGATGCCAAGTTCATGTCCGAGGTGGCCGGCACCAAGATCGACGAGGCGTTCATCGGCTCGTGCATGACCAACATCGGCCACTTCCGTGCCGCCGCCAAGCTGCTGGGCGGCGCGCGCGACATCCCGGTCAAGCTGTGGGTGGCCCCGCCCACCAAGATGGACCAGGACGAGCTGATGAAGGAAGGCCACTACGCGGCCTTCGGCACCGCCGGTGCGCGCACCGAGATGCCGGGCTGCTCGCTGTGCATGGGCAACCAGGCCCAGGTGCGCGAGGGCGCGACGGTGATGTCCACCTCCACCCGCAACTTCCCCAACCGCCTGGGCAAGAACACCAACGTGTTCCTGGGCTCGGCCGAACTCGCTGCGATCTGCTCCAAGCTGGGCCGCATCCCGACCGTGGCCGAATACCACGCCGAGATGGGGATCGTGAACCAGGACGCGGCCGGCATCTACCGCTACATGAACTTCGACCAGATCGACGAGTACGTCGAGACGGCCAAGACCGTGGCGGCCTGACGGACGGGCGGACAACGGGCCTACGGCCCCAAAGACAAGCGGCGCCCGAGGGCGCCGCTTTTTCATGCCTGCGTCAGGCGACGTTCACTTGCCCGCGCGGATGGCCTTCTCGTCGTCTTCGCGGTAGCGCCGATTGGCACACTCGTCCAGCCAGTCAAGGCGCCGGTCCTCGTAAGCCTCCTGGTCCGCAGTGAGCTGTCGGCTCTTGTCGTTCCAGGCCTGGGCGGCACGCTGCTGCGCCTCCACCCGCGCGTTGAACGCCGCGACCGATTGTTCGGTGCCGCCCACCAGGCGATCCCGCTCCGCGTTCAGGGCGTTCTGCTCCTTGGCGAGTTCGTCACCCTCCTTGTCGAGAAGCCGGCGCTCCCGATCGGCGCCCGGACCGGTCTTGTCCGCCGCCTCGAATTCCGAGCGTCGCTCGCGGTAGTCCTTGGCCTTGGCGGAGAACGCGGCCATGCGTGCATTCAACCCGTCCACACCGCCCTTGCTCGCCATGAGGGCGTCCTGCTCCGCCTTCACCTCGGCCGTCTGCCTCTCCACAGCCTCCCGTTCGGTCTGCAGCGATTGGCTTCTCGCGTCCAGTTCGCCCTTGAGGGAAGCAAGTTCCTGCTGTCGTCCCATGCAGGCCCGCAGCTCTTCACGGGTCATGATCTTGCCCGAGCCTGTCTTGCCCGAAAGGGTCTTGGTCTCGGCCGACGGCGCGGCCGCCGCCAGAGGCGCCGCGACAGCCAGCATTGATGCCGCAGCCAGCGCGGCAGGAAGGGAATTTCGGATGATGAGCTTGTGCATGAGATCCTCATATCTGGGCCCGCGCGGGCCAAGGCGAGAATGATGCCATTCCCGCCCTCGTTCGCCCGGCCAGTCCGGGAAAGCACATGTCACAGAGCATCCACGACTTCCACGACGACCCGCGCAATGCCGACATCCGGATCTGGATCAACGGCGCGCTGAAGTCGCGCGTTGACGCCACGGTCTCCGTCTTCGACAGCGGCTTCGTGCTGGGCGACGGGGTCTGGGAAGGCCTGCGGGTGGTGCAAGGGCATCCGGTGTTCCTGGAGGCTCACCTGGACCGGCTGTACGAAGGCGCCAAGGCGATCGCCCTGCGCATCGGGCTGACGCGCGAAGAGCTCACCCGGGCCATCTACGACACGCTGGCGGCCAACGGCATGGACGATGGCGTGCATGTGCGGCTGATGGTCAGCCGCGGCGTGAAGCGCACGCCCTACCAGGACCCGCGTGTCACCGTGGGCCCCGCCACCATCGTCATCCTGCCGGAGTGGAAGCTGGCCAAGCCGGAGACGCTGGCCACCGGCCTCAAGCTGTTCACGGTGCATGTGCGGCGGGGCTTTCCGGACGTGCAGGACCCCAAGCTGAACAGCCACAGCAAACTCAACTGCATCACGGCCTGCATCCAGGCCACGGAGGCCGGCGCGGACGAGGCGCTCATGCTGGACCCGCACGGCTTCGTCGCCACCTGCAATTCCACCCACTTCTTCATCGTCCGGGGCGGCGAAGTGTGGACCTCCACGGGCGACTACTGCCTGGGCGGCATCACCCGCGCCAACGTGATCCAGGTGTGCCGCGAAGCCGGCATTCCGGTGTTCGAGAAGAACTTCAGCCTCACCCAGGTGTACGGCGCGGACGAGGCCTTCTGCACCGGCACCTTCGCCGGGGTCGTGCCGGTGAACGCGGTGGACGGCCGACGGCTGGACGAGCGCGGCCTGCCGGGCCCCATGGTCACACGCCTGCAGGGCCTGTACCGCGAGCTGGTGCAGCGCGACGTGCAGGGACGCCGCCGATGAGCGCGGCCGCGGCGCGCGGCGGCGAGCCCCTGCGCATCGCCATGTGGAGCGGCCCGCGCAACATCTCCACGGCCATGATGCGGGCCTGGGAGAACCGGGGCGACTGCGCCGTCTCCGACGAGCCCCTGTACGCCGCCTATCTGGCGGCCACCGGGCTCGACCACCCGGGCCGCGACGAGGTCATCGCCCAGGGCGACACCGATGCCGCGCGCGTGGGCCGCGCGCTCAGCGAGGGGCCGGTGCCGGGAGGCCGGCCGCTGTGGTACCAGAAGCACATGACGCACCACCTGCTGCCCGGCATGGACACGCGATGGGTGCACCACCTGACCCACGTGTTCCTGATCCGCGATCCGGCCCAGGTGGTGGAGTCGTACCTCAAGTCACGGGCCACGGTGACGCCTACCGACATCGGCCTGCTGCAGCAGGTCGAGCTGTTCGATGCGGTGGCGCAGCGCACGGGCGAGGCGCCGCCGGTGATCGATGCGGACGACTTCCTGCGCGACCCGGCGGGGCACCTGCCGCGCCTGTGCGCGCGGCTGGGTGTGCCCTACACGGCGCGCATGCTGCAGTGGCCCGCCGGCCGGCGCGAGAGTGACGGCGTGTGGGCACCGTACTGGTATGACGCCGTGTGGCGCTCCACCGGCTTCGAGCCTTGGCGCCCCCGCCAGCCGCGCCTGGAAGGCCATGCGCTCGCGGTGGCCGAGGCCTGCCGCCCTGCCTACGAGGCGCTGCGGGCCCACCGCCAGACGCTGCCCTGATGCGCCGGCGGGTGCGCCGCGGCCTCAACGCTGCGCGAGCAGGCCCTGCAGCACCTGGTGCAGGCGCGCCGGATCGACCGGCTTGACCAGGTGGCGCGCCACGCCCGCCTCGCGTGAGCGGGCCATGTCCTGCGCCGCCCCGTAGCCGCTCACCGTCACCACGGGCACCCGGGCCCCGAGGGCCCTCGCGATGTCCGCCCCGCTGCCATCGGGCAGGCCGATGTCGGTGACCACCGCGTCCACCCGCGCCGCCTCCCAGGCCTGCAGGGCCGCCGCCACGCCGGCCGCGTGCGTCACCTGGTAGCCATACTGCTGCAGCGACAGGCGCAGGGACTCCGCCGCGTCCGGGCTGTCTTCGACCACCAGCACCCGTTGGCCTTGCGCCAGAGGGGCGTCCATCGGGAGCGCCGCGGCCACGCTGGCGACATCGGGCGCGCAGGCACCGGGCAGTTGCAAGGTGAAGGTCGCGCCGCGGTCACGCCCCTGGCTGTGCGCGACCAGGCGCCCGCCGTGCTGCGCCACCAGCCCGTGCGCGATGGCCAGGCCCAGCCCCAGCCCGCCGAACTGCCGCGACACCGTCTCGTCGGCCTGCTCGAATGCGGTGAACAGCCGGGGCAGCGCATCGGCTGCGATGCCGATGCCGGAGTCGCTGCAGGCGAGCAGCAATGCGTCGCCTTCGCACCAGGTGCGCACACGCACCTCGCCGCCGGGCGGCGTGAACTTCACCGCATTGCGCAACAGGTTCCACAGCACCTGCTGCAGGCGGGTCTCGTCGCCCGGCACCACCGGGTGGGGCGCGTGCAGCTCGAGGTGCAGGGTGAGGCGCTTGTCCCGCACCGACGCATCCAGCGTCTCGCAGACCGTGCGCACCACCTGGTGCAGATCCACCGGGGCGGTGCGCAGGATCAGCTTGCCGGCGGCCAGCGCCGTGAGGTCCAGCAGGTCCTCAATGAGCCGCGCCTCCAGCGCCACGTTGCGCTCGATCATGGGCAGCAGGTGGGCGTGGGCGGCCGGCACGGTGGCCGAGCGCGCGAGGATGTGGGCCGCCGTGGCGATGGGAGCCAGCGGTGTGCGCAACTCGTGCGACAGCATGGCCAGAAAGCGGTCCTTGGCGCGGTTGGCGGCCTCTGCCTCCTCCTTGGCCGCCTGCAGCCGGGCCGCCTGCTCGTGCGCCGGCGTGGCGTCATGGACGATCTTGCAGAAGCCGGCGCGCGCACCGGCCTCGTCGTCCAGCGGCACCACGACGCCCTGGGCGTAGAAACGCCCCCCACCGCGCCGCGCCATTCAGCGGGCATCGTCCGCCTTGCCGGCTTCCCGGGCCTGGGCCAGCTCGTCGACGGGTACGCCCGAGGCCTGGTCCTCCGGGGTGAACAGGCAGGCCACCGGCTGGCCGATGACCTCGTCTGCGCGCCAGCCGAAGATCTCGGTCGCCGCGCGGTTCCAGGTGCGGATGAGGCCTTGCGCATCCAGCAGCAGCACGCCGTAGTCGCGCAGGGCATCCACCACCCGGCCCAGCACCGCGTCCGCGTGGCGGGCATGTCGCTCGGCCTCGCGCCGGGCCTGCCGGTCGGCGCGCTCGCGCAGCGCCCGGTCCACCACCAGGGGCAGCCGCGCCAGCCGCCCCTTGCTCACGTAGTCGGTGGCGCCCAGGCGCATCAGTTCCGCGGCGTTCTCCTCGCCGATCACGCCCGACACGAAGACGAAGGGCACGTCGGGCGCCTCGCGGGCCGCGATCTCCAGCGCATCGCGGCCGTCGAAGCCGGGCAGCTGGTAGTCCGACAGCACGATGTCCCAGCCGCCCTCGCGCAGGGCGTGGACGAAGTCGTCCTCCTGCGCCACCTGGCGCACCGAGGCCTCAGGGTGGGTGCGCGCCAGGTGGGTGGTGAGCAGCTCGGCATCGAAGCGCGAATCCTCCAGCAGCAGCACGCGCGCGAGCCGCGGGCCGGTCACCTGGGCTGCGATGGGCACGTCCAGCTCACTCATGGCGGCGCGGCGCCTTCACCGACCCAGGCGGCGGCTCATTGAGCACGGCCCAGAAGATGCCCAGCTCGGCGATGGCCGCCACGAACTGCTTGAACTCCACCGGCTTGACGACGTAGGCATTGACGCCCAGCTCGTAGCTGCGCAGCACGTCCGATTCCTCCTGCGAGGAGGTGAGCATCACCACCGGCACGGCGCGCAGCGTCTCGCTGGCGCGCACGGTCGTGAGCACCTCCAGCCCGTTCACCTTGGGCAGTTTCAGGTCGAGCAGCACCACGGCGGGGTTGCCTTCCGCACGGCCGGCGTACTCGCCCTGGCGCAGCAGGTAGTCCAGCGCCTGGGCGCCATCGCGGGTGATGACCACGTCGTTGGCCAGCTGGCTGCGTTCCAGGGCCACGAGGGTGAGTTCGAGGTCGCGCTTGTCGTCCTCGACGAGCAGGATGGGTTTGAGCATCAGGGGTCCTCCACGGGTCCGGGCTCGGGCGGCGGCAGCACGAAGCCGAAGCGGGCGCCCTGGCCGGGCTCGCCATGGGCCCAGACCCGGCCACCATGGCGTTCGACGATGCGGCGCACGATGGCCAGGCCGATGCCGGTGCCCTCGAACTCCTCGGCCGCATGCAGGCGCTGGAACACGCCGAAGAGCTTGCCCACGTACTTCTGTGGAAAGCCCACGCCGTTGTCGCGCACCTCCAGGCCCACGTCGCGTCCGTCACGCACGGCCACCACCTCCACGCGGGGCTCGGGGCGGCCTCGCGTGTACTTGGCCGCATTGGCCAGCAGGTTGCGCACCACCACCTTGAGCAGGAAGGCATCGCCCCACAGGCGCGGCAGGTCGTCGGCCGCCACCCACCGCACCGCGGACGCGTCGCCGGCCCCGCGGCCCGCATCCTCCATCTCAGCCACGAGTTCGCCCACCATCACGGCCCCGTCCACCCACCCCTTGTGCAGCGCGGACCGGCCCAGGCGCGAGAAGTCGAGCAGCGCGTCCACCAGCTTGCCGGCGAACGCAGCCGCCTCCCTCACCTGGCCCAGGTAGCGCACGCTGCGCTCGGCCAGGCGGCCGGTCTCGTCTTCCAGCAACAGGTCCACATAGCCGGCGATGTGGCGCATGGGTGCGCGCAGGTCATGCGACACCGTGTAGGAGAAGGCCTCCAGCTCCTTGTTCAGGCGCGCCAGCTCGGCCATCGCGCCAGCCATCTCCTCGGCGCGGCGCAGCACGATGCCGACGAGGGCCTGGCGCAGCTCCTGCGCCGCGGCCAGCGTGGCCTCGTCCCACGCCCGCGATCGCCCCCGCACGGACTCGCACCAGCTGGCGAAGCTGGCGCGCGGGTGCAGCCGGCGGTCTGCCGCCTGCATGGGCTTGTGCGGGTTGCCGGCCCAGCGCACCTGCTGCACCTGCTCGGCGCGGAACCAGAGGATCTGGTGCCGGTGCACCTCGGAAATGGCGATGGCCAGCACGCCCGCCCACTCCGAGCCCACGTCGCCGGCCGGCCCGCCGGCCTCGGCCAGCCGGTCGGTGGCCACCAGCGGGCGCCGCTGGGCCGCCGCCCAGCGCGACAGGGCCTGCACCTGGGCTTCAGGCGGCGTGCGCCCCGCCAGCCAGCAGCGACCGTCCAGCACCACCGCCGCGCCGTCGGCCCGTGCCAGCCGCAGCAGCGCTTCGGGCTGTTCGACAAGGGGCTGCAGGGTCGCGTCGCTGTCCGTCAGCCGGGCCACCAGGTCCAGGGTGAGCTGCCGCAGTTCGAGCCGGCGTGCCACGTCTGCACGTTCCTCGTGCGCCTCGATCTGCATGGCCACCAGGCGACCCAGGTGCTCGCAGGTCAGGCGGGTGGCCAGGTCCACGCGACGTGGCGCACGGTCATGGCAGGAGACCAGCCCCCACAGCCGCCCCCGCACCACCAGCGACACCGACATGGAGGCCGCCGTGCCCATGCGGCGCATGTACTCCAGGTGCACGGGTGAGATGCTGCGCAGGGCGGCGAAGCCCAGGTCCAGGGCGCGCGGGTCGAAGCCTGGGTCCAGGGCGTGCAGCGGCACAGGCCGGTAGTGGGCGTCGGCGATGAGGCGAATGTGGTGCTGCAGGTACAGCGCGCGCGCCTGGGCGGGAATGTCGCTGGCCGGAAAGCGGTGGCCGAGGAAGCGCTCATAGCCGGCGTCGGCCTGCTCCGCCAGCACCTCGCCGTGCCCCTCGTCGTCGAAACGGTAGAGCACGCAGCGGCCGAAGCCGGTGAGCCGGTGCAGCTCGGCCACGGCGATGCGCGCCAGCGCCTGCACGTCGCCCGCGCGCTGCAGCGGTGGCAGCACGCCGCGCGCCAGGGCCGACAGGCTGCCCGGCAGTGAGCGGGCGTCGGCCGCCGGCTCGAACTCCAGCACCAGCGCGTCGCCACTGCGGTGGACGGTGGCGTCCCACGCCTGGCCAGCCACGTGCATGGTGCCAATCGGCTCGGGCGCCTCGCCGGCGGGTGGCAGCGGCGATGGCAGCGCCCAGGGGGGCTGCTGCAGCAGGCGCCGCCAGGCCGCCTCCTCGGGCGCGTTGGCACTCACCGCCAGCGGGTGGGCCGGCGCGTCGGCGGCCAGCACCAGCATCCAGCCGTGCGGCTGGATCGCGGCCGGCACGCGGATCGGTTCGTTCGCGCAGTCGGCCAGCAGGTCCTCAGGCCGCAACCCGTTCATCCAGCAAGCAGGCAAAGGTGCCGATCAGGCGGTCGAAGGTCGCCCGCGCCGCCTCGCAGGCCTGCGCGGCATCGGGGCCGGTGGCAGGCACCTCGTCCGCCAGCACGGTCAGGTAGTCGCGCCAGTGCGTGGCGGTGGATGCGCCCCAGCCATGGAAGTACGCCGTTCCGCGGGCCGGCGTGAGCCCGAGCTGGGCCGCGGCGCGCCGGGCGATGAGCTGCCCGCCCAGGGCAGAGCCGGCCAGCACGTACCAGGAGCCGAATGCCGCGGCCGGCGAGCCCAGTGGCAGGCGCGGCAGGTCGCTGTGGGGCAAGGGCCAGCGCGGCAGGCCCAGGGCCCGCAGGTCTGCGCGCACGAAGCCCAGGCGGGAGCGCGCCAGGAAGCGCCCGGCCACGGGCAGCGGCAGCAAGGCCGCCACCTGAGGCTCCCAGGCCGTGAGAAAGGCTTCGAAGCCCTGGAGCACCCGGCCATAGCGGCCGATGTCCAGGGTGTCATCCAGGCGCAGCAGCGCCTCGATGGTGTCGTGCCGCCGCTGCGTGCACTCGCGCAGCGCGGCGTGGATGCTGGCCTGCGCGGCGTGCACCATGGCATATCCCTCCGGACCGTGCCGGACCGCCATGGCCGGCATGCGGCGGAGGTGGCAAGCCGCGTGCCCGCGGCCGCGCGCTGCCCGTGCTCAGCTGAGCTTGCGCACCACCACGGAACCGACGGAGTAGCCGGCACCGAAGGAACAGATGACGCCGGTGTCGCCGCCTGTCAGGTCAGCGCGGTGGTGGTGGAAGGCGATGACCGAGCCGGCGGATGCCGTGTTGGCGTACTCGTCCAGGATCAGCGGCGCCACGTCCGGCGTCACCTCCTGGCCGATGAGGCGCTTGACCACCAGCTGGTTCATGCCCAGGTTGGCCTGGTGCAGCCAGAAGCGGCGCACCGCCGTGGGCTCGAGCCCGAGGCTGGCCAGGTGCTGCTCGATGTGGGCCGCGGCGATGGGCACCACTTCCTTGAACACCTTGCGGCCCTCCTGGCGGAAGGTCTTGTCGCGCGCGTTCGGGTCGCTGTCCTCGCAGCGGTTGAGGAACCCGAAATTGTTGCGGATGTTGTTCGAGAACTGGGTCGCCAGCTTGGTGCCCAGGATCTGCCAGCGGTCCGCCGAGGTCGCGGTGTCGGCCCGCTCGACGATGACCGCCGTGCAGACGTCGCCGAAGATGAAGTGGCAGTCGCGGTCGCGCCACTCCAGGTGCGCCGAGGTGATCTCGGGGTTCACGACCAGCACGCAGTTCGCGCTGCCGGCACGCACCGCGTTCGCGGCCTGCTCGATGGCGAAGGTGGCCGACGAGCACGCCACGTTCATGTCGAAGCCATAGCCACCGGCACCCAGCGCCTGCTGGATCTCGATGGCCATGGCGGGGTAGGCGCGCTGCATGTTGGCGGCCGAGCACAGCACGGCATCCACCTGGTCGGCCCGCTTGCCCGCCGCGGCGAGCGCCTGGCGGCTGGCGTCCACGGCGATCTCCGCCATGAGCGAGAGCTGGTCGTCGGGCCGCTCCTGGAAGCGCGGGTACATGCGCTGCGGGTCGAGCACGCCCGCCTTGTCGATCACGTAGCGCTGCTTGATGCCCGAGGCCTTCTCGATGAATTCGACGCTGGAGGGCACCAGCGGCTCG
The DNA here is from genome assembly GCA_016213265.1 of Burkholderiales bacterium. Classification (GTDB taxonomy): domain Bacteria; phylum Pseudomonadota; class Gammaproteobacteria; order Burkholderiales; family Burkholderiaceae_C; genus Ideonella. Next base: position 23,219 of record JACRBA010000110.1, on the reverse strand, counting down.
CGCTCGCCGGCCGCGATGGCGGCCGCGTGCTGCGCGTTCTGCAGCGCCACGTAGGCGTTGAAGGCCTCCACGAGCTCGGCATTGGTGATGACGTGGGGAGGCCGGTAGAGGCCGGTGCCGCTGATGACGACTTCGGGCATGGTGAGGCAGGTGACGACGAAACCAGGCCCGAGTGTAGGCCCGCCACGACGCGGGCGCCCGAAGGCGCCCGCGGTGGCTCCGCCCGAACGCAGGCTCAGGCGGCCATCAGGCCCCCTCGGCGGGGCCGCCGTGGGCTCACTGGGCCGGCGCGCAGATCGCCTTGTAGGCCTTCTTGAACGCCTTGTTCGTCAGCAGCGTGCCCTGGTTGGCGCCGCCGGAGTTCGTGCAGCCACCGTGGGTGTGGATGGCCACCACGCGGCCGCCCACCAGCACGGCCGAGCCGCTGTTGCCCCCCTCGGTGTCGGCGCGGTAGCGCAGCGTGGTGGAACCGGGCACCACCGAGTCCACCGGGCCGACGGAGAACTGCTGGGTCTGGTTGTCCATGCCGGTGTCCACGCCGTAGCCCGTGATGCGCACCTCGTCGCCGACCACCGGAATGGTCTTGGCGAAGCGCAGCGACTGGCCCTGCGCCTGCAGCGGCATCAGGCCGGTCTCGGTGTTGGGATGCACGGTGAACACGCCCCAGTCGTTGCCCACGCCGCCATCGACGAACTTGCGGGTGGTGGTGGGCACGTACTGGTCCTTCGGCGCCGGGTGCACGAGGCCACCGCCGGCGAGGGACTTGGGCACGTTGAACTCGACCCCGTCCACCAGCGAGGGCGAGGACAGGCAGTGGCCCGCGGTGATGAAGCAGCCGTCCTTGGTGAGGTTGGCGGTGCAGCCCACGTCCAGCAGGCGGGCACGGTCCTTCTCGTCGGACGCCACGCGGTCATCGGTGGTGCCGCAGCGGCTTTCCGGCGTGATCTGCGGCTTGCCCGCCAGCACCTTGACGATGCCGAAGTGGCCGGCCTCACCGGCCTGCGACGCCAGCAATTCCACGCGCACGGCCGAGCCGTTGAAGTAGGCCGAGGTATGGCGCCACTGGGCCAGCGTCTCGGCATTCAGGTGCTGTTGCGCACCATCGGTGAGCGAGGTGATGCGCAGCTTCGCGCCCGCCGGCAGGCGGGCCTCGCCGAACTGCAGGCGCAGCCACAGGGCGCCGTCGATCTGCACATCGTGGCTGGCCGCCACGGCGCCCGCCGACGCCGCGGCCTGCTCGGGGCTGAACCAGTTGTAGGGGTGGGCGTCGTGGGCGGCGGGGGCGGTCTGCGCGGCCGCGCCGAAGCCGACGGCAGCGAGCGCCGCCACGGCCAGGCACCTGGCGGCGAACACGCCGGGCCGGAAGGATGGGGACAGACGGGACAGGTTCACGGGGCAGTCTCCGATGCAAGGTGAAGGGCTGCGGCCGGGCTGCACATCCCGGCCGGGAGGGAAGCCGAGACTAGGGCAGTGCCTGCCCAGCGCACACCCCCTACCCCGCACCAGACCGTCAAGGACCATCAACGAGTGACCGCCCGGCGGCGCGCTCACCCACGCGGCGGCGCGATCTGCTCGGCGTAGTCGTACAGCTCACCCAGCAGGGCCTGGCCGCGCTCGTCGGCCTGCTCGGCCAGCGTGTCCAGGCGCTCGAAGAACTGCTCCAGCGTGAGCGCTCCGCCGGCCCCATCGTGCAGCCGGGCGGCGCAATGCGCCTGCCAGCGGGCCCGCTCCTCGGTGCTGAGCGTGGCGGCGGCATGGCGCGCGCGGTAGCGGAACACCAGTTCGTCGAGCCGGCGGTCGTCGAAGCTGGCGCGCGACCAGGCGGCGTCGTCCAGGGCGGTGGCCCGCAGGCGATCCAGGCGCTGCCGGTCGGTGGGGCCGACGAAGCCGCCGTAAAGGTCCTCGTCCACGTCAGGCGCCTGCGTGGGCGCAGGGCGGGCGTAGACGTCGGGCCAGATGCCCGCCATCGAGCCCCCACGGGCCGCGCAAGCCTGGGCGTGGCGGTCGGCCAGCGCCAGGTCGATGCCCCAGCGCTCGGCCATGGCCGGCGTGAGCGTGCGCAGGTTGCCGATGACCACGGGCGACTTGTTCACATGGATGCTCTTGATGGGCAGGCGGCGCGTGCCCTCCGGGAGTTCGTCGGCGCGCGTGAACAGGCGCTCGCGGATCTGCGCCGCGTTCAGCCCGAACAGCTCCTCGGGGTCCTCGGCCAGGTCCCAGACGATCAGCTCGTTGCGGTTGGTGGGGTGCGGCGCCAGCGGCCACACCACGCCGATGCAGCCACGCTCGGGCCCGAACATGCCCGACACGTGCAGGAAGGGTTTGCCTTGGGCCTGCGCCGACTCGATCTCGGCCCACACCGCCTGCTTCTGCCGCAGCCGCAGGCAGAACGCCCACAGGCGCGGGTTGGCGTCGCGCACCCGCCGGGCCAGGGCCACGGTGGCGCGCACGTCCGACAGGGCATCGTGCGCGGCCTCGTGGGCCAGGCCGTTGGCGGCCGTGAGGTGCTCGAGCTTGAAGGACGGGCGGCCGTCCTCGTGGCGAGGCCACTCCAGCCCTTCGGGGCGCAGCGCATACATGCAGCGCACGGTGTCCAGCAGGTCCCAGCGACCGCAGTCGTTCTTGTACTCGCGGGCGTAGGGGTCGATGAGGTTGCGCCAGAACAGGTGGCGGGTCACCTCGTCGTCGAAGCGGATGGTGTTGTAGCCCACGCCCACCGTGCCGGCGCGTGCGAGCTCGGCCTCGATGAGCGCCGCGAAGCGCGGCTCCGGCACGCCGCGGGCCAGGCACAGCTGCGGCAGGATGCCGGTGAGCAGGCAGCTCTCGGGGTCGGGCAGGTAATCGGGCGTGGGCTGGCAGTAGGCCATCACCGGCTCGCCGATCTCCTGCAGCTGCTCGTCGGTGCGGATGCCGGCGAACTGCGCGGGGCGATCGCGCCGGGGCACGCGGCCGAAGGTCTCGTAGTCGTGCCAGAAGAAGCTCAGCTCGCTCATGGCGGCACGATACCCCAGGCAGATGCGGCCGCCACGGCGGGGCTCACCAGCCGGCCTCGCGCACCCGCCACAGGGTGGCGAAACGCGGCAGCCCCTGCGAGGTGCGCCCGCGCCAGGTGTAGGTGACGACACTGCCCACGGGTGGCGGCGATCGGCGCTGCGCATCGGTGAGCCCGCTGCCGATGAGGAACTCGCGGCCGTCCTCGCCCCGTACGCGCAAGGCACCCACCGCACCGGCATGGCGGCCACGGCCCGGTGTGTGGCCGACCACCACGCCGTCCGCGTCCTGCACCGGCTTGAGCTTGAGCAGGCCGGGGCTGCGGCCGGTGACGTAAGGCGCGTCGGCGCGGTGCAGCATCAGGCCCTCGCCGCCAGCGGCCACCACCTCGGCCAGCCGGCGGCGCAGCGCCGCCGCGTCGCTGACCTCCAGCTGCTCGACCGGCGCCCAGCGGCGACCGGCGGGCGCGGCCGCCGCCAGGGCCTGCAGGCGCCGTGTGCGCTCCTGGAAGGTGCCCGGAGCGCCCGGCAGCTCGAACACGAGGTAGTGCACCGCCGTCCAGCGGTCACCGGCAGACGCGCCGGCGCGCACGATGCCCGAGAGCTCATCGAAGCGGCCGCGCGCCAGCCACAGCTCGCCGTCGAGCGGCTGGCCGGCGGGCAGGCCGCGCAGGAAGTCGGCAGGCGCCTCCACCACCGCGCCACCGCGAAACCGCAGCACCCGCCCATCCCAGACGGCGCGCACACCGTCGAACTTCTCGCTCACCAGCCAGCCGGCCGGGTCGAGGCCCGGTGGTGCGTCGCGCGCGAGCAGCACGGCGGGCGGGGCGGTGCCCTCGTCCACGGGCCGCGTGCCGTCGGCCGCCCAGGCGCCCGGCACGCCCGCGGCGAGGGCGCCCAACAGGCATTGGCGCCGGCCGCGGCAGACGGGGTGGGGGGTGCGCGGGCCGGGAGGCAGCGTCGTGATCATGGGCGTGGGCAGGCGACGAGACAGGCGGGCATCGTCGCCGCCCACACGCGGCCTGGCATTCCCCCTCGCGGGGGAGGTCTTCGCGCCCTGCCGGGAGCCCGGCCTGCGGGCTCGCGTCAGCCCCGCGGCAGCGGCACGGGGCGCGCGAGTTCGTCCGCGGACAGGCCCTGCTGGCGCAGCAGGGCTTCCAGCGCCGGCATCAAGGGGCCGAGGCGTTCGTCCAGCGCATCCCGCACGGTGTCCACGAACACCTGCGTCGAGCGCTCGATTTCGATGTTCAGCCGGTCGCCCGGGCGCTTGCCGCCGAAGGTGGTCATGCGCAGCGTCTCGGGGATGAGCCACACCTCGAACCAGCCGGCCACGCGGTCGGCCTCGGCCACGGTGAGGCTGGCGCCGTTGATGGCGATGTAGCCCTTGGCGAACACGTAGCGCATCCAGCGTGGGGGCAGGCCGATGCGCAGCACATGGTTGTTCTCGGGCTGGCGCACCTCGAGCACCGTGCCCGTGACGTCGATGTGGCCCGACAACGGGTGGCCACCGATCTCGGCGCCGTCGCGTGCGGCCCGCTCCACGTTGACCGCGCTGCCCGGCTGCCACTCGCCCAGCGTGGTGAGCGACAGGCTCTGCTGCATCACGTCGAAGGCAGCCACGCCGGGCTGCGGACGCTCGGTGACGGTGAGGCAGCAGCCGTCGCAGGCCACGCTGGCGCCGATGGCCAGGCCCTCGTCGAAGCCCGGCGGCAGGCGCAGCGTGATGCGGCGCAGGCCGGGAAGATCGGTGAGCGCCTCGACGCGGGCGAGGCCTTGAACGATGCCGGTGAACATCCCACGATTATCGCGGTCGCCACCGGGGACGCTGAGCATTCGTGACGCTGCGCCGGCCCGGCCGCGTCCCACAATGGCGCTCTGCCTGCTGGAGTTGCCATGCACCTTGCCTTCACCCGTCGCCAGTGGCTGGGCGCCACCACCGCACTGCTGGCGAGCGCCGGCCCCCTCGCCCACGCCACCGCGCTGCCCCGCTACCGCCTCACCGACCTCGGTGACCTGGGCGGCGGCAACGTGCGCGTGAAGGCCTTGAACAACCATGGCGTGGCCGCGGGCATGGCCAACCGCAAGACCACGGACAACCGCGGGGTGGCCTTCGTGTCGCACGCCGGCCGCATGCGGGGCATGCGCCACGCCGGGCGTGCCACGCCTTCGTCGGCCACCGGCATCAACGACGACGGGCTGGTGTGCGGCTACGACGGCACCAACGGCGTGTTCAACAAGGCCCGCGCCTGGGTGAGCACGGACGGCACGCGGGTGTTCGTGCCGGCCCCCCGCGAGGCGCACACCTTCGCCTTCGCCGTCAACGGCGTGGGCCAGGTCACCGGCTACAGCGGCGACCTGCCCTTCGTCGGCGGCACCGGGCAGTTCGAGCCCTTCACCTTGCCGGCGGGCTATGGCCTGGGCGTGGGGCGTGCCATCCTCGACGATGGCACCGTGCTGGGCGACATGGTGGGCCCCCACGGCCAGTGCGCGTTCCTGCGCGTGGGCGGCGTGGTGCAGGCGCTCGCCGTCACCGGCGCCCAGAGCCATGCGGCGGGCGGCATCAACGCCAGCGGCATGGTCTGCGGCACGCTGCAGCGCCCCGGCGCGCGGGTGGCCCGCGCCTTCGTCTGGCAGGACGGCCTCACGCGCGAACTGGGCTCGCTGGACGCCAGCGATGCGGGCTCGTCGTACGCCCATGGCATCAACGCCGCGGGCACGGTGGTGGGCCGGGCGACGCAGCCGGCCCCGGGCGGCGGTGGCCGGTCCCGCTGGCGTGCGTTCGTGGCCAGGCCGGACGCTGGCATGCAGGACCTGAACGACCTGCTCGACCCGATGGCCAGCGCGGCCTGGGTGCTGCAGAAGGCGGTGGCCATCAACGACCGCGGCCAGATCGTGGGAGAAGGCCTCTGCCAGGGCGTGCCGCGCGCCTTCCTGCTCTCGCCCTGGGGCTGAGGGCCCACCGCCTGGCGGCCCCTGCCCGAGGGCGTCAGCGCGCCGAGGCCGCCGCGCCGCGCCAGCGGATCAGCGCGATGCCCTGCTGCTCGAACACCGTGTCGTAGGAACCTGCCTGGTCGGCCGGCAGGCGCGCCAGGTGGTCGCTGCGGATGAGCGCCAGCTCCCCCGGCTGGGGCGCCCGGCGCGGCGTGGGCTGCTGCCGGTACACGGCAAAGCTGGGCTGGTGCAGCTTCCACTGCACCGCGGGCTCGGGCAGGCCGCGGGCCACCCGCGCCGCCTCCCGCACAGGCCCCTGCACGAGCGTGCCCCACCAGGGCAGCGCGAAGCCCAGCAGCACCAGCGCCACCACCGCGCCGCCGGCCAGGCTGGACGCAGGGCCGCCGAGCCGCTCGCGCCAGGTGCCGGGCACGGCGGCCAGCGCCAGCACGATGAGTGCGCCCACGCTGGCCGCCACCGCCAGCGCCACCGGCGCGTCGGCCCCGCCCAGCAAGGCGCGGTACATCGGATGCTTCACCGCGTCCACCCACTGTGGCAGCGTCCAGGCCGGCACCGCCACCGCGGCCAGCAGCACCACGCCGGCCAGGGCCACCGCCCAGCGCATGGCGGCCCCCGCGCGCTCCAGCGCCATGGCCATCAGCAGCACGAAGGGCGTGGCGCCATAGAGCACGTAGTGCGGCAGCTTGGTGCCCGACAGCGAGAAGAACACCAGCACGAACAGGCCCCAGCCGAGCAGGAAGCGCCCCAGCGGGTCGCGCCAGTGGGCCAGGGACTGGCGCGCCACGCCCACGAGCAGCGGCGCCCAGGGCAGCAGCAGCAGCGGCAGCACCACCAGGTAGTAGCCCGCGCTGCCGCCGTGCTGCTCGAGCGTGCCGGTGTAGCGCGACAGGTTGTGGCGCACGAAGAAGCCGTCGATGAAGGCATGGCCGTGCCGGTGCAGGGCATAGGCGTACCAGGGCGCGGCGATGCCCACGAGCAGCGCCCACGCGGGCAGGTCGGTGACGGCCGCCACGAGGCGGCGGCCCAGCGCGCGCCAGTCGCCCTGGCTCAGCAGCCACAGGCCCACCGCCGCCACCGGCACCAGCACCGCCACCGGGCCCTTGGCCAGCAGGCCCAGGCCGATCCAGGCGAAGGCACGCCGCAAGGGCGCCTTGGCGCCGCTGTCGAGCCAGCGCCAGCCATCGAAGGTGGCCAGCACCAGCAGGAAGTTCAGCAAGGCGTCGGCCGTGGCGGCCCGCCCGATGGCGACCACGCCCAGGCTCGTCACCAGCATGAGCGCGGCGCTGGTGGCCGTGCGCTCGCCCAGCCGCGGCCGTGCGAAGCCCCACACCGCCATCGCCCAGCCCCAGGCGCACAGGGCCGAGGGCAGGCGCAGGGCGAACTCGTTCAGGCCCAGCAGTGACACGCTCAGCGCCTGCAGCCAGTACACGCCGATGGGCTTGTCGAACCGGTCCTCGCCGTTCAGCGTGGTGTGCAGCCAGTCGCCGCTGGCCAGCATCTCGCGCGTGGCCTCGCTGAACGCCCCCTCGTCCACGTCGAACAGCGGCGCCGCGCCCAGCTGGAACAGCGTGATCGCCAGCAGCGCCAGCGCCACCGGCCAGGCCGCGCCGCCCGTGGCGCGCGGCGCGGCCGGCGTGTCAGCGCCCGCTGCCATGCCAGGCGTCGCCGTCGGCCAGCGCGGGCTGGCCCATCGAGTGGTAGGCGCGCGCGGTGCCGCCTTCGTAGTAGATGCGGATCAGCAGCTCGGCCAGCACGCCCGTGCAGAGGAACTGCAGGCCGGCGATCACCATGAAGAAGCCCAGGATCAGCAGCGGCCGGCCGCCCACCGATTCACCCAGCAGCTTGAGCACGCCCAGGTAGCCCAGGATGGCCGTGCCGATGGCGCCCACGCCCAGGCCCACCGTGCCGAAGAAGTGCCCGGGCCGCGCGCCGAAGTTGAGGAAGAAGTACACCGACAGCAGGTCCACCAGCACGCGGAAGGTGCGTGAGATGCCGTACTTGGACTCCCCGGCCGTGCGCGCGTGGTGGCTCACCGGCACCTCGGCCATGCGGGCGGGTGAGGTCACCGTGGCCAGCCACGCCGGGATGAACCGGTGCATCTCGCCATACAGCCGCACCTGGTGCAGCACCGGGGCGCGGAAGGCCTTGAGGCTGCAGCCGAGGTCCTGGAACTTCAGGTCGGTGACGCGGCGGATCAGCCGGTTGGCGAGCATCGACGGGAACTTGCGCAGGGCGAAGCCGTCCTGCCGGTTCTTGCGCCAGCCGGCCACCATGTCGTAGGGCTCGTTGAGCAGCTTGGCCACCAGCAGCGGGATGTCCTGCGGGTCGTTCTGCAGGTCGCCGTCCATGGTGACGATGACGTCGCCGCGTGCCGCGTCGATGCCCGCCTGCATGGCCGCGGTCTGCCGGAAGTTGCGCAGCAGGCGCAGCACCCGGATGTGCGGGCCGACCGTGGCCGCGTGCTCCTGCAGCGCGCGGCCGGTGCCATCACGGCTGCCGTCGTCCACGACGATCAGCTCCCACGGCTGCGGGTAAGCCGCCAGCGCGGCCTGCACCGCATCGATCAGCGGCCGCGCGTTGTCGATCTCGTTGTACATGGGCACCACGACCGACAGGCGGTGCGCCGGCAGCCGGCCCAGCGCCACGGCGCGGGCGGCCACCAGGTCGTCGCCGCCATCGGTGGCCGGCAGGGAAGTCGTCGTGTTCATCGGGGTTCGTTCTCCACCAGGGGGGCCTCGGGCCGCGCCGTGCGCGCCCAGGGCATGATCATCGCCGCAGCGGCCAGCGCGCACAGCAGGCTGACCGCGTGCAGGGCCAGCGCGCCGGCCGCCACCTGCGCGCCGACCGGGCGCAACGCCGGCTCGGCGGCCATCACCGCGGCCCACACGCCGGCCTCGTAGGTGCCGAGCCCCGCGGGGCCCTGCAGCGGCAGCACCGAGGCGAGCTCGCCGCCGAGCGCACCGCGCAGGCCAGCGCCCACACCCACCGGCGCGAAGGCCGCCAGCAGCAGCGCCAGCACCGCCAGCTTCACCACCCAGTTGGCTGCGCACAGGGTCCAGCCGGCGCGGTCGTTGCGGTGGGCGAGCCAGGTGGCTTCGAAGCGTGCCACGCCCGCAGCGCGGCGCGCCACGCCGGCCAGGGCGCGCGGCCCGGCCGTCAATGCCAGGGCCCAGGCGCCCGCCAGCAGCAGGAGCCATCCGGCGCGCGATCCGGCGGGAAGCGGCGGCAGCCAGGCCGCGGCCAGCGTGGCCAGCACCGCCGCGTCCTGCAGGCGCAACCAGAGCAGGCTCTTGAGCGATTCGCCCACCGGCACGCCGAAGCGGCGCTTGAGCAGCAGCGGGTAGCCCGCCTCGCCCGCGCGCAGGGGCAGCAGCACGATGGCGGCGTTGTGGGTGAGGAACAGGGCCAGGCAGGCCATGAAGCCCGGGGCCGCGCCACGCGCCGGGTCCGCGGCGAACCAGGACGCCCACTCGCGGCGCAAGCGCTCGGCCCGCAGCGCATAGCTGAGAGCCAAGCCGGCCACGGCGGTGGCCCACAACCAGGCGGGCGTGGCCGCCAGCGCAGCGCCGAGCGGCGCCCATTGCACCTGCCGCAGCAACCAGCCAAGCAGCAGTGCACCCAGCACCACGGCCATCAGCAGGCGCAGCCAGCGGCGCCACGGGGCGGGGCCGGGCGGGGAGCCAGGCGGAAGGTCGGACAAGGTGGGAACAGCCAGGAAGGCGGGGGACGCGCGCGGGGCGCGATGGTAGCAGCCGCCTGCGTGCGCCCCGCGCGTGGCCTATGATGCCCGCCCCCTTATGCGATCCGCCGGTGCGCTGCCGGCGACACGCCATGGCCCATTACCTCGTCACCGGCGCGGCCGGCTTCGTTGGCGCCCACGTCGCCGCCCGTCTGGCCGATGGCGGCCACCGCGTCACCGGCGTGGACAGCTTCAACGCCTACTACGACCCCCGGCTCAAGCACGACCGGGTGGCCGCCCTGCTCACCCCGCGCGGCGTGCCCTGCCACGCGCTGGACCTGTGCGACGGCCCGGCCACGCACGCGCTGTTCGCCGAGGGCCGCTTCGACGCCGTCATCCACCTGGCCGCGCAGGCCGGGGTGCGGCATTCCATCCATGCGCCGGCGGACTACATCCAGTCCAACCTGGTGGGCTTCGGCCACGTGATCGAGGCCTGCCGGCAGCAGGCCGTGCCGCATCTGCTGTACGCCAGCTCGTCCAGCGTCTACGGCAGCCGGCGCGATGCGCCCTTCCGCGAGACCGACCGGGTCGATCGCCCCGCCTCGCTGTACGCGGCCACCAAGATCGCCAACGAGCTGATCGCCCACACCTACGCCAGCATCCACGGCCTGCGGTCCACCGGCCTGCGCTTCTTCACGGTGTACGGGCCCTGGGGCCGGCCCGACATGGCGTACTTCTCGTTCTCGCGCCGCATCCGCGCCGGCCAGCCCATCACGCTGTTCGCCGAGGGGCAGCTGCTGCGCGACTTCACCTACATCGACGACATCGTCGATGCGGTGCTGGGCCTGCTGCATGCGCCGGCGCCCGCCGAGCGGCCGGCGGAATCCGAGATCTTCAACCTCGGCCACCACGTGCCGGTGAAGGTGATCGACTTCGTGCGCACGCTGGAAGACGCGCTGGGGCTGACGGCGCAGATCGAGTTCGGCCCGATGCAGCCAGGCGACGTGCCGGTGACCTGCGCCGACGACGGGCGGCTGCGCGCGCGCATCGGCGACTGGGCCTGCACGCCGCTGGACGACGGCCTGCGGCGCTTCGCCCGCTGGATCGAGGGCTGGGAGCCGCTGGCGCCTGGGGCGGGCACGGCGGGCGGCTGAACCGCGCGCCGCGCCGCGGCGCCCATCAACGGCGGCTGGCCGCCGGGTCCGCGACGATGAAGTCGCGCGAGGTGACGATGTCGGCCGCCGTGCGGCCGCGCAGCACCACCATGTCCTGCCACTTGGCGGGCCCGCGCCGGCTGTCCGGGTCGATCTGCACACGCACGCCCTTGTCGTGGTCGCGCAGGCGCATCCAGCCGTCGGCGAAGGGGTCGCTGCCGGTGTAGCCCACGCTGGCCAGCAGCGCGCGCACGTCGATGCGGTCCACCGCCGGCTCGAAGTCGGTGATGGTGTCCTTGGCGTCGTTCACGCTGGCGTAGCTGAACACGTCCTCGCCGGCGCCGCCGGTGAGCGTGTCGCTGCCGCCGACGGCCACGAACTGGTCGTCACCCGGCGTGCCCACCAGCTTGTCCTTGGCCGGCGTGCCGTCGATGCGCTTGACGAGGTACAGCGCGGCCACCACGGGGTCGTGGTCGGAAGAGCGGTACGGCGTGGGCGTGTAGTAGTCGGGGCCGCAGGTGCCGCACAGCGGCTGCTTGAACTCGGTGTTGTAGTCGATCACCACCGGCTCGTCGGCATTGATGTGCCACTCGGTCGTGCCGGTCAGGCGGGCCGCCAGCGAGGCGGTGGCCAGCGCATGGTCGAGCCGGCCCGCGGCGCCGTCGAACACGTAGCTGTAGCCGAAGCCGCTGAAGCGCGCCACCTGGTCGGCGAAGCCGGCCTGCGCGAGCGTGACCACCGGGTCCTCCTGCGCATAGGCGTTCAGGTCGCCCAGCAGCAGCGTGGCGTCGGTGCCGGCGCCCGCGGCCAGTCCGCCGGCCCACTGCGCCGTGCGCTGGGCCTGCGCCACCCGGCGCGCGTTCCAGCAGCCCTGGCCGTCACCGGCGTCGACGTTGCCGGCCGCGTCGGGGTCGTCGGCGGAGGGGCAGCTGCCCTTGCTCTTGAGGTGGTTCACCACCAGCGTGAAGCGCTCGCCGTTGGCCGCGGCGAAGGTCTGCGCCAGCGGCGGGCGGTTGTGCACCGCGTCGCTGTCGCTCTGCGCGGCGCCGACCGGGCTCAGGCGCGCGGGCTTGTAGACCATGGCCACCTTGATCGCGTCGGTGCCCGTGCCCTGCACCGGGTCGGCCACCACGGCGTAGGTGCCGGCGCCCAGGCGGGCGTTCAGGCCGTCCACCAGGTTCTGCACGGCCACCGCGCCGTTGTTCTGCACCTCCACCAGGCCCAGCGCGTCGGCGTCGATGGCCGCGATGGCCTCGATGATCTTGGTGCGTTGTCGGGTGAACTCGGCCGCGTTGCTCGCGCCGCGGCAGTTGGAAGCCGCCACCGAGTCGCCCAGTCGGCAGCCCTGGCCCGAGCGGCCATCCACGTCGGTGCCGTCGGTGAAGGTGGTGAAGTAGTTCAGCACGTTGAAGCTGGCCAGCCTCACGTTGCCGGGCAGCCAGGCAGGCGCCGCGCTGCGCTCATGGGTGCGGCTGATCTGCACGGGCGCGGTGGGGTGCAGCCTGTAGTCGCCGAAGCCGGTGTTGCTCGCGGTGGCCAGGCCGTAGTCGATGACACCGGTCAGGCCGGCAGCCACGGTGTCACCCGCGCGCAGCGTGCCGTCCTCGGCCATCCACGGCGTGGGGTTGGGGTTCTGCGCGCTGCTGCCGTCGTCGAGGATGAGTCGGGCGCGGGCATTGGCGTCGGCCTGCGCCAGCGCTTCGGGCGTGCCGGGGCGGTGGCGGTTGGTGGGCGTCTCCAGCCGGCCGCCGGCCGACAGCGTCACCTGGCCATAGCGGCCCTGGAAGTAGTTCTGCGACACGGTCAGCGGGCTGGTGAGCGTGACCAGCATGCCCTCGACGCGCTCCAGGTCGTCGTTGGCCAGCTCGGGGAAGGCGATGGGCGTGGGCGCCACCGTGTGGCCGCTGCTCAGCACCACCAGGTTGGCCACGCCGGTGAGCTCGGTCACGGTGTGCGCGGCCGTGTCGGCATTGCCGGCAGCGCCCACGTTGAACTCGGTCACCACGCCGGTGAGCTCCACCCACTGGCCGGCCTGCACCGAGGGCGCACTGCCGGTGTAGATGAACAGGCCGTCGGAGGTGGCCGGATTGCCGTCGCCGGATGGGTCCTGCAGGAAGAAGCCGTTGTTGTTGACCCGCGTGACCACGCCGGAGGTCTTCACCGCGCTGCCGGCGAAGGGGCTGCTGGCGCCGCTGCCCTGGATCTCGGGGATGGAACGCACCGCGGGGCCGTCGCCACCGCAGGTGCCCAGCGGCGCGGCGGTGTTGCGCGGCGTGGGTGCCCCGGTGACGAAGTCGGCCGCGTTCTGGTCGGTGTCGGTGCAACCACCGGCCACACGCAGGTCGGCGGTGGTGTTGGACGGCGCGGGCGCGGCGCCGGCACCCTCGTAGAAGTTGGCGCTGCCGAATCCGACCAGGTCGACGATGGACGCGGAGGTGGGCTTGTCACCGACCAGCGCGGCGGTGGTGCTGACCAGGGCGACCTTGCCGCCCGTGGACCCCATGAAGATGTTGCCCACCGCATCGGGCGTGGGCAGGTCCTGCGTGCCGCCCGTGCCTGCGGCCTGCTGCACCAGGTAGTACTGCCGCGGCTGCAGCACGACGGCGCCGAGGTCCGTCTTCTGCCAGGTGCTGGTGCCGGTGGTGGAGTTGTACTGCACCGACCAGCCGGCCAGCGACACCGGCGCCGAGCCGGCGTTGAACAGCTCGATGAAGTCCTGGCGCCAGGTGGCGCCGCTGTTGCCGCCGCCGCCATAGACCTGGCTGATGACGACGCCGGAGGAGGAGGCGGCCGCCGGCAGCAGGACGCCGGCGGCGAGGAGCGCGGCGCACAGCCGGCTGAGGGAGGATGCGAGTCGCATGGCGGGGCCTCGTGGGCTCGTGTTCGAAGCCCGCTAGGCTCGCCGCCGCGCGTGACGCGCCTGTGAAAGCGCGCCACGCCTGCCGGCTCAGTCCAGCTTCAGGCGCTGCAGCTGCACCACCTTCTTGTAGGTGGTCAGTTCGTCCTGGATCTGCTTGCCGAAATCCGCGGGCGAGTTGGCCACGATCAGCGAGCCGGTGTCCTCGATGCGCTTCTTCACGTCGGGCATCTCCAGCGTCTTCTTCACCGCGGCGTTGATCTTGTCCACGATCTCCTTGGGCACGCCGGCCGGCGCGTGGATGCCGTAGTAGGCCATGCGGTTCACCGGGGCCAGGCCGAGCTCGGCGAAGGTGGGCACGTTGGGCAGGCTGGCGACCCGCTGCGGCGCCGCGACCACGATGGGAACGAGCCGGCCATCCTTGATGAACGGCAGGGCCGAGGGCAGGTTGTCGAAGATGATGGGCACCTGGCCCGCCACCACGTCATTCAGCGCCGGGCCCGCGCCGCGGTACGGGATGTGGGTGATGAAGGTCTTGGTCAGGCTCTTGTACAACTCGGTCTGCAGGTGGCCGATGCCGCCCGTGCCCGAGGTGGCGTAGCTGTACTTGCCCGGCTTGGCGAGGATCTCGGCCACGAAGGCCTTGTAGTCCTTGGCCGGGAAGCTGGGGTGCACGGCGATCACGTTGGGCGTGGCCGCGATGTTGATGATGGGCGTGAAGCCGGCGATCGGGTCGTAGGAGATGCGCGGGTTGATCGCGGGGTTGGCAGCGGTGGTGGACACCGTGGCCATGCCGAGCGTGTAGCCGTCCGGCGCGGCGCGCGAGATCTCGGCCGCACCGATGACGCCGCCGCCGCCGGCCTTGTTCTCCACCACCACGGTGTTGCCCAGGTGCTGCGGCAGCTTCTCGGCCACCACGCGGGCGATGATGTCCGTGGTGCCACCCGGCGCGAAGGGCACGATCAGGCGCACCGGCTTGGACGGGTACGCCTGGGCCCAGGCGGCCGGGGCGGCGAGCACGCTGGCGAGCGCGGCGGTGGTGGCGAGGACAAGGTGACGTCGGTCGATCATGCAGAACTCCACTCGTTTCAAGGGGGCACGGAATCATGGGATGCTGCGGCGCGCGCACACGGGCCCCGGTGTGGAAACCACGTAGCGCGACCCTGCCCTGCCCTATCGTTTTCACTGATTCCTGCCCATGCCCGAGGCATTCAAGCACCTGATCCACGCCGGCACCGTGACGGACGCCGCCCGCCACCTGGGGCGGGCCTGCGCCAGCTTCGACAGCGGCCGCTTCGTGCAGCGGGCCACCGACGGGCTGGAAGGGCTGGAGATGAAGGCCCGCGCCATGCGCATCGCCGACGCCCTGGACGAGGAGCTGCCGCCCGGCCTGGCGCCCGCGGCCGAGGCGATCGAGTCCGCGCTGGCCCCCTTGCATGCCGATGGCAGCGCCGACGCCGCGCACGGCCTGTCGGGCTGGGTGCTGTGGGCGGCCGGCGACTTGCTGACCCGCCGCGCACTGGCCGAGCCGGCGGCCCTGCCCCGCGCGCTGCAGGCGTTGCATGCCCTCACGCAGCGCTTCACCGCCGAGTTCGCCATCCGACCCCTGCTGCGCGACCACCCGGCCGAGGTCTGGCCCGTGCTCTACCGCTGGGCCGAAGACCCCAGCGCCGCGGTGCGGCGCCTGGCCAGCGAAGGCAGCCGGCCGCGCCTGCCGTGGGGGTTGCGGCTGCAGGCGTCGGTGGACGACCCCCGCCCTCCCTGGCCCATCCTGCAGCGGCTGCAGGACGACCCCGACGAGTCGGTCCGCCGCAGCGTGGCCAACCACCTCAACGACATCGCCAAGGACCACCCGGACACGGTCGCGGACTGGATCGCGCGCTGGTTGCCCGGCGCGCCCGCGGCGCGCCGCGGCGTGCTGCGCCACGCCAGCCGCACGCTGGTCAAGCAGGGCCATGCCTCGGTGCTGCAGGCCTGGGGGCTGGGGCGCGCGTTCGACGGCAGCGCCACGCTGCAGGTGGCGCCCGCGCAGGCGCGCGTGGGCGACGAGCTGCAGCTCGCGGTGACCCTGCGCTCCACGGCCACCGAGCCGCAAGCGCTGGTCATCGACTACGCGGTGGCACACGCCGGTGCCCGCGCGGCACGCGCGCCCAAGGTGTTCAAGGGCTGGACGCTGACCCTGGCGCCCGGCGAGGCGCGCGCGCTGACGCGCCGCCACAGCCTGCGGCCCATCACCACCCGGCGCTACCACCCGGGCGCCCACCCGGTGAGCCTGCGCATCAACGGCCAGGTGGTGGCCGAGGGCGGCTTCGAGCTGGTGGCCGACGTCGGCGCCCCCGGCGCCTGAGGCTCACCAGTTCGCTTCGCGCTCCGGCGTGGCGCCGATGCGGTGCAGCGACAGGTCGGCCCCGTCGAACTCCTGCTCCGGGCTCAGCCGCAGCCCCACACCCACCCGCAGCACGCCGTACACCGCCGCGCCGGCAACGAGCGCCCACGCCACGCCCGCCAGCGTGCCCACCAGCTGCGCGCCAAGGCTGACACCGCCAAGGCCACCGAGGGCCGGCTGGCCGAAGACCCCGCAGGCCAGGCCACCCCACGCGCCGCACAGCCCGTGCAGCGGCCACACGCCCAGCACGTCGTCGATGCGCCAGCGGTTCTGCGTGAGCGTGAACATCACGACGAAGATGGCGCCGGCCACGCCGCCCACGACCAGCGCGCCCAGCGGGTGCATCACGTCCGACCCCGCACACACGGCCACCAGCCCGGCCAGCGGGCCGTTGTAGGCGAAGCCGGGGTCGTTGCGCCCCAGGGCCACGGCCACGAGCGTGCCGCCCACCATGGCCATGAGCGAGTTCACCGCCACCAGCCCCGAGAGCTTGTCCAGGCTCTGGGCGCTCATCACGTTGAAGCCGAACCAGCCCACGGCCAGGATCCAGGCGCCCAGCGCAAGGAAGGGGATGCTCGACGGCGGGTGGGCGCTGATGGCGCCATCCTTGCGGTAGCGGTTGGCCCGCGGGCCCAGCAGCAGCACGGCGGCCAGGCCGATCCAGCCGCCCACCGCGTGCACCACCACGCTGCCCGCGAAATCGTGGAAGGCCGCGCCCGTCCAGCCCTGCAGCCACGCCTGGAAGCCCAGGCGCTGCCCCCATACCATGCCCTCGAACAGCGGGTACACCCCGCCCACGATCACCGCCGTGGCCATCAGCTGCGGGCCGAAGCGCGCGCGTTCGGCGATGCCGCCGGAGACGATGGCCGGGATGGCCGCCGCGAAGGTGAGCAGGAAGAAGAAGCGCACCAGCTCCACGCCGTTGTTCGCGGCCAGGGTGCCCGCGCCGCTGTAGAAGCTCACGCCGTACGCCACCGCATAGCCCACGAAGAAGTAGGCCACCGTGCTGACGGCGAAATCGACGAGGATCTTGACCAGGGCGTTGACCTGGTTCTTCTTGCGCACCGTGCCCAGCTCGAGGAAGGCGAAGCCGGCGTGCATGGCGAGCACCATGATGGCGCCCAGGAGGAGGAACAGCGCATCGGCGCCTGGCTTGAGGGAATCCATGGCAGGGGGTGGCAAGCGGGACCGGGCCGGCGGGCAGGCGGCGCATGCACCAGCCGGGCGAACGGGCGCACCAGAATGCAAGGCCCATGCCCATAACCCGTGCACGCGCCACCCCCGCGGCCGCCGCCGGGACGCACCACGGTGCGGCGCCGCCTGCCGGCTAGCGCGCCACCTCGGTGCGCCACGGCACTGTTCAGGTGCCGGCGGGCCTCACAGCAGCTCGGGCGAGCGCACCGTCACCAGCACCACCTCGCCCCGTTCCTCCTTGGGGCGGTGGCGCAGCCACCAGACGCCGCCCTTGCGGATGGACCAGGGCACCATCTCCTGCTCGTGGCCGGCGATGAGCCGGGGGCCGGTCATCAGGTAGGCCGCCGCCAGGCCGAGGGTGGGCTGGTGGCCCACGATGAGCACCGGCTCGCGGGCGTCGGGCCAGCGCGCGGCGGCCAGCAGGCCGTCCACCGTGCCCTCGTGCGACAGCGCGTCCACCAGCTTGTACTTGCGCTCCAGCGCGTCGGCGGTCTGGCGCGTGCGCAGCGCCGGGCTCACCAGGATGCGCGTGGTCTCGGGCAGCACGGTGTGCAGCCATTCCGCCATGCGGCGCGCGTGGCGCTCCCCCTTGGGCGTGAGGCCGCGGGACGGGTCGTCCTGGCCCTCCGCCAGCTCCTCGGCTTCGGCATGCCGCCACAGGATCAGGTCCATCGTCGTCCTCGTCAGGCCGGGCGCGGCTGGTAGCGGGCCATGAGCGCCTGCTGCGCGCTCACCCCTTGGGTGTCCACCCGCTGGTAGCTGCCGTCGGCCCGCAGCACCCAGGCATCGCGCCGGTCGTGCAGGTAGGGCACCAGGCATTCGTCGATCACCCGCTGGCGCATGCGCGCGTCGCGCACCGGCCAGGCCAGCTCGATGCGGCGGAACATGTTGCGCCCCATCCAGTCGGCGCTGGACAGGTACAGCGCCTCGTCCTCGTCGCCGTCTCCCCAGCGGAAGTACATGATGCGCGAGTGCTCGAGGAAGCGCCCGATCACCGAGCGCACGCGGATGCGGTCGGTCTCGCCCGCGATGCCCGGCGGCAGCATGCACGCACCGCGCACGATGAGGTCGATGCTGGCGCCGGCGCGGCCCGCATCGATGAGGGCGCGGATCAGGGCCGGTTCGGTCAGCGCATTGAACTTCGCCACGATGCGCGCCGGGCGGCCGGCGCGCGCCGCGTCGGCCACCTGGCCGATGTGGCGCACCAGCCGGCGGTGCAGCACGAACGGTGCCGTCAGCAGGTGGCGCGGCGGCCGCACCCGTGTCAGGCTGGCGATCTGCTGGAACACGGCGTCGGCGTCGGCGGCGATGCCGGGGTCGGCCGTCAGGTAGCCGAGGTCGGTGTACAGGCGCGCCGTCTTGGGGTTGTAGTTGCCGGTGGACAGGTGCACGTAGCGGCGCAGCACCGGCGCGCCGCGTGCGCCCGTCTCGCGTCGCGTCACCAGCAGCAGCTTGGCATGGGTCTTGAGGCCCACGATGCCGTACACCACCTGCGCGCCCACGGCCTCCAGCCGCTCGGCCCAGTTGATGTTGGCCTCCTCGTCGAAGCGCGCCTTCAGCTCCACGACGACCATCACCTCCTTGCCGCGCCGCGCCGCCTCGATGAGCAGGTCCATCAGCACCGACTTGGCACCCGTGCGGTAGACCGTCTGGCGGATCGCCAGCACGTCCGGGTCGTGCACGGCCTGGCGCAAGAACTCGACCACCGGCTCGAAGCTCTCGAACGGATGGTGCAGCAGGATGTCGCGCTCGCGCAGCGTCTCGAAGACCGAGCCCGAGCGCGGCAGCCGGCCCACCGGCCAGGCCGGCTCGTAGGGCGCGAAGCGCAGCGAGGGGCCGCCGGCCACGTCGTCGGCCTGGTCGATGAGCTCGGTCAGCCGCACCAGGTTCACCGGGCCGTTCACGCGGTACAGCGCCGCCTCCGGCAGGTCGAACTGCTCCAGCAGAAAGCGCCACAGGGCCTCGGGGCAGGAATCCACCACCTCCAGGCGGATGGCCTGGCCGAAGTGGCGCGTCGTCAGGCCGGTGCGCAGCGCCTGGCGCAGGTTGGTCACGTCGTCCTCGTCGACGTCCAGGTCCGAGTCGCGCGTCACCCGGAACTGGGAGAACGACTCCACCGTGCGGCCGGCGAACAGAGCCTCCAGGTGGGCACGGATCACGCTGGACAACAGCACGAAACCCTGCTGGCCCGGGGCGCACACCGACGCCGGCAGGCGGATGACCCGCGGCAGCACGCGCGGCACCTTGACGATGGCGATCTGGCTCTCGCGGCCGAAGGCGTCGCGGCCGCCCAGCCGCACGATGAAGTTGAGCGACTTGTTCGCCACCAGGGGGAAGGGGTGCGCCGGATCCAGCCCCACCGGAATGAGCAGTGGCCGCACCTCGCGCTCGAAGAAGGCACGCACCCAGTCGCGCTGCGCGGGCGTGCGGTCGGCGTGGTTGATGATGCCGATGCCCTGGCGCGCCAGGGCCGGCATCACCTCGGTGTTGAAGATGGCGTACTGCTCGTCGATGAGCGCATGCGCGGCGCGCGCCGAGCCGGCCAGCTCGGCCCAGGCGCCGCCGGCCGTGGACGCGCGGGCCGCCTCCACCGCGTCGGCGAAACGCACCTCGAAGAACTCGTCGAGGTTGGACGAGACGATGGTGACGTAGCGCAGCCGCTCCAGCAGCGGCACGTCCGCCCGCTGCGCCTGGGCCAGCACCCGGCGGTTGAACTCCAGGATGGCGCGCTCTCGGTTGAGCAGCGCCACGCTGGCGCCGTGCGGGCCGGGCTCCGCAGGCGCCTCGCCCGCGCTGGACATCCGTTCACTCATGCGGTCAGTTTATGAACGTCGTGTGACAGCACGGTGACGCCTTCGGCAGGGGTCACCGGCACCGGGGTCGCCACAGGCGTCAGCACGGGGGACGCAGCCGGTGCGGCACGCAGCGCGGACCAGTCCAGCAGCACCAGCTCGCCGCTCGGATGCTCGGCCAGCGCGGTCAGGCTTTCCACCCAGTCGCCGTCGTTGGCGTACAGCACACCGTCGATCTCGCGCAGCTCGGCGTGGTGGATGTGGCCACACACCACGCCATGCGCGCCACGGCGCCTGGCCTCGCGCGCCACGGCCGCCTCGAAGTCGCTGACATAGCTGACCGCCCGCTTGACCTTGAGCTTCAGGTAGCGCGACAGGCTCCAGTACGGCAGCCCGGCGCGCGCCCGCAGGTGGTTGACCCAGCGGTTGAGCTTGAGGGTGAACTCGTACAGCGAGTCGCCCACGTAGGCCAGCCAGCGGGCGCACTGCACCACGCCGTCGAACAGGTCGCCGTGCGTCACCCACAGGCGCCGGCCGTCGGCCGTGACGTGCATGCAGTCCTCCACCACCTCGATGCCGCCGAAGCTGTGGCCCACGTAGCGCCGGGCGAACTCATCGTGGTTGCCCGGCACCAGCACCACGCGCGTGCCCTTGCGCACCTTGCGCAGCAGCTTCTGCACCACGTCGTTGTGCGCCTGGGGCCAGTACCAGCGACGGCGCAGTTGCCAGCCGTCGACGATGTCGCCCACCAGGTAGAGGGTCTCGCAGTCGGTGGATTTCAGGAAGTCCAGCAGCGCCAGCGCCTGGCACCCCGGCGTGCCCAGGTGGATATCGGAGATCCACAGCGTGCGATAGCGCCGCCCGGCCGTGTCACCGGCCGTGGGCTCGTCGTCGGTCGGTGCGTCGCGGGGCATGCCCGGCATGCTGCGGCGCCGCCATGACCCGCCAGTGAAGCGGCCATGACGGTTCCATGACCTTGTTCAACGATCGTCACCGAGTGGCCGCAGCGCCCCCCGCGCGTCTTGCCGCTCCCCGGGGCGGCCGCCATCATGCCTGCCATCCCATCGCCTGGCGCCCCTGGCGCCGATCACCGGAGAACGTCGTTGAAGACACACCGACCCGCCCCCCTGCTCGCCCGCGTGGCCCTGGCCTGCGCCACCCTGTGCGCGGCGATGTCCGCCCACGCCGCCGCGCCGGCCGAGCACCCGCAGGCCGTGGCCCGCGCGCTCGCGCACCTGCAGCGTGAAGCCGGCCCGATGGCCGCGCAGGCCGGCGATAGCTTCGTCGCACGCGACGTATTGAAGGACGCCGACGGCACCGAGCACGTGCGCTTCGCGCGTCGGCTGCAGGGCCTGCGGGTGATCGGCGGCGACGTGGTGGTGCACGGCGACGGCCGCGGCGCGCTCAAGGGCCTGTCGCGCACGCTCGCCCGCACGCCGTCGGTCGCCCTGTCGCCGAGCATCGACGCCGTCGCCGCGGAGCTGGCCGGCCTCTCGGCGGCTGGCGTGACCAGCGGCGCCAGCGTGCGCAGCGAGCTCGTGGTGTATGCCCGGGGCAACCGCCCGCAGCTCGCGTGGGACGTGCTCTACACCGGGCGCACCGTGCAGGGGGTGCCCACCGAGAAGCACGTCATCGTGGGCGCCCACGACGCACGCGTGCTCGACGCGTGGGACGACATCCAGCATGCCGCCGCCACCGGCACCGGCAACAGCCTGTTCCTCGGCCAGATCGCCGTGGAGGCCGACAGCCAGGCGGATGGCAGCTTTGCACTGCGCGACACCCGCCGCGGCAACCATGCCGTCTTCGACCTCAGAGGCAATTTCGGCGGCAAGGGTCAGCTCTTCGTGGACGCCGACAACGTGTGGGGCGACGGCACCAAGGACAACCGCCAGACCGTGGCGGTGGACGCGGCCGCGGGCCACGCCTACACCTGGGACTATTACCTCAAGGTGCACGGCCGCCGCGGCATCGCCGACGACGGCGTGGGCGCCACCTCCAAGGTGCACCAGTCGCTGTTCGGCCTGCCGTGGGTGAATGCCGGCTGGAGCGACAGCTGCTTCTGCATGACGTACGGCGACGGCGACAGCAGCTACTGGCCGGTCGTCTCGCTGGACGTGGCGGGCCACGAGATGACGCACGGCGTCACCTCCCGCACGGCTGCGCTCATCTACTCGGGTGAGTCGGGCGGCCTGAACGAAGCCACCTCCGACATCTTCGGCACGATGGTGGAGTTCTACGCCAAGAACCCCGTGGACACGCCCGACTACCTGATCGGCGAACGCCTGCCGCGCGACGGCAGCGGCACGCCGCTGCGCTCCATGGTGCAGCCCAGTGTCGACGGCGATTCGGCGGACTGCTGGTACGACGGCGTGGGCAGCCTGGACGTGCACTACTCGTCCGGCGTGGGCAACCACGTCTTCTACCTGATGGCCAATGGCTCGCAGCCCACCGGCGGCCCCGCCTCGCCCACCTGCCAGGCCGGTGACACCAAGGTCGCCACCGGGTCGGCGCTCGTGAAAGGCGTGGGCCGGCAGAAGGCCGAGAAGATCTGGTACCGCGCGCTCACCGTCTACATGACCTCCGACACCAACTACCACGGTGCTCGCGAGGCCACGCTGGCGGCCGCCGCCGATCTCTACGGCGGCGTCGGGTCCAAGGTCTGGAAAAAGGTCAACGCTGCGTGGGCAGCGGTCAACGTGCAGTGATGCGAGAGGTGAACCGGAATCTGACCGTCTGAGATCCGGAAGTTGGGGCCCGCGTCGCGGGCCCCCTTTTTTCTTCCGCGGTACGCGCGCGTTGCGCTCACTCGCCCAGGTAGGCGGCGCGCACCTTGGGGTCGTTGAGCAGCTGCTGCGCCGGGCCGGTCATGGTGACCTCGCCCGATTCCATGACGTAGCCGCGGTTGGCCAGGGCCAGCGCGCGGCTGGCGTTCTGCTCCACCAGCAGGATGGTCACGCCCTGTCGGTGGATGGTGTCGACCACCTCGAAGATCTTGTCCACCATGATGGGCGACAGGCCCATGCTGGGCTCGTCGAGCAGCAGCACCTTGGGCCGGGCCATCAGCGCGCGGCCCATGGCCAGCATCTGCTGCTCGCCGCCGCTCATGGTGCCGGCCAGCTGCTGGGCACGCTCCTTCAGGCGCGGGAAGATGCCGAAGACCTTGTCGATGTCGGCCTCGATCTCGGCCTTGTCGTTGCGGATGTAGGCGCCCATCT
>JACRBA010000109.1 GCA_016213265.1 Burkholderiales bacterium | reverse complement strand
GGCCGCGGTGCGGCCGTGGGGTGCTGCAGGCGTGCCTGCTGGGCCGCGGTGCGGCCGTGGGGTGCTGCAGGCGTGCCTGCTGGGCCGCGGTGCGGCCGTGGGTCAGGAGGATTTGTCGTCCGGCTTCTTGTCCTGCATGGACCGCACGGCCTTGATGATGGCCGCGATTGGCAGCCCAACAAGGGCGATGGACACAGTAGGGTGAGCCCCGTTCAGCGCGGTATAGATGCCGCCGGCCAGCGCCGCCAGCGCAATCACGGCGCCGAGGATCTGCCCGGCCATGTCGCTGGCGAATGCGCCCTTGGCAACCCTGTCCTGCACGGCGAGCGTGGCATCGCGGTGCTGGATGTCGGCATGCATGGCAAGCAGGTTGCACTCCATCCGGTGCTGCTGCTCCTGCTCGGCCATGGAGATGATGCGGTCCGCGGCACCAGGCAGCAGGCGGTCGTATTCCGCCAGGTCGTCAGGTGCGGGGAGGGGTCCCTGGCGGAATGCGACCTCTTGCTGCACATGAACACCGCCTGACGGTGCCGGCGCACCTGGCCGGGCAGTCACGCCCCGCTGCGGCTTAGCCACGCGGCTGCTTGGACGTGCGGGCAGCTTGCCGCAGCGCCTCACCCACCTTCACCCAGTCGTCCTGGGGACCAGCCTCGCGCCTCGGAAGAGGACGAAAGACGACGGTGGCCGCTGGCGGCAGCTCATAGGTGGAGAACAGCACCAGCGGCGCAGCCATGCCACGCCAGAAACCGCGCACAAACGCCGTGCGGCGGTCGTCGGTGGGGTCATACAGGCGTGTCATTGCGGGGCGGAGTGTGCCACACCGTGTGAATCCGGGTGAGTCCGTGTGAGTCCGTGGAAACGGCGAAGTTCCGTCGTTCCACCGCTTGGCGTGGGTGCCTCCGACCCTGGCGCAGTAGTGGATGAATGCCCGAATGCATGCCGCGCTGGAGGGTAGCGAAGTCGCTCCGCGGTGGCCACACGTCCGGGTTCGCCCAAGTCCGACGAAAAGGCCCGCCGCCGGCGTGCACACCGGCTCAGGGAGGAAAAGCTCGGTACGTCGGCACGTCGGCCCGCGCGCGGCGCAGCACAGGGCGGAAAGGCTCGCATCCTAGCGCCTCCCCGGCGCCATCTAGACGCGCGCCGCCGCGCCGCATCAGAGCAACTCGTCATCGAAGATGGACGGCTTGATGTGGTAGACCGGTGCCTTGCCCATGCCAGGCAGCCTTTGGCGCATGGTGAGGCGGCCCGCCTCGTGTTTCAGGTGCCCGCGCTTCCGCAGCAACTCGGCGACGGCCTGTGAGTCAAATCCCTTGGCCACCTCCCGTCGAAACGCCTCGGGTAGCACGAGGAACTCCACTAGCGCATCGCGCGTCGATCGATCACCGCCAGTCCGCTCGAGGTACTCGCTGGCGCTGTCCATGGGGAGCGGCTCGCCGCTCTCGTCCACGCGGCGCCGAAAGCCGGAGCGCAGTGGCGTGTTGCCCCTGTGGTCATCCATGGCGCGATGCCACCATGTGAACAGCGCGTCCCCGTTCGTCTCCAGGTAGGCGCGCACCTGGCGCAGCATCGCCACGGTCTCGCCGTTGTCGAGGTGACCGCGCGAGCCCAACCATGCGTTGAAACACGTCCGAGCGGCGGAGGCCGCCTCACCTGGCGGCCATGGCGCGACGCCAGCCTCGACGGCGAGCTCACCCGCCACGGCGACCAAGGCGAAGCGCGCCCCCACCCGCCGCACCTGCTCACTGGCGCTCTCCGGCACGATAGCCTGGCGCTGCGCCTCCATCAGGCGCCCGATGCGGCCCGGCAGCTCAGAGAACCCCTTGGCCAGCCAATCCAGCCACGCACGCCCAGCGGTGCCATAGTGGCGCGCGCCAGCAGCCTTGATGGCTTCGGCGAGCGCCCCGGGGCCATCGTGGTCGTGCAGAACCTCCAACCCGCCCATGCCAGCGCCAGCGTCCAAGGGAATGTCCACCAGCCGCACCTCCTGACCGGCCATCACCCGCTTGCCGGACTCCGCCATGTGGCTGGCCAGTGACTTCTCGCCCGACGACAGGAACAACAGACGCCACGTGCGGCGCTTGCGCGCCAAGCCGCCACGTGTTGCACGCCCCTTCTCCTGCTCGTTGGCGAGCATGTATGCCGACTCGCCCACCATCTTGCCGTCCGCCTGGCCGATCTCATCCAGGATCAGCAGGCCGTCGCAGTGCTGCACGGCGGTGCTTTCCAAGGCGTTGTCCGTGGTGCGCCAGCGCTGCATATAGCTCGGCGCACCCCACACGCTGGCCGCAGCGAGCAGCGTCGTCGTCTTGCCCTTGCTCGATTCGTCGCGAAAGTGGAAGCCACCGCTCTCCATGCCAGCGAGTCGCAACAGTGGCCCCGCGAAGGCGCAACAGACCGCAAAAGCGAGGCGCGTGTTGCCCTCGCAGAGCCGCCCCAGGGAGCGCTGCCAGTCGCCGAGCGTGCCCCGCTGACGGAAGTTGTCCTCCACGCCACCTTCGCTCTGGAACACGTAGCGCCGGCCCTCGGAGGCCTCTCCCACGCACCCAGACGGCAGCACGTAGACACCGCCCTCATGCCAACCCACCCGATCCGTGCTGAACGCGCGGGCATGCGGCCGCCGGGTGGCGATGTACTGTGCCAGCAGCCGCCGCGTCGTCGCCTTCGGGGACACCTGCAGGCCCATATCCAGCAGGCGCCCGAGCCACTCGGCGCCATCTCCGCCCAACACGGCCGCCGGCATGGCCCACGCCTTGGCGTTGCGATCGAGGTCCTCGAACTCCAGCAGGTAGCCCCAGCCGTTTGAGTCCTCCCCGCGCGTGTGCGCCACCACGCGCAGTGGCGCGCACAGCCATTCAGGCCGCTTGCGGTTCCCGTCAGCGTCGCGCGCGGTGAAGTACACGCCGCCGTCCGCCAGGGTGAAAGGATCCTGTGCTGCCTTCTGGCCCTCGTCCTCCCCACCGCCCTTGCCGATTTCAGCGGCCGCCGGCTCTCCACCCGTGTCCTCGGCCACGGCCCCGCCCTCAGCGCATTCGATGGCCGCGCCGTCGCCGTCTGCCGCGGCAATCGGTGCTTGCGCCGCCCGGCTAGCGCGGCGCCGCCCCGGGAGCGATGGCGCCTGCACAGCCGCCATGACCTGCGTACGAACGACGGCAAGGCCAGCATGGGCGGCCAGGTCATTGAAGTCGGTTCCCCCCTCCGGCAGGCCACTCGGGAACACCGCAGCCGCGGGCGCAGCGTCAACCGCCGCAGCTCTCGCTGCGGCTGCCGCCTTCTCTCGCCCGGGGTTGCGGCCCGTACGGGCCTCGGTCTGCCGATCATCGTCCCCGCACACCAGCAACAGCGCAGCGGGAAACAGGCGTCTTAGCGCCTTGGCCACGTGCGGTAGGTTGCCCGCGTCGAAGGCCACAGCCACCGGGAAGGCCGCCGCCTCGTGCAGCGTCGCCGCCGTGGCGTAGCCTTCCGCCAGCAGCACGACCTGTTCGGCGGCACCATCACCGCCCCCCAGCAGGTGGAAGAGACCCGACTTCCGCCCGCCAGGCATGAAGCGCTTTTCCACCACCCCGCGGTCCTGCTCTTCAGCCGTTGGCTTCGTGGGCGCGATGCGCTGCACGTTGCGCAGCACGCCTGCCTCGTCCAACATGGGAACCAGCAGGGTGCCATCCGGCATGAACCGCACTCCGTGCGCACCCACTCCCTTGCGAGCGAGGTAGGGCGAGTGACCCACCGCATGGGCGGTGTCCCACAGCTCACGAGCGTCCACCTCCGCCTTGTCGGCCCTGCGCCGGTACTCCGCCTCCTCGGCGGCCCTCTTTCGCTCCCGCTCTTCCGCCAGGCGCCGCTGAGCCTCCATCGCCTCTGGCGTTGGCACCGAGGCGTGCGCATTGCTCGCCTCGGGGAACCGGAAGCCGTGGTCCTTGGCCATGCCGAAAAGCGTGCCCACCGTCACCCGGCCGCCCGGCTTGAAGCTCTTCCACGCGTCCCGCGCGTCGATCTTCCGGTAGGTTCCGGATTGGCTGCTCCACTCGTCCCACAAGCTGAAGCCGTCAGAGCCGAGTTCGGACTTGACCGCCATGCCAACCCGCACCCATTCCGACCGCTCAAGATCCGGCGGGATGGCGAACAGAGCCGAGCGGATCAGCTCGGGTGTCGCGGGCTGGAGAGAAGGAGCTGCCGCGCGCTTTGTCATCTCTGCTCAACGCCCTCGGCGCCGCTTCTCGGTTTGGCACGCGGCCGCCGTACCGGCATGCCGATGAGCCACAGGCATGTTTCTTCGGTATCGCGCACCACACGCCGCCTCTCCACGGCGCCGAGCGCAGCCAGTCTGTCAATGACCGTCTGCGTCAAAGGCGCACCGTCAAACGTGGCCCCGACGAAGCACGCCAAGCTCCCACCCACAAGCCGCAGCGCAGGCGGAGGGCCGGCGGGCGGGGATGGACGCTGATCTACAGCAGTCGGCACCAGGCAAAGCGGCCCTCGAGTCATTCGCAGCAGATAGGCGGGAGGAGGCAGATCGTCGCCATGCGGCCGGAGGTAGGTGCGGAACGTCGAGTCGAGGACCTCCATCCAGTAGACGCGCCGCTGAGGGTCAAACTCGGCCAACCGGCGCATCACCTCAGGTGCCCGGGGCCAGACGGAAGCGATGTCGATCACGACCGCACCCCACGCTTCCTGGCAGGTACCTTGGCGCCCTGTTTCTGAACCATGGCGAACAACCTGATGAACACGGCGTCAGCCATGCGCAGGCTGTGCAGGGCAGCGCTCAGCGCTCCCTGGCCGCCCCGCCTCTCATCGCCTGTGGCCGGCGCGAGCCTCATGCTGTCCAGCGCCGCCAAGCCGGCCTGGAAGAGGTTGTCGAAGTCGCCGGCCAGCTCGATAAGGGTGGCGTCGTCGTCAATGACCAGCTCCACACTGGACAAGCCAATGTCCAGGGGCACTGCCGCGGATCCGGCCTTCGTGTCGTCGATTGCCATCAGCGCACCCCCGCATGCACGCGGCTCAGCTCGTGCCGTGCCACGCTCGATACGTGGATCAACCCCGCCACCGTGGAGAGCACAGTGCCGAGCAGGTACACCAGCGGCGCCTGCTCGTCACCCTGCAGGCTGCCGTCGCCTGCGGGCGCCTGCTGCCGGTCCGAGTCGATCAGCGAGCCGATGCCTTCGGCCACAGCAGCGGCCTGGCGGGCCAGCTGCTCAGCCACCTCGGCAGCGTCTGCCAGGTGCGCCAGATCCTCGGCGCTGAACCGGATGCCGTCAGCCGCCACGAGGCGCTGCATGACGCTGTAGGGGGAGGGTGCTTGGCTCATCACGCGGCCCCCTTCTCGGCAAGCTCAGCGGTCGCGGCCGCGAGGTGCAGCGCGTTGGCCAGGTCGCGCGCCTGAGCGGCGGTGAGGCGGCATTCCGTGGCAGATGCGTCCAACGACAGCGCGTGCAGGATGACGGCGCAGCCCTCGGCCTGGCGGCGGGTGCTGTACACCGCTCCAGCGGCGCAGCCCCACGCGAAGGCAGCGTGCAGGCGGCGGGTGCGTGAGGGCCCAGGGACGAGGCGTGCGGCCTGTGCAGGCGAATCGGGGGAGGTGGGCGCCAGAACGGCGCGCGAGTGCATACCAGCCATGGTGATGGCTCCTGTGTTGCGGTCACTGTCAACCGCCGCCCCCGCTTCCAAACGAGGGTGGCAGCCCGAAACGGGGTTGGAAGACCGGAACACAGGAACCGGCGCACCCGAAGGTGCCCCCGCCCGGGCCGCCGTAGAAACCGGAGCCTGAAGGCGATGCACGCGCAAAGAAAAAGCCGCTCTTGAGGCGGCCGCGCGCCTGTGTGTTCGGGCTTCCAAACCCGACCCCTGATGTGCAGGGGCGAA
The DNA here is from genome assembly GCA_016213265.1 of Burkholderiales bacterium. Lineage (GTDB taxonomy): Bacteria > Pseudomonadota > Gammaproteobacteria > Burkholderiales > Burkholderiaceae_C > Ideonella. Next base: position 13,337 of record JACRBA010000109.1, on the reverse strand, counting down.
GGCAGTGTACGTCGGTGACACAGGGGGTGCAAGCCGTTCAGCTGGAACGGCGGTCGCAGTGGGATGCGCCGCAGGGGTACACCTAACGGTGCGGGCGGTAGGGTCAAAAGGCGCAGACGGCGCGGAGCTTTTCCCAGAGCTGGAGGGCGTTCTCGGTGGCCACCGTCTCTGCGGACTTCGCTTCGTATTCCTCACGGCTGATGCAGAGACCCTGCCGGTACTCCATCTCCCAGCTCAGCAGCGCCGATTCGAGCTGCCGAAGGGTGATCGTGATCGTCTCGTCCATGGTCGGTTCCTTGGGTAGTTGACCCATGCCGGGTCCTGGTGGAAGGGTGCGCGCCTCACAGCAACTCGTGTGGCGTCCCGGGCGCGCTGTCCGGCTGCATATGCCCCGAGAATGGCGGGCGCGGCCTGACGGGTGCGGCACATGAAGCTGCCCCAACAAAGGCAGGTGGCGGACTGTTCGTCCACCCGCGCGTGACCGTCCAGGCTATGTGCCGCTGCTCGCCTGGGCGGCCCCTTCGTCACCGTGCGCTCAGGCGCCGTCGGCGCGGTACAGGCCACGCCAGTCCACTGCCTTGGCGGCGAAGTCGTGTCGGCAGCGGAAGCTCACACCGTCCGTGTCAAAGCCGGCCTGGTTGTCCACCACCGGGCCGTCTGCGCCATCGAGGTAGCAGTACTCCACCGTGTCCACCTGCGAGCTCGCAGCCGCGAGGTACCACCTCGTGGCGCTGGTGCCATCGAGCAGCGGCTCCACCACGGGCAACAGGGACGAGCGGCCGCCTTGGCGGAACTCGTTGATGTCGCCGGGCTTGGCGGGTGTGTACTGCGCGCTGGTGAGCTGGTAGGCGGTCTGCTCCTGTGAGGCGGGCACGATGAGGAAGGCAGGCGCCAGATTCAGCTCCTCGCCCTGCAAGCCCTTCTGCAGCCGCATCGCCTTGCGGCCGTCGCTGAGGCCGGTTGCCGAGAGCGCGCTACCTGCGCCCGTGGTCAGGTTGCCGTGGTTGGCATGGAACAGCGCAGTGCCGTCGCTCATCGTCCCGTTGGCAGTGAGCTGGGCGTACACCAGCCGGTTCTCCAGGCGGCGGGCGGCGGCGGCGAACCCCTCGATGAGGCGAGAGAAGGCGCGGAGGTCATCGTTGATGAGCGCCTGGCGCGTCATGGACACGATGCGCCCGTAGCTCAACAGGTTGTACGTCTCGCTCGCATCGGAAAGGCTGCCGTACCGGATCTCTCCCGCCTCGTTGGTCTGGAGCAGGTCCGGCATGGCTGAGAGCTGCGCAGCGCTGATGGCCTTGAAGTCGCGCGCGTTCGGTGCGCGCCGCGCCCACAGGGTGTAGGTGCCGGGGTTCTCCTCGTAGGCCGACCGCAGCCGCTTGTTGGCCACGTTCGCCAGGATCGAGGGCAGGTCGGAACTGCCCATGGAACCGGCACCACGCTGGCTCAGCAGCCAGCCGGACAGCTCCAAGCGACTCATGCCTTCGGTGCGCGTGCCGTTCATCTCCAGCAACTGTCGGCCCATCTCCAGCAGCGACTGCGCGGCGTGGCGCTGGGCCGGCCCGGTCATCGGGTGCGACTGCGGCGCCATGCGATGCAGCAGTGCATCCTGGATACCCTGGGCCACCGGGTTGAGGGTGTTCTGGAAGTTCATTCAGTGAGTCCTTCTAAAGTGTTACGTTTCAGGATGTAGCGTCCTCCCGTTGTGGGAAGACGCTCAATGGGACGCGCTATGTGTTCGGGTTTCGGGCCGCGGTCCAAAGCGCGTTACCGCGACGGTTGGCACTGCTGATGACCTCGGCACGCATGTGACGTCGCAGCTGCTCCAGCCCGGCGGCGAACTGCGCGGGGCTGACGCCGGCAGCGAACGAGACGTTCAAGTTCTGGACGAAGCTGGGCTGCGAGCGACCGCCCATGCCGCTTGGTGTCACGAACCCGCCGCCGCTCTTCAGCATGCGCAGGCGCTCCGGCCCGTTCTCGCCGACGATGTAGTCATAGCCGGCCCGCACAGGCCCCCCAGTGGCGCGGCCGCCGCCCAAGCCATAGTCGGCCAGGCTCGTGCCACCCGTTGTCAGTCCGGCGCCGTTGGCGTCCACCGTCATGCCGCCGCCGAACAGGCTGCCGAGTGCGCCGAACAGGCTGTTGAGCCCGCCGCCGCCACCGCCGCTTCCGGCCGCCATGCTGGCGATGAAGCGGATCACCGCATCGGCGGCCGTGCCGAGGGGCCCGAGCAACTGCTCCAGCCCTTGGCCGAACAGGCTGGTGGCCCGGGTGGCCGCGGTGGCCGCCTCGTTCTGGCGCGAGGTGATGCCGATCATCTCGCCGAACTCGCGCTCCCACTCGTCCGCGGCCGAGTCTCCGGCGCTGCCAGAGCCGCCGCTGAAAAGGCCCTTGATCCCTTCGCCGCCTTTGCGGAACAGCGGCGTGACGTTGCCGCGCCACATGTCGCGCGCCGATTCGGCGGCGAAGCTGCGCACCATGTCGGCCAGGTCCACCCGGCCCGTGCTCACGAGTTGCGCGAAGGCGTCCTCGCCATAGTCGGCCAGGCGGTCCCACTCGGTGCGCATGCTCGCGCTGAGGGCCCGCTGCTTGGCCAGCACATTGGCATTCAGCGCCTCCTGCTGGGCGGTGATGTCCACCCCACCAGCGGCGAGTGCGTCCAGACGGGCCTGCATCGTCTGGCGTTCCAGCTCGATCTGAGCCAGCCCGCGCTCGCGGTCATCTTCGATCAGGCTGATGTTGATTCGGGCAGTCTCGTCGGCCAGGTCAAGCCCAAGGTCGCGCGCCAGCTCAACTCGGCGGTCGTAGTCCTTCTCGAATCGCTCCCATGCATCGTCAACCTGGCGCTGGAGCGCGTCGCGCCGGTCTTGTTCATCCACCTTGTCCTGGATAAACCATCCCAGCACGTCATCGCCAGCGTTCTGGCGACGCTCTCTCTTGGGCTTGTCGCGCTCGGCGTCAATGGCCTGCCGGTTCTGGCTGGCCGCCAACGCACGCAGATCAACCGCGGCCTGCTCCTCGCGGCGTTGGCGCTGCAGCGACGCCAGCTCAACGCGCAGGCGGGCCGCCTGCCGGTCTGCCCCTTCCCGCATACCGTTGGGACCCAATGAGTCTTCGCGGTCGGTGCGACGCCGATTCGCCTCCAGTGCGCTCTGCACCCGCTGAATTTCTTCTTCGATCGTCCGGCGGCGGCCGACTGCAAGCATGGCGTCGGCGGCCGCCGAAGCGGCGTCCTTGACGCCCCACCACGCGCGCTCGAGTAGCCCGGCATTCTCCCGGTGCTGCTTCATGGGCTCTTCGAGTGCCTCGAAGACCAAGCGCATCGCCTCGTGCGTCTTCCCCGCCTTCTCGGCCGCCACGATCTCGTCATAGACCGCCTTCGTCAGGAAGTTCATCGACTTGTTGGACTCCGCGGCCCAGGCGGACACGCCCCCGGCCATCCGCGCAAAGTCGCTGGCGATCTCCTGTGAGCTGCGCCCCGTCACCTGCTGAAGCCGCAGCGCCGCGCGCGCTGCAGCCTCAAGCTCCGTGGACGAAAGTCGGCCGGTCGCGGCAAGCGCCTGTGTCATCTCACGCGCGGAGCCGATGGTGTCATCCGCCGCGTCGGCCACTCGCCGGGCCAGCGCATTGAAGGAGCCCTCCGTGAGCCCAGCGGCATTGCCTGTGGCGACGAGCATGCGCCTCAGCTCGGCCGACTCCTGGTAGCCTTTGACGGCCGCGGCTCCGAAACCAAAGACGGCAGCACCAACCAGGTTGAATGGCGTCAGCATGCCAACCACGGCGGTGCCCAGGGCTCGCGCGGCGCCGCCTACACCGCCGAACTGGTCCTTTAGCTGGCCGCCCTGCTGAAGGAGCACCGTGAATGGGCTCTGCCCACTCGCCAGGCTCACGCCAATATCGGTAAGCTGCATATGCACCTGACCGAGCTGCTGAGTGGTGAAGCCGGACGATTCACCCACCTTGCGCAGCTTTCCGGCGGCAGACTCGAACGCGGAGCCAGCTTGCGACGCGCCCTCGGCGCTGATGTGGATGCGAATTTCTTGTGAGGCCGTGGCCATGTCACTTGCTCCTTCAGTGGATGGCGTGCTGCACGAGGGCTCGCTGACGGGAGGCGACCCACTCAACCAGCTGCCGCTCCATCACGCCCACTTGCTCCAGGACACGCAACTGCGCACGCCGACGAACGCCCATGCGGTCGAGGACGGCGCACACCACGGCGTAGTCCAAGCCAATGAGACCCCCAGGGCCACAGCGCCACTGGCCCATACACGTCGCGAAGACGCGCAAGGCCTGCCGATGGTCTGGCCACACCGTGACACGCTCCACCGTCTCGTAAGCGCCCTCAAGGTCTTGCAGTGCCTCGTCCTCGATCACGAGACCGAAGGCCCGCGCCTGCTCTGTGAGAGAGGCTCCGCCACCCGAGTGCGCGTGCGGCGCGGCACGCTCGCTGCCCAGCAGCGCCCGAGCGGCGGCTATCAGTTTCCCCGTGCGGCCTCTGCACGTGCGGTGCGGAAGGCCGCGATGAACTGGCTCGCCGCCCCCTCTTCCAGCTGGTCGAGCAATCGAGCAATCGCGCGCTCGCTCGGAGGCACAGCAGATCCATCGAAGTCGCACACGCCGTCCCATTCCAAGATCAGCTGCGCGAGGAACTGTGCATCGGTGATTCCAGGGGTCTTGGCGAGGGACCGCAGCTCGCGGTCGCCGTAGAAGCGGAAGGTCACCTTGATGGAGGTGTCGGCCTGAGCGCGGAGGGCGCGCAGGTTCGTCACCTCAACCGGCGGCAACTTGTCGGGAGCTTGGATTTGGAGCATGTGAGGCTGTCCTATCAGTGGCAGAGAGTGTGGATTTCGAGCCGATGCCAGGAGGTCAGTCAGGCACCGGCAAGCCGGCCGATTCGAAGGCGGCCACCAGTTCGCTCTCCTGGCGCTTGAACTCGGCCCACTCTTCGTCCAGCCTGGCGGCGGCTTGGTCGCGCTGACTCAAGGGCAGCGCATCGGCCGGCACCTCCATCGCATCGATCACCTCGTACGCCATCGCCTTGATCTGGTCGCCGAACAGGGCACAGAGGACCGAATCGAGCTGGGCCTGCGTCACCGCAGCAGTGCGCGTGGCATCAGACCCGATGCTGATGCCCGCAAACGAGAACGTGGGCAGCTGCCCACCAGGCACGGCGCGCGTCTTGTGCGGATCTCGCACGAAGGGCCGCAGGTTCGCCAGCAGGTCAGCCTTGATGGAGGCGCTGCTGCCGTCCACCCACCGCGCCACCATGGCCTTGAGGTCATCCGGGTGTGCTGGTGCGTGCAGCACCCGCTCACGCTGCAGGAGCTTTTCGGCCATGCCACGCCGAGCCTTCTTGAGCTGTTCGGTCGGGCCACTGAGCGCCTGCATGGCGGCCTTGATTCCTTGCACAATGGACATGAATAGGTCCTTCATATCTGGTGTCACTGGGTAGGGCGCGGAGGCACCCTCAAAGGTCACTGTGGACGCGCCTTGACGAAACTTCGAGGCAGGCGCTTTTCGCCGCACGGAGCTTCTGCAAGCTGCGGGCGCCAAGGGCCTTGCCGTTGTTCCAGCGTGTCGCCAGGAACAGCGCGCGAGAGAGCTCGGTAGCGTCCGCCGGCGGCGACGCGTCGTCTTGCCAGCGCAGCCACTGGCACCCGACGAAGCGCGCCCAGTACCGAGCCAGGTCCACCCAAGTGATGCCCAGGCCCGCCTTCTTCATGGCCGACATCGCCTCGATCAGTGCTTGGTCCCGTCGCTGCAAACGGTCTAGGAGGTGAGCGCGGTGCCCAACCCCCAAAAGGATCTGGACGGCGCTTCTTATCGCTCTGGACCGGTCCGAAGTGGGGTCGCTGTCCATGTCACTGAGGGCTTCGGAAAGCCGGATTGAGATGACGGAAACGATTTCGGCGCTGGTGTCTCCAGAGGCAAACTTGTACGCCATGTCAATAATCTGCGCGTCTGTGCTCTTCATACACAGCGCCCTTAGGAAGAAACGCGCTCGTTAACCCACTTCCGCACAGCGAGTTCAGACCATCGAACGCACCGGCGGGAAAGGCGAACCGGCGCAGGGAAGGACCCCTGAGCCGAGAATTTGAAAACCGAGGACCGGCCGTAGCCACTGATGCTGCAAACCTCACCAATGGGGATAAGCCGGTCCATGGGGATGTCGGCGCCCTGAGCGGCTGCCGCCTCTGGGGCCTGCCGGGGCTGTACATGAGCCATCGAGCCCCGCCCGGTCGGGCCTGCGATCCGTTCCTTTTCCATGCTTCACACTCCTCGTCTTGGACTAGAGTGAACATCAAAGGATGTAAATCCGTCACGCACGGATAGGGACATGGGTAACTGGATAGGAGCCAGTACTCCTAGACTTCAACCGAAGTCCCGCCACGGTGCCAGTGTCGTGGGCAGGTCACAGGAGCCGTCTGTGCTTCCAGCGGCGCGACCAGACCGAGCAGGCAGGTGATCAACCGAACAGGAGTTGGATATGCAGTCCACCGTGCTCATAAGGCTACCCATGGATGATCTAAGCAGCGACGGAGCAGAAGGCCGACGCGTCGATGCGAAATATGGCATGTTGCGCCCGGACAGCGAGCGAATGGAAAGCCCGTGCACCAACACGCTATATGACAGCTTGCGCTCCGATTGGCGAGCGGCACAATGTGGCGTCGATATGCTGCGGGATATCTGGCGCTCCGAATTCGAGATACCCACTGTAGTTTCGCGGCGGGTGTTAGAAGATGGAAATTGGCATAGGAACAGTGGCGGCAATCTGGTCCTACTACAGGTTGCAAAGTTGATGAACGCTGGAAGAATCGATAATCGCCCTAATATTCAGATTGTCGCCGGAGCGCCAGGAGTTCATGGCGGAAAGAGCTCTCCCCGGAGTTGGCCAGCAGCCGATTGCATGCCGCCCGAGAAGGTCCACAAGAAGCCGGACGTCGGCCCACCAAGTTGGGCACCCAAAGACCAGAGGGCAGACGGATTCGTTTGGCGCTGGACCGACAAGCTGCTTGCCGAGCTGAACTCGCAAATGAGTGCCCTATCGTCTTGGTACACGCAAAACCGCGGCACATCCAGGGGCTCGGCGAAAAATGCGCGAATCGACTTGGCGACGGCGTGGTCGGTGGGAACCGACACGATCAAGGCCAAGACCACAGGTGAATCAAGGCGCAGGGGCACGAGTGGTGTCCACAAGTGCACCTAGGGCATGCCTCGCAAGACGTGAGGCGCCTCGAGGCGGCTTGGGGAGCGAGGAGAGAGGCCGACCGCCGGCCGGGCCATCGGCCTCACGAGCATTGACTCAGCCGGCGTCGTCTCCGAGCGCGCCCAGAAGGAACGGGTCGTCGTCGTCGCTGGCTGCCTCCACCGTGGTGGCGTCCAGGTGGTGAACCACGAGTTCGGCGGTGGACCTGGCCCACTCGTTTCTCGCCGAGGCAATTACCGTCCGAACAACGTTTCGAGCCGACTCCGGTAGGTCTGGGCAGGCCTTCTTGAGTGCACCGTCGAGCTGCTCGAACCGATCAACCACGCCAGCGGAAGCTGCGGCCAGCACATCGGCGAGCAGACCGATGGGGGCGTACTCGCCTCGCGCCACTGCGTTCTTCATGGCCTGCGCAATTCGCTGCTCCCGTGCCAAGGCGGCACGCTCCTGGACGAGGTCCAAGCCGCCAGCGTCTGCGCCGATGCGGCCGGCGGCCTGCTCCCTGAGCCGGTCGCAGTAGGCCGCAAGCCACTCACCAGCCGGCGCGCCGTGATTCAACACGCCACGCGTCACCAGGTCGGAAACCGCCTGCTGCGACACGCCGATCAGATCTCCGAATGCAGCCTGCGTCAGCGGCTTGGCTAGGTCCAACATCACGGCACAACCCCCTTAAGAGCCCCACGCAACAGTCTGAAATCGGGGTCCGAACTACCCGCGGCACAGGGTGCCAGGAAGGACCCGTTGACCCCCCGGGGGGGCTGACGCGAGGGGAGACGGGCAATGTGCCTTGCCGCCGACGAAACATCGAGGTTGTCCGGCTTCGCAGGTTGTCACCCTTGACCTTGACGGATCCCCCACATGCCGGGGTCGATGAAGACAGGGCTGGGCACAAGGGGCTCAACGGAGGAGAGAGAGAGAGAGAGAGAGAGAGAACTCAAACACACTCCTTCTACTCCTGCTGTCCCTGCTGTCCCCGCTGTCCCCGCCTTGTCCCCGCCTTGTCCCCGCCCACCTCTTGTCATTCACTGCAGCCTAAGTGCTTGATGTGCCTAGATATTTCCGTTTCTGTCGCGCTTGTCCCCGCTGTCCCCGCCAAAAACTGACATGTTGAGGCGATGCGCCGCCGTTCCAACAATGGAATCCCGCGCGGCGGCGTCTTCAGGTTCACGTCTCATCGGTGCACCTGGGCCGGGCGAAAGGTCCGCACCTCTGCGCCTTGCGCAAGCCGGTCCAAGTAGTCCGCCCACGCCTGCATCAAGTGGCGCCGCGCGTCGATGTGCTGCGTCCTGTTGTAGGCGCGGCCTAGCGCATCTGCCACCTCGTGCGCCAGCTGGGCCTCAATCACCTCTGGTGCTATTCCGAGCCGCTCAGCGGCCATCGTGCGTGCCATTGCCCTGAACCCGTGGGCCGTCATGTCGTTGTTCCCATACCCCATCCGGCGCAGTGCACTGCGCACTGTGTTTTCACTCATGCACCGCGCCGCCGAACCGAGCGAAGGAAAGACGTACCGACCACTCCCCGTGAGAGGCCGGAGATCGGATAGGACCGTGACCGCTTGGGATGCAAGCGGCACCAGGTGGGGTGGGCCGTTGGCCTTCTCCGCCTTCCGTCGCTTCATGGTTTCGGCCGGCACGGTGAGCATGGTGGACTCGATGTCCACCCATGCCCACTCCATGTGGCGCACCTCTCCAGGGCGCAGCAGCAGCAGCGCGGACAGCTGGAGGGCGGCTCTAGTAACGGGGTGGCCTTGGTAGCCGGCAATGTCGCGCAGCAGCTGGGCGGCACGGGCTGGCTCCGTGATCGCCGCGTGGTGTCTAGTCTGAACGGGAGGAAGAGCGTCCCGAAGGTCTGCTGCCGGGTTCCGAGTGCAGAGGCCCGAGGCAATGCCGAATCGGAAGACCTGGCCGCACGCGTCCTTTGCCCGGTGAGCCGTCTCGATCGCTCCACGCTCCAAGATGCGACGGAGGCACGAAAGCAGCTCTGGCGCCTCGATGCTCGTGATGGGGCGTGTACCGATCCAGGGAAAGACGTCTTGCTCGAATCGAACTCGAGTCCTCTCAGCGTGGCCGGCGCTTACCTTGATCTCGTGAACCGTAGCCATCCATTCACGAGCCACTGCCTCGAATGACCCGGCTGGCGGCAAGCCTGCCACCGCCCGCTTCTCGGCGTCGGCAATCTCGCGCGCCGCGGCTCTGGCGGCTTGGCGCGCATCGCTAGGGTCCGTACCGTCGCGCACCAAGCGACGCGCCTCCTCCGCCTTCCTCCTGGCGGCGGCCAGCGTGGTGGCCGGATAGGTGCCGAGGCTGAGCGTCTTACGCCGCCCGTTGATGGAGTAGTCCAAGCGCCATCCATGAGCGCCGCCCTTCACGAACAGCAGCAGGTACAGCCCTCCTCCGTCGCTGATGCGACGGCGTGGGTCGCCAGGCTTGATAGCGCGAAGCGTCGTGTCGCCGGGGATCAGATGCGTGGGCATGCAGTAACTTTGGCAGCGTAGAGGGCCGCATTGTGCGGGTACTGCAAAAGTTACTGCATCAGCGGGGCGGATCTATGCGGATCTATGCGGACAGATGCGGACGTGAAAAAGGCCTAGAGCGTTGATTCTCTAGGCCTTTTTGGACTTCCGCGGGGCTATGCGGAAGCTGAAATGGTGGAGCCGGGGGGAATTGAACCCCCGTCCGCAAGCCATCGCCAGGTAGATCTACATGCTTAGCTGACTGATTTGGTTCTCACGCGTCCTGTCGCGCAGCAGCACGCTACCGGACACGCCAGCCACTTGATCTTGTTCCCCGGCCCGTGGCCAACCGGGGAACCAGCCCACGTGAATGACCTCTCAGCGCTTGCCTTGCGGCTCACGCCCGGCCCATGGGCCAACCGTTGAGAGGCTCACCGGTGTTAAGCGGCGAGGGCGAAACGTTCGTCGTTCGCAGTTACTTGCTTCCAGTGGTTTTACGAGCGAACTGGTGCTCGGCATGCCCTATCCCAACTCCGCACCCACGTCGAAACCAGGTCGGCCCCAGGAAGAGAACTCGTATTTTAGGCCAGACCCAGCCATTTCAAGAGGCCGTGGGGATGTTCGATGACCGCGTCGGCTCCCCAGGCGTGCACCGGCTCGCCTTCACCCAGGTAGCCCCAGGCCGCCACCAGCGTGGCCATGCCGGCGGCACGGCCGGCCTGCACGTCCCGCAGGTCGTCGCCCACGTACACGCAGGCCTCTGGCAGCACAGCCAGGCGGCGCGCGGCCTCCCACAGCGGCTCGGGGTGCGGCTTGGCGTGGGGCGTGGTGTCGCCGCAGACCAGGGCCGGCGTGCGCGCCGCCATGCCCAGGCCGGTGGCCACCGGCAGCGTGAAGCGGGTGGCCTTGTTGGTCACGATGCCCCACGGCAGGCCGGCGGCCTCCAGGGCGTCGAGCAGCGGCGGCACGCCCGGGAATGGCAGGGTGCGCTCCAGCAGCATGCGCTCATAGAGCGACAGGAACGCATCGCGCAAGGGCTCGAAGCGCGCGTCATCAGGCGTCACCCCGAAGGCCTTGCCCACCATGCCGCGCGCGCCTGCGCCGACCATCGGCCGCAGCTGCTCGTAGGGCAGAGGCGGCAGGCCATGCTCGGCCCGCAGCGCGTTGGCTGCGCCGGCCAGATCGGGCGCGCTGTCGATCAGCGTGCCGTCCAGATCGAACAGCACCGCGGCCCAGCGCGCCGCGCCGGGCGCGGGCGTCAGGCCGGCCGGCGGCATGCCATGAGGTAGTTGACGTCGGTGTCCTCGCCCAGCCAGTAGCGCCGGGTGAGCGGGTTGTAGCTCATGCCCTTGAGCGCATCGGCCTCCAGGCCGGCATCACGCGCGAAGCGGGCCAGCTCGCTGGGGCGGATGAAGCGCGCGTACTCGTGCGTGCCCTTGGGCAGCAGGCCCAGCACATGCTCGGCGCCCACGATCGCGAAGAGGAAGGACTTGGGGTTGCGGTTCAGCGTGGAGAAGAAGACCCACCCGCCGGGCTTGACCAGGGTGGCGCAGGCGCGCACCACGGACGCCGGCTCCGGCACGTGTTCCAGCATTTCCATGCAGGTGACCACGTCGAAGCTCGCGGGCCGCTCGGCGGCCAGTTGCTCGACGGCCACCTCGCGGTAGTCGAGCGATGCGACGCTCGCCTCCATGGCGTGCAGGCGGGCCACCCGCAGCGGCTTGGTGGACAGGTCGATGCCCAGCACCTTGGCGCCGCGGCGCGCCATGGACTCGGCCAGGATGCCGCCGCCACAGCCCACATCGAGCACCTCGCGGCCGGCCAGCTCCGCCTGGCTCGCGATCCAGTCCAGGCGCAAGGGGTTGATCTGGTGCAGCGGGCGGAACTCGCCCTCCGGGTCCCACCAGCGGTGGGCCAGGTCGCCGAACTTCGCCAGTTCCTGCGGGTCGGCATTGACAGTGGTTTCAGCCATGGCGCAATGGTAATCAAGCAGCCCGCCCGGCAGCCGGGAGGGTGGCAAACACGACGGCAGAAAAAGAAAAACCCCGCCGAGGCGGGGTTTGGCAGGTCGCCCGAGGGCGACGGCTGCGTGCAATTACTGCTTGGCGCGCGTGCCGACCACTTCGATCTCGACGCGGCGGTTCTTGGCGCGGCCTTCCTTCGTCTTGTTGTCGGCGACGGGCTGCTTCTCGCCCTTGCCTTCGGTGTAGACGCGGTTCTTCTCGACGCCCTTGGAGACGATGTACTCCTTGACGGCTTCCGAGCGCTTGACCGACAGCTTCTGGTTGTAGGTGTCGGAGCCCACGGCGTCGGTGTGGCCGACGGCGATGATGACTTCCAGGTTGACACCCTTGGTCTTGCTGATCAGGTCGTCCAGCTTGGCCTTGGCTTCGGGCTTCAGGACAGCCTTGTCGAAGTCGAAGAAGGCGTCAGCCGCGTAGGTGACCTTCTCGCTCGTCGGGGCCGCCGGCGGGGCGGGCGGGGCGGGCGGAGCCACCGGGGCGGGGGCCGGAGCCGGGGCCGGCGCAGGCGCAGGGGCCGGAGCGGGCTTCAGCGCGCCGTCGCAGTTCTCGGCGGCGGTGGCGGGCGTCCAGTTGGAATCGCGCCAGCAGAGCTCGTTGGTGCCGTTCTTCCAGACGGTGCCGTCGGTGGCGCGCCAGTTGTCGACAGACTTCTGGGCAAACGCGCTCGACATCGGCGCGGCAAGCGCGGCCGACGCGAAGAGCATCGCCACCTTGTTCAGTTTCTTCATGATTCTCCTCTCAAGGAAAGCCGCAGATAGCCTGCGATACGTCCAAATCGGAAGCGCAACTTCAGGGCAAACACCACGCCTGGGGGTGCTTACACCGACGGCTCATTGTGCCATAGGGCCCCCGGTGGACCGCATTTTGGGGCGCCCGCCCAGGGACGCCCCGGTGCCTGTTGCGGCGCCACCACAAGGCGCGCCTCGTAGAATCCGACCTTTCGCGGTTCCGCGACGACAGCCCCGCCTCGATGACTTCATTTGCCAAGGAAACCCTGCCCATCAGCCTCGAAGAGGAGATGCGGCGCTCGTACCTCGACTACGCGATGAGCGTGATCGTCGGGCGTGCCCTGCCCGACGCACGTGACGGCCTCAAGCCGGTGCACCGGCGCGTGCTGTTCGCCATGCACGAGCTGAACAACGACTGGAACCGCCCGTACAAGAAGTCGGCGCGTATCGTCGGCGATGTCATCGGTAAGTACCACCCCCACGGCGACACGGCGGTGTACGACACCATCGTGCGCATGGCGCAGGATTTCTCCCTGCGCCACATGCTCGTGGACGGCCAGGGCAACTTCGGCTCGGTGGACGGCGACAACGCGGCGGCCATGCGTTACACCGAGATCCGCCTGTCGAAGATCGCCCACGAGATGCTGGCCGACATCGACAAGGAGACGGTCGATTTCGGCCCCAACTACGACGGCTCCGAGAAGGAGCCTCTGGTGCTGCCGACGCGGCTGCCCAACCTGCTCGTCAACGGCGCCGCCGGCATTGCCGTGGGCATGGCCACGAACATCCCGCCGCACAACCTGAATGAGGTGGTGGACGCGTGCCTGCACCTGCTGAAGGCCCCCGCGGCGACGCTCGACGAGCTGATGGAGATCATCCCGGCGCCGGACTTCCCCACGGCCGGCATCATCTACGGCCTGAACGGCGTGCGC
>JACRBA010000103.1 GCA_016213265.1 Burkholderiales bacterium | reverse complement strand
CCGACCGGGCCCAGCGCCCGCACCAGCCCCACGCGGGGGAGGGCGGCTGAGCCGCCGCGTCCCGCCGCGGCCGTTGCTCAGCGCCAGGCGGGCCGCAGCGCGGCGCGCGCCCCGGCCACCTCCCCCGACCCCGCGGCCATGCCCGGGCGGCCTACTGGCGCGCGGCCGCGGCCCGCTTCGAAGCCGAATTGCGCCCGGTGCCGGTGCAGCTGTGGGTGTCGCCCCGCGCCTGGGGCTGGCTGCTGAACGGCCGGCACGAGGTCGTCGAGCTGCCCGGCGAGGAGGGCGCCGCCGGGCGGCCCGCCGGCTGGCGCGCGGTGCGCGTGGCGGTGGAATCGCTGGAGCAGGGCGCGCGGCAGGTGCTGGGCTACGGCGACGAGGCCGAGGTGGTGGCCCCGGCCGCGCTGCGCCGGCAGGTGGCCGAGCTGGCGCAGCGCCTGCACCAGCGCCACGCGGGGGAGGGCGGCTGAGCCGCCGAGTCCCGCCGCGGCCGTTGCTCAGCGCCTGGCGGGCCGCAGCGCGGCGCGCGCCCCGGCCAGCACCGCCCGGCCCAGTTCTTCCAGCAGCGCGGACGCGGCCCGCGCGTGCTGCCAATACAGCGGCACATCCAGCGGCGTGTCGGGCACCAGCTCCACCAGCGCCCCCTCGGCCAGGTGGCGCTGCACCAGCGACAGCGGCTGCAGGCCCCAGCCCATGCCGGCCAGCGCGGCGGTGACGAACGCCTCCGAGGAGGGCACGGTGTGGTGCGGCAGCGCCACGGCCCGGTGGCAGTGCCGGCGGGACCAGCGCGTCTGCAGGTCGTCCTTGGCGTTGAACACCAGGCTGGGCGCCTGGGCCAGGCTCGCTGCGCCCACCCCGGCGGCGAAGTGGCGGCGGATGAAGCCCGGGCTGGCCACCGCCAGGTAGCGCATGGCGCCCAGCGGCCGGCTGTTGCAGCCAGGCGCGGGCTGCGCGCTGCCGGTCACCGCGGCGAGCACCTGGCCGCGGCGCAGCCACTCGCTGGTGAAGTCCTGGTCGTCCACGGCGATGTCCCTCAGCACCGGGGCCTCGGCCGCGAAGGCGGCCACCGTCGGCGCGAACCAGGTGGCCAGGCTGTCGGCGTTCACCGCCACTGGCAGGGTCACCCGCGCGGCTGGCTCGGCGCTCGATGCCGGCAGCATGCCCTGCAGCTCGTGCTCCAGCAGGCGCACCCTGTCCACGTGCTGGCACAGGCGCCTGCCGGCATCTGTGGCCACGCAGGGCTGGCCGCGCACCACCAGCGCACAGCCCATGCGCTCTTCCAGGCCGCGCACCCGCTGCGACACCGCCGAGGGCGTGACGTGCAGCGCGCGGGCGGCGCGTTCGAAGCTGCCTTCGCGCACGACGGCGGCCAGGGCAGCGAGGGCGGCGTAATCCAGCACGATGAAGTTTTGCTAATTCATGAGAAGGAGGTTGAGTTTGTCTACATCGCTCGTCGCTGGCAAGCTGGCGCCGTGGATACCGGTATCACTTCCGCCGCGGGCGGCGCCGCCTTCGCCCAGGGCCTGGCGCTCAGCCTCGGGCTCATCGTCGCCATCGGGGCGCAGAACGCCTTCGTGCTGCGGCAGGGGCTGCGCCGGGAGCATGTGGGCCCCATCGTGCTGTTCTGCGCGCTGGCGGATGCCGCGCTGGTGGCGGCCGGTGTGATGGGCATGGCCCGGGCACTGGGTGACCGGGCCTGGCTGGCGCAGGCCCTGGCCCTGGCGGGGGCGGTGTTCCTCGCCGCCTACGGCTGGCGGGCGCTGCGCCGGGCGCGCCAGCCGCAGTCCCTGGCGGCCACCGCGGGCGGCGCTGGCCTGGCGCGGCGGGCGGCGCTGGCCCAGGCCGCGGCCTTCACGTTGCTCAACCCGCACGTCTACCTCGACACCGTGCTGCTCGTGGGCAGCGTGGGCGCGCAGCAGGCGCCCGGCCTGCGCGGCTGGTTCATCGCGGGCGCCAGCGGAGCGAGCCTGCTGTGGTTCTCGGCCCTGGGCTTCGGCGCCCGCTGGATGGCGCCCTGGTTCGCCCGCCCGCGCGCCTGGCAGGTGCTGGACGCCCTCATCGGCCTGACCATGTGCGGCCTGGCTGCGCTGCTGCTGCGCCACGCCTGGGTCGGCGGGTGACACGGCGGCGCGCGTAGCGCGCGGCGCCCATTGAATTCGGCCCCTGCCGCCCCACCTGCGGCCGATGAACCTGCACTGGAAGCGACCGCTGGTCTACCTGCTGGCCCCCATCCTCATCTTCCTGTGCTTCGTCGGCTTTCCGCCGCCGTTCGCCCCGCCGCGCGCCACGCGGCCCGCGCAGGAGCAGAGCCAGACGGTGGAGCAGGCGCAGGACGAGCAGGGCTGACGGCCCAAGGCCCCGGCACGCCGGGGGAACGCACGCGGGTGGGACACTCGCGGCCGCATGCCTGACCACGCCCACACCGCCCCACGCCCCGCGCTCGACGCGTTCTATCCGCTGCTGTTCGTGGCCCTGTGGAGCACGGGCTTCATCGGGGCCAAGTTCGGCCTGCCCGATGCCGAGCCACTGACGTTCCTGTCCATCCGCTACGCGGTGGTGATCGCCCTCATGGCGCCGCTGGCGCTGGTGTGGCGCGCGCCCTGGCCCGCATCGCCCGCGGCGTGGGCGCACATCGCCGTGTCGGGCCTGCTGGTGCACGGGGTGTACCTGGGCGGGGTGTTCATGGCCATCCACCGCGGCCTGCCGGCGGGTGTGACGGCGCTGGTGGTGGGGCTGCAGCCGCTGGTCACCGCGCTGGGTGCACGCGTGTTCCTGCACGAGCGCATCGGCCGCTGGCAGTGGGCCGGCCTGGCGCTGGGCTTCGCCGGGGTGGCGATGGTGGTGGCGCACAAGGCCACCGCGGTGCCGCTGGCGGCGCTGCAGGGCATGCTCGCCCCGGCGGCGGTGGCGCTGCTGGGCATCACCGCGGGCACGCTGTACCAGAAGCGCTTCTGCCCGTCGTTCGACTTGCGCAGCGGCTCGGTCATCCAGTTCGTGCCCTGCCTGCTGGCCACGGCGGCGGTGGCGGCGGCCACCGAGACGATGCAGGTGAACTGGAGCGGCTCGTTCGTCTTCGCGCTCGCCTGGCTGGTGGGTGTGCTGTCGCTGGGGGCGGTGAGCCTGCTCAACCTGCTCATCCGCCGCGGCAGCGCGGTGCGGGTGGCGAGCCTGTTCTATCTCACGCCGCCCACCACGGCGTTGATCGCGTGGGCGCTGTTCGGCGAGACGCTCGCCGGCCTGGCGCTGGTGGGCATGGCCGTCACGGCCGTGGGGGTGTGGCTGGCGCGTCGCCCGGGCTGAGCGCCGGGCGCCGCGGGGTTCAGATCGGCGCGCGCAGGCCGGCCACGGCCAGGGGCTGCACCGTCTTCGCCTCGGCGGCGGCCACGGTGGTGGTGGGGGCCGACTGGGCCATGACCTGCTGGTACTCCCTGTCGGCCAGGGCGCCCACGCCGCTGAGGATGGCGGTGGTGGTCAGGGCGGCGAGGACGAGGGCGGCGGGCTGGAAGCGGGTCATGGTGGGCTCCTGGGGGGCGTGTCGGTGTGTCGGTATGGGTTGAACTCTAGGCACCGTGCCCGTGGGCGGCCAGCGCCTTGCGACGGCCTGCAGCCGCACGCGACCAATGGCATGCCGCGCGACATGAACGACGTGGCCGGAACGCCGCATGCCCGCGAACGGGCATCGCCAACACTTCCAGGAGAGCGCCATGCCTGACCCCGCTTCGCGACCGCCACCTCACCACGCCGACGCGGCCGCCATCGACACCCTGGCGAACCTGGAGCAGCGCTTCTGGCGCGCGCTGGTGGACGAGGACATCGACGCCGCACTCGGCCTGCTGTGCGAGCCGGCCATGCTCGTCAGCACCCACGGCGCGGTGCAGTTCGACCATGCCACCTACCGCCGAATGGCCGAGCAGGGCCCGTTGGTGGTGAAGGACTACCGCATCCATGACCTGAAGGTCCTGATGCCCAGCCCCGACACGGCGGTGATGACCTACCGCGTCGTGCAGACCCTGGCCGTGCGCGGCGAAGCCGTGGAGACCGTGCAGCACATGACCGACTCGTCCACCTGGGTGCGGCAGGGCGGGCAGTGGCGCTGCGCGCTGCACACCGAGACACCGGTGGAGGAGACGGGCGGCTGACCGACGCGGCGTGACATTCATCACGGCCCGTGGCTGAAGCGATTTGTTCGCGCTGCCTCGCACTTCATTGCCTGAACGGCCGGCCGATCCGTGACGCACGGCACGGTTCGAGGCGGGGAGGGCTCCTGCTGGCCGGCCGCACAAGGAGTGGCAGTTGAACGAACGATGGATGGCGCGCCGCATGGCGAAGGCGTGCATGGCGATGGCTGGCGTGCTGGCCGCGGGAGCCGGCTCGGCCGTGGCGCAGGAGGCCCCGGCGGCGGACCTGCAGACGCAGGACGTGACCCCCGCCACCACCACGCCGACATACCTCCTGCCGGTGGTGGAGTACTTCCGTGACCGCCGCTACAGCATCGGGCTGGTGCGCACGGGTGCCAGCGGCGCCGCCGCGTGGGTGGGCGCCGTCGCTCCCGACCTGCTGATCCGCGGCAGCGGCCCCTGGCTGGTGGTGGGCGATCGCACCGTCTCGGGCAGCACGGTGACGCGCTCGGTGCCCAAGCGCCTGGTGTTCACGCGCGACCGGGTGGCGCAGGTGGTGGATCTCACCGACCGCGGCGTGATGCCCACGCCACGCGCGTTGGGCAATGGCCGGCCCATCTGCCAGATGAACCGCATCGTGCAGGTGTCGCCTCTGGCCAGCCAGGCCTGGCTGGAGGGCCATCCCTACTGGGACGACAACGAGCCCTGGACGAGTTGCGACACCTCGCAGACGCTCTACCTGCCGCTGAACGCTGCGTCCACGGCGCCGGCGATCACCTTCCCGGCCGGCTTCCAACTGGTGGAACCGGTGCTCGCGGGCAATGGCGCGCTGTTGGGCTTCCTCGGACATGATGGCACCATGCTGCGCTGGCTGGCGCCCGACCGCCGCACCTACAAGCCCGTGACGGGTGCCAACACGCTGCCGTCGCTCAAGCCCATGGCGAGCCTGCCGGACGGGCGCACGCGGCTGTACAGCTGGAACCGCCAGCTGTTCCGGCTCACCGTGACCGACACCACCGTGAGCATGGCGGCGCTGAATGTGAGCGAGCCCTATGAAAAGCCTCTGCTGAACGACGCCACCGAGTTCTTCTGGCTGTCGGGCCAGTCGCTGATGAAGGTGGGCCGCACCGGCGCCTACAGCGTGATGTCGGTGCCCATGTACGGCACCCAGATGGTGGTCACGCCCACCGGCCCGGTGCGGCTGAACAGCACCCAGCTGGAGCTGGTGCGCAAGGGAACCGGTGTGCGCAGCACCATCGACCTCACGGCGCTGCAATGCCGCGAGACCGACGGCCTGGCCTGGTCCGGCACGCATGTGTACTTCCTTTGTGGCAGCGACTATGCCGGCGCGGGTACCTTCCGCCGTGCCACCGTGGGCAGCACGGGCATCACGCTCGACCCGTCCTGGTCGCGCGTGACGGCGGCCACCTGGCAGTACCAGTACAGCGGCAGCGTCACCAACGGCTCGCCGCGCGTGGACAAGCTGCTGCTGATGGCCGAATCACAGGATTCGCTGGGCTACGCCTGGGCGGACGCCGGGCGCTTCACCCAGGTGGACCTGGCGACCGGCACCGCCACGGCGCTGGGCTCGACCTACCAGTCCTACGACATGTGGTTCGAGCCGTCGGCCTACGCCACCACCTTCCAGGGCCGCAGCGTGGGTTGGACGACGCCGGTGCTGCGCGTGCCCTTCACGCCCAACAG
The DNA here is from genome assembly GCA_016213265.1 of Burkholderiales bacterium. Classification (GTDB taxonomy): domain Bacteria; phylum Pseudomonadota; class Gammaproteobacteria; order Burkholderiales; family Burkholderiaceae_C; genus Ideonella. The sequence goes on along the minus strand of JACRBA010000103.1, from coordinate 38,225 downwards.
CACGCCCGACGAAGAGCGCATCTTCGGCTACGTGCCGGGCAGCGCGGGCTCGCTCAAGCTCATCCGCCGGTCCGTGTCGGACTAATCCTCCTCGGCCGCCTGCAGCCGGTTGCGCCCGGCGCGCTTGGCGCGGTAGAGCGCCGCGTCGGCGCCTTGCAGCAGGGCGCCGAAGCTGCCGCCCGTGGCGGGGCGCACCGTGTGCACGCCGATGCTCACCGACACGCGGCCCAGCGGGCTGCCGGGGTGGGGCAGGGCCAGCTCGGCCAGGCGCTCGAGCAGGCGCCGCGCCACGCAGGCGGCGCCGGCCGCGTCGGTGTGGGGCAGCAGCACGGCGAACTCCTCACCGCCCCAGCGCGCCACCAGGTCGCCCGGGCGGCGCTGGCAGGCGGCCACCGCCGCGGCCACGGCGCGCAGGCAGTCGTCGCCGAACGCGTGGCCGAGCTGGTCGTTGTAGGCCTTGAAGTGGTCCACGTCCACCATCATCAAGGACAGGCTGGTGCTGTCGCGCCGGGCACGCGTGAATTCCTCGGCCGACTGCTCGTCGAACTGGCGCCGGTTGGGCAGGCCGGTGAGCGCGTCGTAGGCGGCCAGGCGCGACAGGCGGCGGTTGGCGTGGTCGAGCTGCGCCACCGCCTGCTGCATGCGCTCTTCGGCCTGCTTGCGCGCCGTGATGTCGGTGCGGATGGCGATGTACTGGTCGGGCTTGCCGCGCGCGTTGAGGAACGGGACGATGGTGGCCTGCACCCAGTAGGGCGACCCGTCCTTGGCGCGGTTGAGCACCTCGCCCTTCCAGATGCCGCCCTGCGCCACCGTGCGCCACATCTCGCGCCAGAAGGCCGTGTCGTGGTGGTCCGAGCGCACGATGCGGTGGTTCTGGCCCATCAGCTCGTCGCGGGTGTAGCCGGAGAGGGCGCAGAAATGGTCGTTGGCGTGCACGATCGTGCCGTGCACATCGGTGATGGCCACCACGGCGTGCTCGTTGATGGCCTTCTCCAGGTCGGCCAACCGGCGGTGCGCGCGGGCCAACTGCCGCGCGTCACGCTCCTGGCGCGCGGCGGCGCAGCGATTGCGCCACACGGCGAAGGCCAGGGCGCCGAGCAGCGCGCTCACCACCACCACGTCACGCCAGGCGGTCTGGCGCCACGCGGCGAGGGCCTGCTGGCGTGACACGCCCACGATCAGCGTGAAGGGGTAGCCGGTGACGCGCGTGAAGCTGTAGATGCGCTCCACCCCGTCCAGCGGCGAGCGGAAGCTCACGTTGCCGCGCTCCTGGCGGGCCGCCAGGGCCGCGTAGACGGGCGTGTGCGACATGTCCATGCCGATGGCGCCCTCCACGGCCGGGTGGCGGGCCAGCATGATGCCCTCGGCGGTGTTGAGCGCGACGACGCCGTCAAGCCCGAGATCCAGCGCCTGGAAGTGGGCCACGAGCTCCGACACTTGCAGCGGCACCACCACCACGCCGGCAAAGCGCCCGTCGCGCCCGGTGAGCCGGCGCGACAGCGGGATCACCCAGGGCGAGCGCGCATCGGCCCGGTAGGCGTGGCCCACGTGCAGCGTGTCGCGCGCGGTGCGCTGGTGGTGCTGGAAGAAATCGCGCCCGGTGGCTGCGCCGTGCCCGCGCGCGTCGCTGTACGAGCTGGCCACCAGCGCGCCCCGGGCGTCGTACACCAGCACGTCCTGCAGCCCGGTGTGCAGCACGGTCTGGGCGATCACCGTGTCGCGCAGCACCTGGGCCGTGTTGCTGTCGGGCACGGTGCCGTCGAGCACGGTGCTGACGATGCGGATCACCATGTCCGCCTGGCCGGCCAGGGCGGCGGTGTGGCTGTCGAGCACCGCCGCGAGGTTGCGCGTGTCGCGCTCGGCCGTCGCCACGGCGTCCTGGTAGCCGCGCCACTCCAGCACGGCCGTGAGCAGCACGATCACCAGCCCGCAGGCGACGGAGATCCACACTGCGCGGGAGGCCGAGACGCCGATGCGGAAGGAGGAGCTGAACAGGGTCACGGTGCGGGGGGAAAAGGCTTGTCGGCGACATCGGCCATCGCGTGCGCACGTGCAGCGCGGCTGCCCCCGCGTTGGACGCCGCGCAAGCCAGCGGCATCGAAACCGCCGCACCGTGAAGTCCGCCACGGGGTTACCCGCGGTTGCACCGACAATCGCGCATGACCGTTTCCCCTGCCGCCGCGCCCGTACCGGGCGCCGCCCCCGCCCCGTCCCCTGCCGCTGCCGCTGCGCCCCCCGCCACCAGCGGCCCGGCCTTCTCCACGCTGCCCCTGCCGCCGCATGTGCTGGCCAACCTGCAGCAGCTCGGCTACGAGCGCATGACCGCCATCCAGGCCGCCAGCCTGCCGCTGGCCCTGGCCGGCAAGGACCTGATCGCCCAGGCGCGCACCGGCAGCGGCAAGACCGCCGCCTTCGCCCTGCCGCTGCTTGCCAACCTGAACCCGCGCCGATTCGCCGTGCAGGCCATGGTGCTGTGCCCCACGCGCGAGCTGGCCGAGCAGGTGTCGCAGGAGGTGCGCCGCCTGGCCCGCGCCGAGGGCGACATCAAGGTGCTCACGCTCTGCGGCGGCGCCACCTTCGCGCCGCAGGCCGCCAGCCTGGCGCACGGCGCCCACGTGGTGGTGGGCACGCCAGGCCGCCTGCTGGACCACCTGGAGCGCGGCACGCTGGACGTGCAGGCGCTGAACACCCTGGTGCTGGACGAGGCCGACCGCATGCTGGACATGGGCTTCGCCGAGGACATCGCCGCCATCGCGCGGCACTGCCCGGCCACCGCGCACCGCCAGACCCTGCTGTTCTCGGCCACCTACCCCGACGACGTGGCGAAGCTCGCGGCGCGCTACCTGCGCGAGCCCCAGCAGGTGCGCCTGGCGGAGAAGACCGAATCCGCCGCCCAGGTGGCGCAGCGCTTCTACGAGGTGGCCGAGGACCAGCGCCTGCACGCCGTGGGCCTGCTGCTGGCGCACTTCCGCCCCGAGCGCACCATTGCCTTCTGCAACACCAAGCAGCAGTGCCGCGACCTGGTGGCGGTGTTGCAGGCGCAGGGCATCGTGGCGCTGGAGCTGCACGGCGACCTGGACCAGCGCGACCGCGACCAGGTGCTGGTGCGCTTCGCGCAGCGCAGCGCCAGCGTGCTGGTGGCCACCGACGTGGCCGCGCGCGGCCTGGACATCGCCGGCCTGGACGCCGTGATCAACGTGGACATCACCCCCGACCCCGAGGTGCACGTGCACCGCGTGGGCCGCACTGGGCGCGCCGGCCTCACCGGCCAGGCCTTCAGCCTGGCCAGCATGGACGAGATGGGCCGCGTGGGCCGCATCGACGAGCTGCAGGGCCGGCCCAGCCAGTGGCACCCCCTGGCCGAGCTGCAGGCCGCCCCGGGGGCCGCCCCGCTGCGCCCGCCCATGGCCACGCTGCAGCTGCTGGGCGGCCGCAAGGAGAAGATCCGCAAGGGCGACGTGCTGGGCGCGATCACCAAGGACTTCGGATTCGACGGCGCCGACGTGGGCCGCATCGACGTGAACGACTTCAGCACCTACGTGGCCGTGCGCCGCGAGGTGGCCGACGCCGTGCTCAAGGCCCTGAACACCGGCAAGGTGAAAGGCCGCTCGGTGAAGGCGAGGCGGCTGTGATGGGCGAGGGCACGGCCTCCTTCGACTCGCTCGGCCTGGCGCCCGCGCTGCGCCGCGCCGTGGCCGAGCTGGGCCACACGGCACCCACCGCCATCCAGGCCGCCGCCGTCCCACCCGCGCTGCAGGGCCGCGACGTGATCGGCTGCGCCCACACCGGCTCGGGCAAGACCCTGGCCTTCGGCCTGCCGCTCATGCAGCGCCTGGACCGCTGGCGCCCCGCCTGGCGCCGCACCTACGCGCTGGTGCTCGTGCCCACGCGCGAGCTGGCCATGCAGGTGGGCCGCACCCTGCAGGCCCTGGCCACCCACCTGGCCGAGCCGCCGCGCGTGGCCGTGGTCTTCGGGGGCGTGTCGGTGAACACCCAGATGCTGGGCCTGCGCGGCGGCGCCGAGGTGGTGGTGGCCACCCCCGGCCGCCTGCTGGACCTGGTGGGCCGCAATGCGGTGAAGCTCGACGACGTCGAGCTGCTGGTGCTGGACGAGGCCGACCGCCTGCTGGACGAAGGCTTCGCGGATGAGCTGGGGCGCCTCACCCTGCTGCTGCCGCCCCAGCGCCAGGCGCTGTTCTTCTCCGCCACCTTCCCCCCGGCGGTGGAGCAGCTGGCCGGCACGCTGGCCCTGCACGAGCCCGTGCGCGTGGACGCGCCCGACACGGCCGACGGCGGCCGCCCCGACATCACCCAGCGCGCCATCGAGGTGGACGAGCCGAAGCGCACGCCGCTGCTGCGCCACCTGATCGGCCAGGCCGACTGGCAGCGCGTGCTCGTCTTCGTGGCCACCCGCTACGCCACCGAACACGTGGCCGACAAGCTGCGCCGCCACGGCATCCCCGCCGCCGCCTTCCACGGCGAGCTGAGCCAGGGCGCCCGCACGCGGGTGCTCAACGAGCTGCAGCGCGGCCAGGTGCGCGTGGTGGTGGCCACCGACATGGCCGCCCGCGGCCTGCACATCGCCGACCTGCCCGTGGTGGTGAACTACGACCTCCCACGCTCCCCCGCCGACCACACCCACCGCATCGGCCGTACCGCCCGCGCCGGCGCCAGCGGCCTGGCCATCAGCTTCATCACCCCGGCCAGCGAGCCGCACTTCCGGCTGATCGAGAAGCGGCAGGGGGCGAGGGTGGCGCGGGAGAGGGTGGAGGGGTTCGAACCGGTGGGGCCAGGGCAGGGCGCCGAGGGGAGCGCTGCGGTGGGCACCGGCGGGGTGAAGGGGAAGAGAAAGAGCAAGAAGGACAAGTTGCGGGAGGGCAAGGCAGGAACACCAGCGCCCGGTCAAAGGAAGTGAGACCGAAACCATGGCGGAGCTGATTGCTCTGTGGTTGGGCGACCGGGAACCAAAGCAGCAGCCAAGTTGATCGGTTAAATTTGTCAGCAAAGTGGCTACCAGTCGGCCCATCCCACAGTCAGTTGCATGCCAGAGCTGGGCTGGACCCATTCAAGTTCCTCCGGCATCTAGAGATGAACGCTAGGAAAGAAGCCTTCGTCCAATGACCACAAAACATGTAGATCGCTCCTATAACCGGCTGGCAAACCCGGTGCTTGAGGCTTCGTTGCCAGACAAGGCGTATTCCGCCCTCGCGGCAACCTTCATCGAAGGGTACCAACTAGGCGATTTCGAAAAAAAATTCGCCTCCCTTCTGAAGCGAGGGCGGTTCAGATCCCTCTTCCCCGCCTACTGCAGCTCGATTGAGGCGGTGGCTACATTGCCAGTCTTCAGGCGGGACCTGCCATCCGCGAGACATATCGCGATGGCGCGCAGCCATATAAGTAACAGCTGCGGAGCAATTGAGGCACTAATACACTGTCGGGGAACTTATGAGGCACACCTGCTGAGCGGAAGGTATATTGAGGCAATTGAATGCCTAGACAAGTTCTCTGAGTTGCATGGCGAAAGTCTCTGGTACGTCAGAACAAAAATACTTGCGCTAGCAAGGCAGGGAAACAGCCAGTTGTTGCAGAAATTCTGTGACGACGTGAAGGCTCGCGCAAAATCTCATCTGGTTTCCACGTTCACCAGCTACTTTCAGATCATAGCTGATGCGGATGATGCGGCCTTGATGCTAAAAAATGTAATCCTGAAAGAGGCGGAAGAGTTTCGTGAGTCCGGCAATGTTGATCTGTCGGCGATTATATCACTATATTTTTCGCCGGCCGGAATGCAGGTTTGGCGAGACTTCTGTGCGGCTATTCCACTATTGCAGCTCTTCCCGGTTGTTGATCAGTATATATTGCTAACAGATATTCTCTGCGCCGTGTCGCCAGCAATCTACGTCCGAGCTCCTCGGCCGGACTTCGATGTGCTTAGAACTATGCGATCGCTTAGTACGACGGTCTCGGACGAGCGGCTGACGCGAGCTATAGCACTCATCAGTTCAACGCCTGAACATGTGACGACCCCTACTGGCGCCGCGCTGCTATCACTCTATGAGAAGGGAAGATATGGTGAAGTTATTGAAACTTACGAGGAAAGGTATTCTCAACTGGTGAACCCTCTGGCGTTCTCTAATGTAATTGCTAAGGCGCTGGCATATTCCGGCCTGACGCAGCTAACGCACAGAAGAGGCATCGCGGCGGAGTTGACGGAGCATCTGTCGCGCATCCAATCCTTGGATCCGACACAGGACCACTCGACCAACCAAGCGATTTCGCTCGCAATCCAAACTAAGGGCCTCACGCTATCTGGGCAGGTTCAAGCGGCCCTGTATATGGCGGCGCCCTTGCAAAGAGACCCTGAGGACCGTCGATACATTGCTGCGCTCGCATTGGTCGAAAGTCGGGAGGTTACGCCCCGATTGAAGAGGCTTGCTGTAGGCGATAGCAAGCCTGGAGTCCTGCCCATTTCTTCCGAAGATGATGACGCAGTCCCACGCTATCGCAGTAGGAAGAGAGAAATAGTGCTGGCGATCGAAAGCATGGTTGAGGCCGGAGAGATTGAGCGGCTATTCTCTCTCTACAAGGAAGAGGCGCCGCTCCGAAGAGAGTATATCGAACTGTATGCCGAATACTGCATCGTCAACAATCGCCTACCGCGCCTAATCGAGTTGTGCGGTGACACCTTAACGATGGATAGCGAGTCGTATGCTTGCTTCCCGATGGAGGCAATCATTGACTATATTGACTCCAATCGTGTGATTACTCTGCAGGCGCTTGTTGCTGCATTCTTTCATACTAAAAAGGGTATCAATCGGCGCGACTACTTGCTGAACGAGATGCTCGAAGAGTATTTGCTACAACGTGAGGTTGCGCGTCCTAGCGAGCTTCTGATGGGTCAAACAAGTCTTAGTCCTATTGAGCGACTGTTCTATAAAGATATATGCACGCCCGACGTTATAGATTTCCTTGGCTGCTTTGAAAGTCTGAATGATTTGCGAGCCGAAAGATTGCTGATCGTTGACCTCCTCCTCGAACGAGGAGCGATCGAGAGTATCGATCGCATGCGAGAAGTGGAAGAGATAGTCGGCCAGATTATCGTTGATACGGGCGCATCGGATCTTAACAGCGCAAAGATCTATGTCGACGAGACGTCAATTAAGCGCAAATTGCTTCCTGAGGTGGCTTCCTCTCTCTTATTATACAGGCAAGCCAAAAATCAAGATGACGACCGCATTACCCTTCTTGATGGCGCAGGGCGTGATGAGGAAACAACGTCTGTATACCTTTCCGGAAGCAAGAATTCTATCGCGATTCGTCTGTTCAACCAGTTGCTTCACAGCTTCCTATTTGACGAGCGCTACGGCCTCGATAAGAACCTCAGCACTGAGATTAGGCATGGATTCTTTTCCAACCTTATAAGATCGAAATGTGAAGAGAGACATCTCCTCACGGAATCAAATGCGGAAGGTGACTACACGCCTAACGCGTTTTGGAGGGATCGCTATCATTTTCTGTTGGATGAAGTTTGGTTTGATATTGATTCGTCCCTGAAGTCGTTCTCTTCGGCGTTCAATGCGTTGGTTTCCAAGGCAGAGGAGTGGATGAAGATCAGGAGCAAGGTTGGCCAAGATCAGCGAGTTTTCGCGTTTGACCTGGAGTTGAATGAATTCGACGATTTTCGACGAGATCTTGACGAGTGCCGCGGCCCGGAAGACCTGCTGGATCGGGCGATTCGCAGGCTATGGGTTAAGACGGAACTCGTAATGTCTCAGATCCGAGAACGTCTGAATGTCGAATTCAAGTCAGAAATGGATGAAGTCTTCGAACGCTTGGTCGAAGCTGTGACGGATGCGAAGAGGGGAGCTCCCTTGGTGGAACTTATGGGAGTGATCGCTCAAACGAAGAGTGATATCAAAGAAGACATAACCCGAGCATCAGAGTGGTTCCGACGATCTTCGGAAGCTGAGAGGGAATCATTGCCCCTGACGGCCGTAATCGGAATAGCAGTGAGTGCGTTCAAGGAGGTTAGAAGCAATTCACTGTCAATCCACACTGATATCGCGGCGGAAATAAAGGGGGTGCCGGTGAAGGGGGAGGCCGTCAAGCCGCTTGTCCTCGCGCTAATTAATCTACTCGATAACGCCCTCCGTCACAGCGGGCTGGGGTTGGCGACCGATGTAAATATCGTCGGCTCTGTGACTGACGAAAATTCAGTCCTAATTGAAGTGTCGAACGATCTGTCTGAGGCCAAACTCCAAGCCGTGGGCGACCATCTGCATCATCTGAAACGTCTGCTGGAAGTATCGGCTTCGGACCCAAGATTGCGGACCGAGGGGGGAAGTGGGCTCGGCAAGGTGCGTACCCTGGTGGATTTGACGGGCCCGGGGAACAGTGTCGATCTAACGCTTCGAGGCGGACGATTTATTGTTGGAGTCAGATATGACGGAGACGAAGCGGCTGCTTTTGATTGAGGATAGCCCTCACAAGAGGGCGAAGGTGGTCGAGCACATCAAGGCGCTTTATCCACAGATCCATATTCGCGAGGCTGGATCCTTCGCCTCTGGTTGCCGAGCAGTTGATGCGTGCGAATACGATGTGCTGCTAATTGACATGAGCCTTCCAACCTACGATAAATCCCCTGCGGCCGCTGCAGGAAAGTTTCGGCCGTTTGGCGGGAGGGAGATCGCTAGGAAAATTGTCCGGAGAGGTCTGAGAACGCCTCTGATATTCATTACCCAATTTGAATCGTTCAGTGATCGCGGAAACTCCTTCTCGTTCGATACTTTGATGGAGAAGCTTCGAGAGGAGTGTGGAGCGGCGTTCGTGGGTATGCTTTTCTACGACAGCTCTAAGACGAGTTGGAAGGACGAATTGGGTGAACTCCTGCACGCCGCCCTATATGAAGATACTAATAGTTGACGATGACACTGCGCGTACCGGCTCACTTGTGTGCCACTTGACTCGCAACGACAACTTCGATGAGGAACAGGTGGTGGTCGCGGGCTGCGTTGATGAGGCAAGATCACTGCTCCGGTCCACCTATTTCGATGTGCTTGTGCTTGATGTGGTTCTCCCGAAGCGGACGGGTGAGCGGGCCTCAGCGTTGAAATCTATAGAGTTGCTTCGAGAGATTCAGCGATCCGTGCGGCTTAAGAAACCGGAGAAGGTGATTGGTATAACTGCCTACATCGAGGATCTGGGCAAGTTCCAGGAGGAATTCAACCAGTACTGTTTTGCAGTTGTAGCGGCGCCCCGCGGCAGTAGTGAATGGAAAGAACGGATCCACGATGCTATATTTTACACTGCGTCGAGTAAGTTGGCGCGTCATCATGCGGCGACCCCTATTCATGTACTGACTGTGCACGGCATCAGGACCTTCGGCCAGTGGCAGACGCGCCTTCAGTCTTTGGTGGGGCGGCGCTTGGATTCTGTCGGGTTTAGCGCCTATAAGTACGGATACTTCTCGTCCCTCGCGTTTTTTGTGCCTTGGCTACGAGAGAGAGAGGTTCAGCGACTATATGGCCATTTGGAGCACCTTTGGGATGCTGAGCACGGTCAGAAATTTGCGATAGTGGCTCATAGCTTTGGGACGTATCTTGTGGCTAGAGCTCTCCGGCGTTTTGCGGTGGCAGGGGAAAAGCATCCAGTCTTCCTTTTGATTTTGTGTGGGAGCGTTCTGCCTGAGAGGTTTGACTGGCGCTCGTTTTTCGCAAACGCGAAGTACACCCCAACTGTGGTCAATGAGTGTGCGGATAGAGATTTCGTTTTATGGTTGAGCAAGGCTTTTGTCGTGGGTACTGGAATGGCCGGTAAAGGTGGATTCCACGGTTTCACTGGCGATTCTTTGGTAAATAGATTCCACCAAGGCGGGCACAGCTGCTATTTCTACGGTGATTCGTTCATGGAAAAGTACTGGGTCCCGCTGTTGGAAGACTCAAGGAATATAGTTCATGTGGATAAGCGAAGATACTCGCTTCTCCTCGATGGGGTGGTGGAGAGAATTGTTTGCGGGGCGGGGGCGGTGAAAGCATTCGTCTATGTCGCAATTGCTTTACTACTGTTCAATAGTATATTTACGAGGTTGTGACTTCTGGCAGTTGAGAAGGTGTCGCATTGGCTCTTGGATATTAGGCTGCCTGGCTTGCCCAACTTTGTGCGCCCGTAAGTGCCGGGGGCACGCAAGTGGCGATGTTGTTTGGGGGAACCCGCTTTCGGGCTGTTTGACTCGGCGGGCAAGTGGGCGCAACTTTCGTTCCTTCGGAGTGCCGCCTGTCTATTAAGCGTGCGCAATCACATGCCCTCCCGCTTTGCGTAGGACTTCAGCCGGTTGGGCTGTGCAACGCAGTGTGCAACTGCACACCGCGTCTGATGACGTCGCGTGAAGAGCGGGTCTCTTTCGCTCACACCACCGGCGGATCCGTCTCCCGCTCCCAGAACCGGTGCCGCGCCACCGCTGCGGTGAACGCCGCCAGCGCCGGCTCCAGCCCCTGGCCGTCGTCGCGCACCAGGGCGTCGTCCTCGTCCTCCAGCGATATGCCGGCGGCTTGCAGCAGGGCGACGCCGTCGCCCAGCACCAGCAGCGCCTTGCAATGGCGGTACTGCTGCTGCACAAATTCCACCGCCCGGCCGTCGGCCATCAGGCCGTCGGCGGCGCCGGGGGCCACCACGGCGGCGTCGAAGAGCACGGGGGGCGAGTTCTCCAGCGAGGCGTCGGCTTCCAGGGCGTCGCCGGCGGCGGTGGCCACGGGGCCGATGCGGCTGGCCACCACGCGGGGCACGGCGCCTTCGCGCAGCAGGGCGGCCTGCAGGGCGGCCACGGCGTCGCCGTCCACGCCGGGGCCCACCAGCAGGGCGATCTGGCGGGTGCGGATGCCGCCTTCGCCCGGGCGGGCGAAGAGGGACAGGGCGGGTGACTGCGCCACCTCGGGCTCGGGCGGTGCGTCGATGGCGCGCGGCATGGGCGGCGGCAGTTCCATGCCCAAGCCGGCGGCCACTTCGGCGGCCAGTTCCTCACTGGCGTTGCGCAGCGAGGCCAGCATGCGCTGGCGGATGGCCGGCACGGTGAGCTTGCTCAGCTCGAAGCGGAAGGCGCCGGCGATGTGGGCCTGCTCGATGGGCGTCTGGCTCTCGTAGAACAGCCGCGCCTGGGCGTAGTGCTCGGCGAACTTCTCGGGCTTGCCGCGCAGCTTGTCCTCGGCCACCGGCTCGGGGAAGGACACGAAGCCCGTGGCGGCGCCGGCCTGGAAGGGGCAGCCGCCGGCCAGCGAGTTGGGCTCGTAGTTCACGCGGCCGCGGTGGATGGCCTGGCGGTGGGCGCCGTCGCGCTGGTTGTTGTGCACGGGCACCACCGGCGCGTTGATGGGGATCTCGTGGAAGTTGGGGCCGCCCAGGCGGGTGATCTGGGTGTCCACGTAGGAGTGGATGCGCCCGGCCAGCAGCGGGTCGTTGCTGAAGTCGATGCCCGGGATGACGTGCGCGGCGCAGAACGCCACCTGCTCGGTTTCGGCAAAGAAGTTGTCGGGGTTGCGGTCGAGCACCATGCGGCCCACGGGGATGAGCGGCACCAGCTCCTCGGGCACGATCTTGGTGGCGTCCAGGATGTCGAAGCTGAAGGCCTCTGCCTGCGCCTCGGTGAAGACCTGCAGGCCCAGCTCCCACTCGGGGTACTCGCCGGCGTCGATGGCCTCCCAGAGGTCCCGGCGGTGGAAGTCGGGGTCGGCGCCGCTGATCTTGACGGCCTCGTCCCACATCAGCGAGTGGGTGCCCAGCTTGGGCGTCCAGTGGAACTTGCAGAACACCGATTCGCCCTGCGCGTTCACGAGGCGGAAGGTATGCACGCCGAAGCCCTGCATCATGCGGTAGCTGCGCGGGATGGCGCGGTCGCTCATCACCCACATCAGCATGTGGGTGGATTCGGGCATCAGCGAGACGAAGTCCCAGAAGGTGTCGTGCGCCGACGCGGCCTGGGGCATGGCGTGGTGCGGCTCGGGCTTCACCGCGTGCACGAGGTCGGGGAACTTCATCGCGTCCTGGATGAAGAACACCGGGATGTTGTTGCCCACCAGGTCCCAGTTGCCCTCGTCGGTGTAGAACTTGACCGCGAAGCCGCGCACGTCGCGCGCGGTGTCGAAGCTGCCGCGCTCGCCCTGCACGGTGGAAAAGCGCACGAACACGGGGGTGCGCTTGCCCTCGGCCTGAAAGGGCGCGGCGCGCGTCAGCTCGGGCACGGCGCGGGTGCATTCGAAGTACCCGTGGGCGCCCGAGCCGCGCGCATGCACGATGCGCTCGGGGATGCGCTCGTGGTCGAAGTGGGTGATCTTCTCGCGGAGGATGAAGTCCTCCAGCAGCGTGGGCCCGCGCAGGCCGGCCTTCAGCGAGTTCTGGTTGTCGGCGATGCGCACGCCCTGGTTGGTGGTGAGCACCTGGCCGGTCGAATCCGCGCGCACGCGGTCCAGCGGCGCGATGGTGGCGTTCACCCCCAGGGCCGGCTCGCCCGAGCCCACCTTGTCCGAGGCGTTCTGCTCGCTCAGCGTGCTGCCGGTGGCGGGCAGGCTGTCGGTGTCCAGGTGCTGGCCCTCGGGCGGGTTGATCGCGTTGGTGCGGCCGTGCTCGGCGGCCTTGTTGGCGTTGTGCGGCATGCCGCCGGCCAGGGCCTGGGCGTCTTCGCTGCGGGCGGCGGGCAGGTCGCCGGCCGGGCCCGGCGCGGCGTGGGCGGGCGCGCCCACGGTCTTGCGGGCGGTGGCCTGGGTGGCGGTGGCGCGGCGGCCCGCCGTGGGGCGGCCGCCAGCGGGCGGGGTGGTCTTGGGCATGGGCGGGGCTCCGGGTGGTCGGGCGCCGGTGGTGGCGCCGGGGCCTGCATGGCAAACCCCGCGCCCGCCGGTGCGATCACCCGCTTCAGCGGCGCCTGCCGGCGCGCTCGCTCACACCCACAGCCGGTAGAGCCAGAAGGATTCGTCCTCGACGAAGCGCTGCGCGAACTCGCCGGGCGTGAAGCCGGTGATGCGCCGCGCCGTGCGCACCAGGTGGGCCTGGTCGGCGAAGCCTTCTTCCTGCGCCAGGCCGGCCCAGTCGAAGGGCTGGCCCGCCTCGTGGCGCTCGCGCGCGGCGAAGAACACGCCCTCGGTGCGCACCAGCGCCTGCCAGTCGCGCAGCGAGCGGCCGCTGTGCGCCTTGATGCGCCGCTCCACCTGGCGCGGGCTGTGCGTGCGGCGCCATTCGTGGGCCTGCCAGGCGAGCCGGTCAACCCAGTGGCGGCCCAGCTGACGCAGCGACGGCGCGTCGCCCGTGCGGCCGTGCAGCGCCTGCCAGCGCGGCGCCAGGTGCTGCAGCAGCGCGGCGAGCGTGGCGTCGTCGTCGGGGGCCGTCAGCAGCGCGTCCAGCAGCGGCGCCCAGCCGGGGCCGAGCACGGCAGGGGCCGGCACGAAGCGGTCCACCAGCGCGGCCGGGTCCAGGCCGAAGAGGCTGCGCGCCACCTCGGCGGTGAAGCACAGCATGCCGCCACGGCCATTGGCCGGCGCCCAGCTCACCACCGGCTGCGATTGGCTGCCCGAGACGACCACCGGTGCATCGAACGGCGTCCAGCGACCGTCGCGCCCCACCAGGCCATAAGGCACGCCGCCCTGGTACCACGACAGCCCCAGCAGCGGCGAGGCGGGGAAGTGCGACAGCCGCTGGGCGTCGTCCAGCCCGAGCGGGCGGTTGTCGCGGCAGAGGATGGCCACCAGCGCCCCCTGCAGGGCCGGCGGCGCGCGGTGCAGCCGGTCGGCTGGCGGCAGGCCGGGCAGGGGCTGGGCCCGCGGCGCGCGTGTCAGCGGGTCGGGGCAGGGCAGGGGCGAGCGGTCCGACATGGGGGCAGTGTAGGCAGCGGAGGCCGCATGTCGTTTGCGTTCAAGACGGCGCGCGGCGGCGGGCCCAGCATGGCGGCCATGGCACACACCACCACGAGCCCCCCTTCCGACGCACCCTCCAGCACGCCCGGCACCCGCTGGCCGCCGGGCCCGCGCGCCCTCACCGGCTGGAGCCACCTGCGCGCCATGTCGCGCGATCTGCTCGGCGCCGTGCAGCGCTGGCAGCAGGCCCACGGCGACGTGGTGCACCTGCGCATCTGGCCCGAGCACGAGGTTGTCGTGATGGACCCGGCGCTGGCGCGCGAGCTGCTGGTGAACCACCACGACGCGCTGCAGCGCTGGGAGCGCGGGCTGCAGGTGTTCGCCCAGGTGCATGGGCGCAGCGTGCTGGTGGCCGAGGGCGAGCCCTGGCAGCGCCAGCGCCATGCGCTGCAGCCGGCGTTCGCACCCAAGGCCGTGCAGGCCTTCGTGCCCACCATCGCCGGGGCGGCGGCCGACGCGCTGCGCGCCTGGCCGGCACGCCATGTGCGCTACCCGGTGGAAAGCGCCATCACCTCGCTGGCCATGGACGTGATCATGCGGCTGCTGTTCTCCAGCCGCATCGGCGCCGACGCGCGCGCCGCGGAACAGGCGGTGCACACGATCGGCGCGGTGGCCGACCAGGAGATGTACTGGCCCGCGAGCTGGCCCGACAGCATGCCGTGGAAGCGGCCCAAGCGCGAGGCGCTGGCCACGCTGCGCGGGCTCATCGACCGCCAGGTGCAGGCGCGCCGCGCGATGGCCGCCGCCGACTGGCCCGACGACCTGCTCACCCGGCTGCTGCGCTTGCAGCAGGATCACCCGGGCGTGTGGACGGACGCCACGGTGCGCGACGAGTGCATGACCACCTTCCTCGCCGGCCACGAGACGCTGGCCGCCACGCTCACCTGGTGGGCGGCCTGCCTGGCGGCGCACCCGGCCGCGCAGCAGCGCGCGGCCGAAGAGGTGGCCGCGCGCCTGCAGGGCCGGGCACCCGACGCGCAGGACATCGACGCGCTGCCGTGGCTGCGCCAGACGCTGCAGGAGACGCTGCGCATGTACCCGGCCGCGCCCGTGCTGTTCAGCCGGCGCAGCACCCGGGCCATCCAGCTCGGGCCCTGGCAGCTGCCGGCGCGCACGCTGTTCCTGGTGCCCGTGTACCGCCTGCACCACGACCCGCGCGTGTTCGCCGAGCCGCAGGCCTTCCGCCCCGAGCGCTTCGGCCCCGACGCGCCGCCCCTGCCGCGCGGCGCCTGGGTGCCCTTCGGCGTGGGCCCGCGCGTGTGCCTGGGCCAGCACCTGGCCATGGCCGAGATGACCGTGATCGCCGCGATGCTGCTGCAGCGCTTCCGCCTGGCGCCTGCCGACGGCGAGCCCACTCCGCGGCCGGTGATGCGCGTGACGCTGCGGCCCGAGCGGCCGCTGCATCTGCAGCTGCTGCCGCCGGGCTGAGGGCATCGGGTTGGGGTGAGCAGGGCGGCGCAGGCGCCGATGAGGGCCGGGAATCCGGTCTTGATCTCGCGCAAGTTGGTCGGTCTCCGGCCGATAAACAGGCGAGACCCCGCATTGCGATGATTGCCGATACCTCTGCCACCCCCTTGCGCTCGCCAGACCGCCTGCACGACGTACTGGACAGCCTGCCCGCCCTGGTGGGCCACTTCGACAAGCACCAGCGCTGCCTGTTCGCCAACCAGCGCGCCCTGGCGGTGCACGGCCTGACCCAGGACCAGGTCGTCGGCATGTCGTTCCGGGACGGGGTCTCTGCCGAGACGTACGCCACCCACAAGGGGCCCATCGAGCAGGTGTTGCGCGGTCGCCCGGTCAGCTTCGAGGGCTACGAGACCGCCCTCGACGCCTACTACCAGGTGCACCTGGTGCCCGAGTTCGACTCGGACAAGCAGGTCGTCGGTTTCTTCCTGATGACCTTCAATGTCACGCCGTTGAAGAAGGCGCAGATCGAGCTGGAGGAGAGCCGCCGGCGAATGAGCGAGCTGGCGCTGGTGGACCAGCTCACCGGCCTTCCCAACCGACGCTCGTTCCAGCAGCACCTGCCCGAGGCGCTGGCCCGCTCACGCCGGCAGGGCGAGCCGCTGGCGCTGCTGTTCCTCGACGTGGACCGCTTCAAGCAGGTGAACGACCACCACGGCCACGCCGTGGGTGATCTGGTGCTGCAGCGCGTGGCCGAGCGCCTGCGGCATGGGTTGCGCGAGACGGATTTCCCTGCCCGCCTGGCCGGCGACGAGTTTGTCGCCGTGCTGGAGGGAGTGCACACGGTGCAGCAGATGGCGGCTGTGGCTCAGAAGCTCGTGCACGCCCTCGGTGAGCCGGTGGTGCTGCCTGACGGCGCCGCGCTGGCTGTATCGGTGAGCATGGGCGCGGCGCTGGTGCCGCCGCAGTCGCACGACACGCCCGATGCGATCCTGGCGGGTGCGGATGGGGCGCTGTACCAGGCGAAAGCGCAGGGCCGGGGCCGATGCCACGCCACGGTGCTGGCACCACAACCCGAGGAGGGCGCGGCGCCGCACACGCCGGCTTCAGCGCATCTCGAACAGCTCCTGGTGGAATCGCCCGCGCGGCAAGCCATGGGCGACGAGGTCGCGGCGCAGGGCCCGGCCGAAGGCTGAGGGGCCGCAGAACCAGACGCTGGCCTGCTGCCAGGCGGGCACGGCCGCGCGCAGGCGGGCGCCGTCGAGCCGGCCGTCGCGTGCGTCCACCAGCACGTGCAGGCGCACGCCGGCGGCGGCCGCGTCGGCGCGCAGCTTGGCGATCGCCGTCTCGTCGTACACGGCGGTGGGGTGGAACAGGTCGATCTGCTGGCCATGCCCCGGCTGGGCGGCCAGGTGCTTCATGCGGGCGATGAAGGGCGTGATGCCAATGCCCGCGCCCACCCACACCTGCGGCGCGGGGCCGTCGTCGAAGATGAAGCGGCCATAGGGGCCCTCCACCGTGACCTGCATGCCGGGGTGCAGGCGCTCACGCAGGCGCCGGGTGTGGTCGCCCAGGGCCTTGGTGACGAAGGTGATGGCGGGCTGGGCCGGCTCCCAGGCCGACGCGATGGTGTAGGGGTGCGCGCCTTCGCGCTGATCGGACGTGACGAAGGCGAACTGGCCCGCGGCGTGCCCCGGCCAGCCCGGGCCCAGCAGCACGCGGGTCTCCAGCACGTCGAGTGCGGCGTAGTCCTGGATGGTGGAGACGCGGCCGGCCACGCGGCGGTGTGCGCCGATGCGGCCGCTGAGCGCCAGCACCGCGGCCACGCTGCCCGCGGCCATCAGCACCGCCAGCACCACGCCGATGGGCTGGCCCCAGTAGCTGAACTTCACCAGCACCACGGCGTGGAAGACCAGCAGCAGGTAGGCCGCCGCGATGAAGGTGTGGGTGCGGGCGAACAGGTGGTACGGGAAGCGCTTGACGAGTGCCAGCACCATGAGCAGCGCCGCGGCGTAGAAGGCCCACTCGCCCACGCCCTCGGCCAAGCCGCGCAGGCTGCCGAACCAGGCCTCGAGCGTGAAGGGCGCGTCGGCCGGCACGGGCGGGCGGGGGCGCCGCTAGGGCCGCGTGAGCCAGCCCCAGCCCACCATCCACTTGGTGCCCTGCGCCATCCACCAGTGGGCCAGCGACACCACCAGCGCGGTGATGCCCAGCCACTTGTGCAGGCGGTACATCTTGTCCAGCCCGCCCAGGGGCTTCTCCAGGCGCACCGGGCGCGCCGCCAGCACCATGGCCACGCTCATCACGCCGATGGCCAGGGCGCCGCTGTACTGCATGAACACCGTGCGGAACGGGAAGTAGCCGAAGGGCTGGGGAAACAGGGTGTCCGCCACCCACCACAGGGCCGAGAGCAGGGCGAGTATGGCGATCAGGGCGATCTGGATGGAGGTCATGGTGTCGGACAGTGGCTCGTGAACAGGCCTGCGTGCATGCTGGCACGGCGGTGCCTCGGGGGCCATGGTGCGGCGTCAAGGTTTCCGCGGCATTGCTGGCGTGCGGGCCGGGTGGCGGGTTAGGCTCGCACGATGTACACGCCCGCCCATTTTGCGGAGGAGCGCCTGAACGAGCGCCACCGCCTCATCCGCCAGCACCCGCTGGGTGTGCTGGTCACGCCCACGCCGCAGGGGCTGGACGCCAACCACCTGCCCTTCGAACTGGAGCCCGAGCCCGCGCCGGGCCGGCTCATCGGCCATGTGGCGCGCGCCAACCCGGTATGGCAGCAGGTGGCCAGCGGCACGCCGGTGCTGGTGGTGTTCCGCGGGGTGCAGGGCTACATCTCGCCCAATGGCTACCCGAGCAAGGCCGACACGCACCGCGCGGTGCCCACCTGGAACTACGAGGCCGTGCATGTGCATGGCACGCTGCACGTGCACGACGATGCGCGCTTCGTGCGCGGCGTGGTGGCGCGCCTGACGCGCACGCATGAGGCCGCCGAGCCGAGGCCCTGGAAGATGGGCGATGCGCCGGCCGACTACCTCGATGCGATGGTGGCGAACATCGTGGGCATCGAGGTGCGCATCACGCGCCTGGAGGGCAAGCGCAAGCTCAGCCAGAACCGCGACGCGGCGGATCGCCTGGGGGCGGCGGCGCATGCGCGCGGCCGCGGGCTGGGCGACCTGGCCGACGCCATGCAGGACATCGCCGAGTGATGCCCGCGGGCTGACGGCGCGCAAGCCGCGCGCGCCGGCCCAGCCCAGAATGGGCCGGATCCATGTTCACTGCCTCACAGGAGAAACGCATGCAGCTGTCAGGTCAGGTGGCGCTCGTCACGGGCGCGTCGTCGGGCATCGGCCGCGCGGTGGCGCTGGCCTATGCGCGCGAAGGGGCGAAGGTCGTCGTGTCCGATGTCGTGGCCGACGGCGGCCACGAGACGGTGCGCGCCGTGCAGAGCGCAGGCGGCCAGGCGTGTTTCGTGGCGGCCGATGTGTCGCGGCCGGAGGATGGCCAACGCCTGGTGCAGGCCGCGCTCGACACCTACGGCCGGCTCGACATCGCCTGCAACAACGCCGGCATCGGCGGCCCGCAGGCGCCCACGGCCGACTACCCGGTGGACGGCTGGGACAAGGTGATCGCGGTGAACCTGTCGGGTGTGTTCTACGGCATGAAGCCGCAGATCGCGGCCATGCTGCGCACGGGCGGCGGCGCCATCGTGAACATCGCGTCCATCCTGGGCGCGGTGGCGTTCGCCAACTCGCCGGCCTACGTGGCGGCCAAGCATGGCGTGCTGGGCCTCACCAAGACGGCGGCGGTGGAATACGCGGCCCAGGGCGTGCGCGTCAACGCCGTGGGCCCGGCCTTCATCCACACGCCCATGATCGCGGCGCTGGAGAACGCGCCCGAGGTGCAGCAGATGCTGCTGGCGCTGCACCCCATCGGCCGCCTGGGCACGCCCGAGGAGGTGGCCGAGCTGGTGCTGTGGCTCAGCTCGCCCAAGGCCAGCTTCGTCACCGGCGCCTACTACCCGGTGGACGGCGGCTACCTGGCGCGCTGAAGCCAGGCCCCGCCGCCGCGCAGTCCGCGCGACGGGGCGGCTGAGCAGGGGGCAGGCATGGCGATTGCTGACCGCGCCGCCCGTCATGCTCCATCCCGTCGTCACTCCCCGCCAGCGTGCGGCCCAGGTCATTGCCGTGATGCTGCTGCTGGCGGTTGCGGTCGTGGACGTTGTCACACCGCTCGGATATGCCGAGTGGGTGCTGTACTTTCTGCCGGTTGCCGTCACGCTGTACCAACCGGTGCGTGGCTGGCCCATCGCCGTGGCGGCCGTTGCCACGGTGCTGAGCATCGCCGGCATGTTGGCCTCGCCGGAGGGCGTCGACCCGGCCCTGGCACTGATCAATCGCAGCATCGGGGCTCTGGGCCACTGCACACTCGCGGGCGTGGTCTGGTGGGTGCTGGGCGCCCGCGAGCAGTTGGAGCGTCTGCTGTGGCTGCAGCAGGGCCAGTCCCGCCTGTCCCAGGCATTGCTGGGTGAGCAGACGCTGGAGCAGGCCGCGCAGGCGGCGTTGCGCGCCTTGTGCGAGCTGCTGCAGGCGCCGGTGGGCGCCGTCTACCGGCTTGATGGCGGCGAGCTGCGGCTGGCCGGCTGCGAAGGCAGCCTGCGCGAAGCGCTGCCGGCTCGCCTGGCGGTGGACGAGGGGCTGGTGGCCGCCGTCGTGCGTGACGGCCGCCCGCGCCTGCTGACGAACGTACCGGCCGGCCACCTGGATCTCGTTTCGTCGCTGGGCCGCAGCCGGCCCGCGCGGCTGGCCCTGGGGCCGCTCACCGCCGACGGGCAGGTGCTGGGTGTCGTGGAACTGGGCTTTCTGGGCGAGCAGGGCGCTTCGCTGGATCGGGCCGAGGGGCTGCTGGCCGCCTGCGCTGAGCCCGCCGGCACGGCGCTGCGCACCGCGGTCTTCCGCCAGCGACAGGCTGAGCTTCTGGAAGAGACCACGCGGCAGAGCGAGGAGTTGCAGGCGCAGCAGGAAGAGCTGCGGGTCAGCAACGAGGAGCTGGAGGAGCACAGCCGCGCGCTGCAGGCGTCCCAGGCGCGGCTGGAGGCTCAGCAGGCCGAGCTGGAGCAGACCAACGTGCAGCTGGAGGAGCAGACCCAGTTGCTGGAACGGCAGAAGCTCGCCCTGCAGCAGACGCAGCAGGAGATGCGGGCCTACGCAGAGCGGCTGGAGCAGGCCAGCCGGTACAAGTCCGAGTTCCTCGCCAACATGTCGCACGAGCTTCGGACGCCGCTGAACAGCGCACTCATCCTCTCCCGCCTGCTTGCGGACAACCGGCCGGGCACGCTCACGCCAGAACAAGTGGAGCATGCGCGGGCCATCCATTCGGCCAACAACGACCTGCTGGCCCTGATCAACGACATCCTCGATCTGTCCAAGATCGAGGCAGGCCGTGTGGACCTGGTGGCCGACGACCTGGCGTTGCCTGACCTGCTGCGCCGCCTGGACGAGACGTTCCGCCCCCTGACCGGGCAGAAGCACCTGCAGTTCGGCATCGAGGTGGCGCCGGATGCGCCGGCCCGTCTGCACACCGATGCCCAGCGTCTGCAGCAGATCCTCACCAACCTGCTGGGCAATGCCGTGAAGTTCACGCAGGACGGTGGTGTGCGCCTGCGGGTGTCGGCCGCATTGGGCCACCGTGTGCGCTTCGACGTGGTGGACACGGGGATGGGGATACCGCGACATCAGCACGAGGTCATCTTCGAGGCCTTTCGACAAGCGGATGGCAGCACGAGCCGCCGCTTTGGCGGCACCGGACTCGGGCTGTCGATCTCCCGGGAGCTGGCGCACCGGCTGGGTGGCAGCCTCACGCTGGACAGCGAACCCGGCCGTGGCAGCACCTTCTCGCTGGAGCTGCCGGTGCAGCTGCCCGACGGACACCACGCCACGGGCGAGAGCGGCGGTGGGCCGGTGGCGATGCGGGCGCCTGCGGTGGACGCACCGGCCTCGTCCGAGCAGGCCGCGGCTGCGGCTGCCGCGCGCTTGCCGATGGATCCAGCGCCGGTGCCCGCGCCGGGCCCTGCGCCGATGGGGCCGCCCGTTGCGCATGCGGCGGTGGCCGCTGCACCCACTGTGCCCGACGACCGCGCACAGCGGCGTCACGGCAGCCGCCTGATCCTGGCGGTGGAGGACGACCCCGCCTTTGCCGGTGCCCTGCGCGACCTCATCCGCGAACGGGATTTTGACGCGGTGGTGGCCGGCAGCGCACAGGAGGCGCTTCAGCTGGCTCGTGAGATGCAGCCGAGCGGCATCCTGCTCGACATCGGCCTGCCGGACAGCTCGGGTCTGGCGGTGCTGGAATCCCTCAAGCGCGACGCAGCCACCCGCCACATCCCCGTGCATGTCGTCTCGGCCATGAACCGCATGCACACGGCGCTGGAACTGGGCGCTATCGGCCATCTTGTGAAGCCGGCCACGCGCGAGGCGCTGCTGCTGGCCATCGGCCAGATCGAACAGCGGCTGGACTCGCCCATGCGCCGCCTGCTCATCGTGGAAGACGATGTGCAGCTGAGGTCCAACCTGCTGCTGCTGCTGTCCGAGACGGGTGTGGACATCACGGGTGTGGGCTCGGTGGCCGATGCCATGGATGCGCTGCAGCGCCAGTCCTTCGACTGCATGGTGACCGACCTGAGCCTGCCGGACGGCAGCGGGTATGACCTGCTGGAGCGCATGGCGTCGGCGGAGCATGTCAGCTTTCCGCCCGTCATCGTCTATACCGGCAGGGCGCTCACCCGCGACGAGGAGCAGCGCCTGCGTCGCTATTCGCACGCCATCATCGTGAAGGGCGCACGCTCGCCGGAACGTCTGCTGGACGAGGTGACGCTGTTTCTGCACAGCGTGGAGGCCAGCCTGCCACCGGAGCGGCAGCGCATGCTGGCCGAAGCGCGTCACCGGGACAGCGTGCTCGACGGCAGGCACATCCTGCTGGCCGAGGACGACGTGCGCAACGTCTTCGCGCTCACCAGCGTGTTCGAGCCGCTGGGCGTGCAGCTGCACGTGGCCCGCAACGGCCGTGAGGCCCTGGAGCGGCTGGCGTCCGAGGACATCGACCTGGTGCTGATGGACGTGATGATGCCCGAGATGGACGGGCTGCAGGCCATGCAGCGCATTCGCCAGAGGCCGCAGTGGCGCCACCTGCCCATCATTGCACTGACCGCCAAGGCGATGCCGGACGACCGGGAGCGCTGCCTTCAGGCAGGAGCCAACGACTACGTGGCCAAGCCGATCGACATCGACAAGCTGGTGTCGCTGTGCCGCGTGTGGTGCCCCAAGTGAGCGCGGGCCTGGACGATGCGCCCGACGGCGCGGAAGACGAGGCGCTGTTCGACCTGGAGACGCGGCTGCTGCTGGAGGCGGTGTACCGCCGCTGGCAGCACGATTTCCGCGACTATGCCGAGGCCTCTCTGCGCCGCCGCATGCGCCAGGCGCTGCGGCACTTCGGCTGCGCCCACCTGGGCGAGCTGCAGCACCGCCTGCTGCACGACGCGGCCGCCTTCCAGCAGGCCCTGCAGTTTTTCACCGTCCAGGTGTCGGAGATGTTCCGCGACCCGGCGTACTTTCTCGCCCTGCGTCGCGAGGTGCTGCCCGTGCTGGCCACCTACCCTTCGCTGAAGGTGTGGGTGGCGGGGTGCGCCACGGGCGAGGAAGCCTGGTCGCTGGCCGTGCTGCTGGAAGAAGAAGGGCTGCTCAGTCGCACCATCGTGTACGCCACGGACATCCACCCCATGGCGCTGCGTGCCGCCGAGGCCGGTGTGTACCCGTTGCAGCGCATGGCGAGCTACAGCCGCAACTACCAGGCAGCGGGCGGAATTGCGTCGCTGTCCGACTACTGCACGGCGGGCTACGACGGTGCCGTGTTCGACCGGCGGCTGAAGCGCCAGATGGTCTTCGCCGACCACAGCCTGGCCACCGACAGCGTGTTCTCGGAAGTCCACCTCGTGTCCTGCCGCAATGTGCTCATCTACTTCAACCGCGAGCTGCAGGACAGGGCGGTGGGCTTGTTTCATGAGGCGCTGGTGCCGCGCGGCTTCCTCGGCCTCGGAAGCCGGGAATCCTTGCAGTTCGGAGCCCATGCCCACGCCTTCGAGCCGGTGGACGCGGCGCAGCGTCTGTTCCGCCGGCGGGCATGAGACAGGCAACCATGACACGATCGTCAATATGTCCCATGCGTGATGCCCGGGCGGTGGTGATGGGGGCCTCTGCGGGCGGTGTGGAAGCCATCTCCACGCTCCTGGCCGCGATCCCTGCGCACTGGCGGCCGCCCGTGATGGTGGTGGTGCACCTGCCGCCAGCCCGGCCCAGCGGGCTGGCGGCGCTGCTGGCGCGGCGCTGCGCGCTGCCTGTGCGTGAGGCGGAGGACAAGATGCCGCTCATGCCGGCGACGGTGGTGGTGGCCCCTCCGGACTACCACCTGCTCGTCGAGCGCGGCAGCACACTCGCTCTGTCGGCCGAGGCGCCTGTGCGCTTCTCCCGCCCCGCGATTGACCCGCTGTTCGAATCGGCCGCGGCCGCTTTCGGCGCGGGCTTGCTGGCCATCCTGCTCACCGGAGCCAGCGACGACGGCAGCGCCGGCCTGTCGGCGGTGCGGCGGGCGGGTGGCACGGCCTGGGTGCAGGACCCGGACGATGCACGCGTGCCCGTGATGCCGGCCGCGGCGCTCGCCCATGCCGGCGCAGACGCCGTGCTCACGCTGCGTGACATGGCGCAGTGGCTGGCCAAGGAGCCCACATGATGCCCGCGGTACCTCCCCCGGGGCCGGCCGCGCTGCCTGCTCTGCCACCGCTGCCGCCGGTCAAGCTGCTGGTGGTGGATGACGTGCCGGAGAACCTCATTGCCATGAGGGCACTCATCGCCCGCCCCGGCCTGCAGGTGCTGACCGCGGGCGGCGGCACCGAGGCGCTGGAGTTGCTGCTGCAGCATGAGGTGGCGTTGGCCCTGCTGGACGTGCATATGCCGGACATGGACGGCTTCGCCTTGGCCGAACTCATGCGGGGCACGCAGCGCACACGCGAGGTGCCCATCATCTTCCTCACGGCCTCGCCCATGGATTCGGGGCGCTCCTTCCGCGGGTACGAGGCGGGTGCGGTCGACTTCCTGCACAAGCCCGTCGATCCGCGGGTGATCGTCAGCAAGGTGGAGGTCTTCGTGCAGCTCCACGCGCAGCGGCGCGAGCTCCGCCAGCACAACCAGGCACTGGAGCAACTGGTGCGCTTGAACGAGACCATGGCGGCCGTCCTGGGCCACGACCTGCGTACGCCGCTGTCGGCCGTGCTGATGGGGGCCGAGGTGGTGCGCAGGCTGGGCGGTGACGAGCGGGTGCTGGGCGCGGCCGAGCGCATCCGGTCCAGCGGCATGCGCATGGCGCGCATGATCTCGCAGCTTCTGGACTTCAGCCGTTTGCGCAGTGGCGCCTGGCAGCCCCAGCTGGCCGACCATGACCTGGCGGCCGTCTCCCGCTCGGCCATCGCGGAGGTGATGCAGGCGGCGCCTGAAGCGCGCATCGAGCTGCATGCGCAAGGCGACCTGGCGGGGCACTTCGACGCCGACCGCCTGGCACAGGTGTTTTCCAACCTGCTGGTCAACGCGCTGGCGCACGGCGCACCCGGGGAGACGGTACACGTGCGCCTGGACGGGCGCGACGCCGGACGGCTGGTGGCGGAGGTGGACAACGCGGGCAGCCTCGACCCTGAGCTGCTGCCTCGGCTGTTCCTGCCCTTCAAGGCGCCCGAAGAGCGGCGCGACGGCCTGGGCCTGGGCCTTTTCATTGTCGACCAGTTCGTGCGCGCGCATGGCGGCCAGGTGCGCGCCGCCTCCGGCGACGGGCGTGTGCGCTTCATGTGGGAGATGCCTCGCCGGGCCGTCAGCGGGGCGTCGCCTGTGGCGCTGCAGGGGCTGGCGGCTGGGGACTGACGCGGGAACCCCAAGCCAGGCCGAGTGCCATCAACGCGCCCCAGGCCCAGTGGTCGGCCATCTGCGGCCAGAAGGCCAGGGCGGCCACGTCGGGGAAGGCGCGCGGCGCCACCACGAGCAGGTTGCACAGGCCCACCGCGGTGATCAGCGCCAGCGCCCACGGCGCGGTGTGACGCGTGGGCAGCGCGTAGGCGCAGACCAGCGCCCAGAAGGTGGACAGGCTGCCGTGCACCACGGCCGCCGCGGCGAACAGCACGGGCAGCGCCTGCGCCTTCGGCAGCAGCATGCGGCCGGCGGCGCGCGTGGCCTCCCACGGGTCGCCGCCGGTGGCCAGCGCCCACACCGTGGACGGCACGCCGCTGAACACCGTGGCGAGCAGCCAGCCGATGAGCACGGCGCGCCAGGCGAAGCGGGGCGGTGGCAGCGCGGGCATGGTCAGCGCAGCCAGTCGCGCAGGTGGGCGAAGACCTCGGGATGGTCCAGCAGGTCGAAGTGCCCGGCGCGCGGCACCACGAGCCGGTGCGACGCGGGCACGCCCAGCGAGCGCGCGGGGTCGGTGTGCTCGCCCAGCGCGCTGGCCACCGGCACCAGGCCGTCACCGCGCAGGCGGGCGAGGTCGGTGTGCGCGCTGCGGGTGGCGGCCACCAGCCACACGTTCACGCCCTTCGGCAGCGGGGTGGGGTGGCGGTCGTCGTGGTGCTGGCGGTGCCGGTGCGGGTGCTGCTGCCAGTCGGCGTCCTGCAGGTTGCCGAAACGCAGGTCGGTGATGCCGGCGCTGCGCGCCATGCCCAGGCGGGCCAGCGGGGCGGCGTAGGGGCTCAGGCCCAGGGCGAGGTCGGCCAGGCGTCCGCTGCGCTCGAGCGGGGCGCCGTGGTGGGGCGAGCCCAGGCAGGCCAGGTGGCGCAGCACGCGGCGCCAGGGGCGGCCCTCGCCCACGTGGCAGGCGCTGCGCGCCACCAGGCCGCCCATGCTGTGGCCCACGATGGCCAGCTCGCGCACGGGCACCGGCCAGGCGGCGAGCAGGGCGTCCAGCTGGTCGGCCAGCTCCCGCCCGTTCTGCGAGATGTGGCGGCCGGTGTTGTAGTGCAGCCAGACGGGCGTGTGGCCCAGCGCCTGTGCCAGCGCGGTGCCATGGTCGTGCCCGTGACGCTGCCACTGCAGGTCGTTCATGGCCAGGCCGTGCACCAGCAGCAGCACGCGGTCGCTGGCGTCAGCGGGCGGCTGCTGCAGCGGCTGGCCGCCGACCCGCCACTGCATCGGAATGGCCAGCGGGTTGCCGCTGTCGGCCAGGTGGTCGCCGAACACGCCGTTCAGGGCGGCGATGAGCGCCTCGCGTTGCGGCGTGGTGGCCGTGCGGTCCAGCGGCAGCGCGCCGAGCAGCGTGTCCAGCCCCGTGCCGACGACGCGGGTGCCGCCGCGCACCGCGCGGTAGACGAAGCCGGTGATGCCCCCGGGCCGCCCGGACGGCGCCTTGCCCAGCGGCGCGGGGCGGCGGGCGATGGTGTGGTGCATGGCCTCGACCACGTCGGTGACGCCGAGCACGCCGTCCACCGCCAGCCGCGCCAGGCCGCGCAGGTCGGCCGCACGCAGCGGCAGGCCCGGGCGCAGGGCGGGTGGCGGCAGGCCGGGGGCCGGTGGCGTGGGGAGGTGGGGCATCGCGTGGCGCGGGGGAGGTGAGAAGAAGGAGCCCACTGTGCGCCCTGGCACCGCAGGCGTCTACCATGCCCGCATGGACAGTGACGAACGAGACGACGCCGGCGAGCGTGTGCAGGAGCCGCGCCTGTGGCGCGACAACGGCTGGACGGCCAAGGTCATCAAGAACGAGGACGACGACGGCTGGGCCGTGCAGATGTTCAAGGACGGCCAGGCCGAGCCCGCGCTGGTGGGCCCGTGGACCATGGGCCGCGACAAGAAGAACCCCAAGCCGCTGGACACCTCGGCGTTCAACACGCTGGTGAAGACCGCCAGCGAGGTGATCCGCCGCCACGAGCAGCAGCTGCATGCGCGGCTGCACAAGCAGCTGGACATCGAGCACGAGGGCGAGCGCCTGACCGTGACGCTGGACATCGTGCCCGACGAGTACGAGCCCTACGCGGTGCTGGCCGCAGTGGACGCCTTCGGCGAGAAGCGGGCCGAGGCGCGCGTGCGGCCCGATTTCCGGCTGGGGGCGGCGCAGGCGCTGGCCTGGGCCGAGGGCGGGTTCAGGCGGCCGGGCTGAGCCCGGCAGGCGCCGCGTCCGCCTGGCCAAGCTCGCGGGCCGTGAGCCACAGGCGCAGGTCAAACTCGAGCTGGTGGTAGGCGGGCTCCATGTACTCGCACAGGGCGTAGAAGGCCTTGCCGTGCTCGCGCTCCTTCAGGTGCGCCAGCTCGTGCACCACGATCATGCGCAGGAAGGCGGCCGGCGCCTGGCGGAACACGCTGGCGATGCGGATCTCGCGCTTGGCCTTGAGCTGGCCGCCCTGTACGCGGCTGACGCGCGTGTGGGTGCCCAGCGCCTGCTGCAGCAGCTGCAGCCGGTTGTCGTAGGCCACCTTGGCGATGGGCGCCGACTGGCGCATGAAGCGCTCCTTCAGCGCCATCACGTAGTCGTACAGCGCGCCGTCGGTGCGCACCTCGTGGGTGTCGGGGTAGCGCTGGGCCAGGTAGGCGCCCAGCCGGCCTTCGTCGATGAGCTGCTGCACCTGGGCGTGCAGGTGGGCGGGGTAGCCGGCGAGGTACTTGAGCGCGGGCGTGTCGGCCATGGCGGCA
The DNA here is from genome assembly GCA_016213265.1 of Burkholderiales bacterium. GTDB lineage: Bacteria > Pseudomonadota > Gammaproteobacteria > Burkholderiales > Burkholderiaceae_C > Ideonella. The sequence goes on along the minus strand of JACRBA010000103.1, from coordinate 10,222 downwards.
TTGTCGTCGCCCCGCCCTCAGGCATCAGGGCACGTCCACCTGCAGCTCGCGCACGTCGGCCCGGCCCTGGTCGTCCACCACGCGCAGCTGGTAGCGGCCGGGGCGCGGCGGGCGCCAGGCCAGGGGCTCGCCGGGCGCGCTGCGGCCCAGCAGGCCGTCGTCGGCGAACCAGTGCAGCGTTTTCACGCCCTGGCTGGCCTCGGCACGCAGGGCCAGCGGCTCGCTGCGGCGCGGGTCGAGCAGGTAGCGCACGCCACGCAGGGGCGACACGATGGTGGGTGCCTCCGCCGCGGCGGCCTCACCCGGGCCGGCGCAGTCGACCGCCAGCTGGCGGCGCGGCAGGCCGGCCTGGCGGAACAGGCGCTGCATGTCGCTGCCCCACGACTCCACCACCACCTGCCGGGCATGGGGCTGGCGCGCGGCATCGGGGCCGCACAGCGGCTGGCCGGTGCGCCCATCCACCCACACGGCGCGGTGGCCGCCGCCCGGCGAGAGCGAGGTCGGCGTGGGCCCCAGCGGCGACTTGCCCGCGATGAACCAGGTGGTGGTGCGCGCGGGGCACAGCGCGTCGGGCGGGCCGCCGGTGGTGGCACACACCTCCACGCGGCGCAGGTCGGCGGGCAGGGCGCCGGGCACCTCGCCCGGGTCCAGCCCCTGGGCGCGCAGCGCGTCCACCATGCGCAGGAACAGCGGCGCGGCGGCCTCCAGGCCGATGTAGGCGGGGTTGCCGTCTCCATCGAAGCTGCCCACCCACACCACCAACACATGGCGGCCGAAGACACCGGCCGTCCACGCATCGCGGAAGCCCCAGGAGGTGCCCGTCTTCCACGCGATGGGCGGCTGGGCCGGGGCGCCGGTGTCGGGGCGCGGCGTCTGGCGCAGCATGTCCAGCGTGATGAAGGCCGCTTCGGGGCTGATCAGGTGCGTCGGCGCTTGTCGGGCGGCCTCGGCAGCGTGGGCCTCGGTGTCGGTGTCGGTGTCGGCGTCGGCGCGGGTGTAGGCCAGCGGCCGCAGCGTGCCGCCATTGGCCAGCACCGCGTACAGGCGCGCCAGCTCCTCGGGCGTGACCTCGCCGCCGCCCAGCACCAGGGCCAGGCCGTAGTGGGCTTCGCTGCGCAGGCGTGACACCCCGGCGCGCTGCAGGAACTGGTACAGGCCCGGCTGGCTCAGCTGCGCGGCCACGGCCACGGCCGGCACGTTGCGGCTGCGGGTGAGCGCGTCCTGCGCGGCCACCGGGCCCATGAACTGGCCGTCGAAGTTCTCGGGGGTGAAGGGGCCGAAGGCGGTGGGCGCGTCCTTCAGCAGCGTGCGCGGGTGCAGCAGGCCCTGGTCCAGCGCCAGGGCATAGATGAAGGGCTTGAGCGTGGAGCCGGGCGAGCGCTTGCCCAGCGTGCCGTTCACCTGGCCCTCGATGGCGGCGTCGTGGTAGTTGGCCGAGCCGACGGCGGCGCGCACCTCCATGGTGGCGGCATCCAGCAGCAGGGCGCTGGCGTTGCGCAGGCCCAGGCCGGCGCGGGTGGCGAGGTAATCGGCGGTCACGCGCTCGAGGGTGCGCTGCATGCGCAGGTCCAGCGTCGTGTGCAGCGTGGCGCGCGGCGCGGCAGCGCCCGCCTGCCACGGGGTGGCGGCGGCCTGGCGCAGCAGCATGTCGGTGGCGTGCGGGGCGGCGAAAGGCAGTTGGGCACGGCCGCGGGCGGGCAGCGGCGGCAGCGTGGCCTCGGCGAGCGAGTCGGGATGCGCCTCGCGCCAGGCGGCCCACAGGCGGTGGCGTGCGGCCTCCAACTCGGGTGGGCCCCCGGCACGGGGCGTGCGCTGGGCCGGGTTCTGGGGGATCACCGCGAGCGCCAGCGCCTCGGGCAGCGCCAGCGTGGCGGCGCCGTGCTGGAAGTACACGACGCTGGCCGCCCCCACCCCCTCGATGTTGCCGCCGTAGGGCGCGGTGTTGAGGTAGGTCTCCAGGATCTCGCGCTTGCCGTGCCGGGCCTCGATCCACAGCGCGGCGGCCATCTGCTGCAGCTTGCCGGCCGGGTGGCGGCTGTCCAGCCCGTACAGGCGCCGAGCCAGCTGCATGGTGAGGGTGGAGCCGCCCTGGCGCCGCCCGCCTTGGGTCATCTGCCAGGCGCTGCGCACCAGCGCCGCGGGGTTCACACCCGGGTGCCACCAGAAGGCGCGGTCCTCGTACAGCAGCGTGGCCTGCACCATGGCGGGCGGGATGTCGTCCAGTGGCACCCACAGGCGGTACTGCTGGTCGGCGGCCAGCGTCAGGCGCAGCAGCTCGCCGTGGCGGTCCACCACGGCGGTGGAGGTGTCCACCTGCTCGCGCAGGGACGCATGCGGCAGCACGCGCAGCGCCAGCAGCCCCAGGGCGGCGAGCCCCGCGGCCGCTGCGGCACGGCGCCACCGCGTCCTGCTCACTTTCCCACCGGTGTCACCGTGAAGCTGCCGGCGGTGGAGCGGCCGTTGATGCGGCGCTCGTACAGCGCCTCGCCGAAGGCCGCGGGCAGCGCGAACTGGCCCACGTTGGTGGCACGGGCCTGGTAGCTCACCTCCAGCGTGCGGCGGCCCACGTCACCGAAGAAGATCACGCGGTCCTCGCGCACGTCGGTGTACTGCAGCGGCCAGGTGCCCCGGCCGCCCACGCGGCGCAGGCCGGCCGGGCGCTCGTCTTCCTGCTCGGTGGACACGGCCTGCAGCACGGGCTCCAGGCCGCTGGGCAGCACGCTGGCCAGCGCCACCTGACGCACGGCGTCGCGGTCCAGCGCGCGCACCGTGAGTTTCACCGTCACCTCCTGGCCGAGGCGGGCCTGGCTGATGGCCGCGCCTTTCTCGTCCAGGATGGTCTGGGTGATTTCCAGGCCATGCGTCTCGGCGGCCGGCGACACGCTGCGCTCGTAGCCGCTCTCGGCCCACGCGTAGAACACCGGCAGCTCGCCCGGGTTGGCCAGGCGCAGCTTGGCGGTGCCGGGCGGCACGGCGGCCTGGGCCAGCACGCGCAGCTCGCCGCTGAGCGACAGCGGTTGTGCGGGGCCACTGGCCGGCACGGCCGACGCGGTGACCTGGCCCGCCCGGGTGGCCGCCTGCGCGGCGGCGCGGGCGTAGGCGTCCACCGCCAGCAGCGTGCTGGCCGAGGATTGCGTGGTGTACCAGCCCTGGCCGATCTGGCCGGCCAGGCGGTTCCAGCTCTCGGCCGGCAGGGCGGCGAGCAGGGCGGGGAAGTGCCGCGCCACCAGCATCAGCAGGGTGCTGTCGTGCACCAGGGGGTCGTAGTAGCTGTCCCACACGGTGCGCGCCTGGTTGGCCTTCACGCGCTGCAGGTAGTCGGCCAACACCGGCTGGATCAGCTCGCGCGCGGCGACGTCCTGCTTCTGCATCTGCAGCGTGGCGGCCAGGTAGGCGGCGCCCAGGTCCGTGTCCCAGCCGAGGCCGCCGCTGGCCGACCGGGGCGGCAGCTTCTTGGCGGCCTCGCGCAGGTTGGCCACCGCGGCCGGCACGGGCGTGCCCTGGCGGGTGAGCAGCCATGCCATGAAGGCGCGCTGGCGCCAGCCGGTGAGGGAGGTGTCGGTGGCGGCGAGGCGCTGCTGCAGCCAGGTGGCGGCCTTGGTCACCATGTCCGGCGGTACGGCCAGCTGGCGGTCGCGTGCCTCCAGCAGCAGCTGCAGCGCATAGGCGGTGGCGAAGTCGTCCGACGGGCCGCCGGGCCAGGCCGCGATGCCGCCGTCGCCGCCCTGTCGCGCGCGCAGCTGGGTGAGCGCGCGGTCCAGTGCGGTGCGCGGGCTGAACGGCTTCTCGCCCGTGACGCCACGGGTCTTGGCCATCTCGCGTGCCAGATCCGGCTGGCCCGCCAGCACGATGGCCGGCAGCGTCTGGCTCGACAGCTGCTCGGTGCAGCCGTAGGGGAAGGTCTCCAGGTAGCGCACCAGGCCGGAGGCGAACGCCCAGGGCGTGGCGGACACCGAGAGCTCGCTGCGCGCGAACTCGGGGTAGGCGTCGAGCCGGCCGGTGAGCTCTCCCGCGCCCACGGCCGTGCCGCTCTGCACGCGGGTCACGAAGGCCGAGGCCGGGCGCACGCTGAGGTCGGTGGACAGCCGCGCGCTGGCCTTGCCATGCGTGGCGGTGAACGCCACGCTGGCCGAGCCCAGCACCGCCTGGGCGCCGGCCTTGGCACGCACGCGGAACACGGTGCTGCCTTCGCTTTTCTCGCTGGCCTTGACGGTCTGCACCGCATCGCCCACCACCTCCAGGCCCTTGCCGACCGCCAGCTGCACACGGATGGGTGCGTTGGCGCCGGAGCCGGCGACCTGGTTGGCCACGCCCAGGCCGATGTCCACCGTGTCGCCCGGGGCGAGCGAGGTGGGCACGGTGGGCAGCAGCACGATGTCGCCGCGCACGGTGGTCTGCTGGGTGACGGCGCCGACGGCCTCGTCGCTCACCGCCACCGCCATCACGCGCACGCTGCCGTTGAAGTGGTCGGGTAGGGTGTAGCTGAAGGTCTTGTCGCCCTGCACGTCCACCAGGCCGGACCACCACGCCACCGGCTTGTCGCGCTTGCGCTTGAAGGGGTTGAGGTGCTTGCCGGCTTCGCCCTCGCCATCGCCGCCCGGCGCGGCGGCCGTCTGCAGCAGCTTGCGGAACTCGGGCAGCACCAGGTCCAGCGTCTGCAGCGTGCTCACCTCGAGCGCGCGCTTCTGGAAGAAGTGCTTCAGCGGGTCGGGCGTGCCATAGCGCGCCACCTGCAGGATGCCCTCGTCCACCGCGAACACCCAGGCGCGCGTGGGCCGGTCGCTGTGCAGCGTCATCTTCAGTGCCTCGCCGGGCTTCACCAGCGCGGGTGCCTCCAGCCGCAGGCGCGCGGTGCGCCGGTCCAGCCCCGTGGCGAAGGGGACCGCGCCATGGCTCAGCGGGCTGGTGTAGATCTCGTCGGACGCGGGGTCGCGCATGAACTGCACGTTGATGTAGCCGTTGCCTTCGAAATCGCGCGGCAGGGTGATGCGCTGCACGCTGGCGGTCTTGTCGGCCTTGAACCAGGCGTGGGCGTAGACCTTGTCGCGCTCGATGGTGACCAGCCCCGCGCCGGTGTAGGGCGCCTGGATGGCCAGCTCGATCTCCTCGCCTGGCTCGTAGCTCTTCTTGTTGAGCTTGATCTGCAGCTCGGCGTTGCGGTCCAGGCTGCGGCTCAGGTTGGCGACCCCCGCCACGCTGTAGGCCACGCGGTTGAGCACGCGGCCGTCGCTGGCGCGCACCTCGAGCGCGAAGTTGCCCGGCGTGCCGGTGGCCAGCGCCACCTTCTGCCCGCCGGCTGGCAGCTTGAGCGGCTGCTCGTCCAGCACCACGTCCTTGGCGCGCGATTCGTAGCGGTACAGGCCGTTGCCCTGCTTGACCAGCACGGACACCACCTTGCGCTCCACGCGCGCGAGCTTCAGCGCGTCCACGGCCACGGCATTGGCCTGCGGGTCGATGGCCACGAGGTGCACCTCGCGGGCCGCGCCGCGCGCCACGTAGTCCAGGCTGTCCGGCGCCTTGATGCCCACCAGCCAGGGCTGGTCGCTCACCAGGCTCTGCGCCTCGGCCGCCACGCTGCGGCCGCCCTCGGGCTCGAAGGCCTTCACCAGCACATGGGCCTGGTAGGTGGCCGCCTCGAAGCGCGACAGTCGCAGGTCGACCTCGGCATGGCCCTGGGCGTCGGTCTGCACCACGCCCAGGTCGTCCACATGGCTGCGGCGCTGCGTGCTGGGGTCGTGGAACACATGCTCGGGCCAGCGGCGGAAGCGCGGGAAGGCCGGCGTCAGCGTGAGGCGGCTTTCCACGCGGCGGTCGGGCGCGGGTGTGCCGAACAGGTTCTGCACGTCCACCCGCACCGCCAGGTCCTGTGGCGTCACCCAACCGTCGGCGGATTCGCGCGACAGCCGGGCGGCGACCTTCATGCGGTCGGGCAGGAACTCCTGCACCTTGACGGTGGTGCTGCCGATCAGGCGCGCCGGCACCTCGGGGGCGCCGGGGCTGGCCTGACGCGGCAGGCTCAGCGTGACCGTCCAGCTGCCGGTGGGCGAGCTGTCCTGCGTGGCGTGGCTGAGCTCGGCCGTGCCGGACGGGCCCAGCCGCAGCAGCTCGCGCCGCACCGACAGGCCGCGCGCGTCGGTGATCTCGGCTTCCACCGGCAGATCCTTCAGCGAGGTGGACCACTGGGCGGCCTTCACCGCGATGCCGATGTGGAAGGTGTCTCCCGGCCGGTAGATGCCGCGGTCACTGAAGAGGAACGCGGTCATCTGGTTGGGCACGCCGGTGGTGCGCAGGCCGCCCACGTCGAAGCGCGACATGTCCAGCGTACGGTCGCGGCCCAGGCTGGCCGCCGCGCCGAAGCCGGCCAGCGGCAGGAAGCTCAGGTCGCTGTCCTTGCGTGCCAGCAGCAGCACGGGTGCCTTCTCGCGGGTGAAACCGTTGAGATTGCCCACCGAAGCGCGGCCGGTGGCGTCGGTGGTGGCACCGGCCAGCACCAGGCCGTTGCGGCCCCAGACCTCCACGCGGGCGCCGGCCACGGGCTGGCCGGTGGCGATGGACTGCACGAAGACCTCGCGCGTGCCGTCGGCCGCGCGCTTGGTGATGAGGCCGAGGTCGGTCACGATCACCAGGCGCTGGTCGCTCACCTGCGCCGGGTCGATCGCCGTCTCACCGTCGCCTTCGCAGCAGCCGGGGCAGCAGCCGTCTCCGGCGTACTCGCCGTCCTCGCCGCCGTCGTACTCGCCCGGCTCGGCGGGCGCCGCGGCGGATGCGCTGGCCGGGTCCCAGCCGCGGGCCTTGAGCAGGAACACGCCGCGGCGCTCGGCCCCGGCATGCAGGTACTCGGCGAAGTCGATGGTCTCGTAGTGCGAACGGCCGGGCTTGAGCTTGAGCGGAATGCGCCGCTCGAACCGCTCGGCCAGGTGGTCGTCCTGCAGCCGGCCCCAGAACTGCGGCTGGCTCATGCTGCCGTCGGCCTGGGTGGCCAGCAGGTGCAGCTGCTGCGGCAGCACGCGGGCGATCTCCACTTCCACGCCGGGCAGGTCACGCACGAGCAGCGGCAGCTTCTTCTCTCCCGAGAGCGCGAGCAGGGAGCCCTTGCTCATGATGGACAGCTCGGGCGCGAAGGCCTTGACCTGCACGATGTCCGTGCGCTCGGCGGCCAGCAGGTAGCCGCCGGGCGACTTCATGCCCTTGGCCACGCGCACATAGAGGAAGCGGCCGCCTTCGGCATCGCGCACGCGGAAGCTGGCGGATTCGCTCGCCTCGCGTTCGGCGGGGATGGCCTCGAGCTTCATGGCCTTGGCCCGCTTGAGCACGGCGGGCGTCACCTCGCTCGGGTCCGTCCAGGCGAAGGGCTCGCCGCCTTCCTTGTCGGACACCGGCAGCATCCACGCCTGCACGGTGCGGGCGAACTCGCGCTCGTGCACGGCCATGCTGGCGGTGACGTTCAGCACGTGCTCGGGGTCGCCGGCGTCGTTGCTCACCACGGCGGTGGCGACTTCACTGACGGCCAGGCTGTACAGGCCGGGCACCTCCACGGCCTGCACCAGCGGCTGCGTCGTGCCGGGGCCGCCACGCTGTGCGGCCACGCCCTTGTCCACGCGCACCTGCATGGCCAGCGATTGTTCCGGGATAGGCAGCGGCTCCGACTGGATGACGGCCTGCAGCTTGTGCTTGTCGTAGCTCACGCTGAAGGGCCGGCGGCTGCCGTCGTCCAGGCTGATGCGCGGCTCCAGCGTCTTGGGGTCCACCGGGTGGTTGAAGTCGAGCGTGAGCACGACGCGGCGCACGTTGGGCTGGACCGGGTCCTGGTAGAACTCGGCGTTGGCCAACTGGGCGGTGAATCCGGCGGCGGTGAACTCCCGCTCGCGGTCCTTCAGCACCACGTGCGGCGCCAGCGCCTTGCGGCCGATCTCCAGCTCGTAGCTCTGGCCCACCGGCCAGTGCGCCTGCGGATCGAAACGTAAGGTGGTGGCGTCCACCCACTGCCAGCGCCCGGCCACCGCGGGAGACAGGGTGATGTCGCTGGCTTCCTTGCCCACGCGCAGCGGGGGCGCCGCGGGGGCGGAGAACTGCAGCACCAGCGGGCGCGGGCCGCCGTCGTTGGCGTAGTCGGGCGCGCCAGGCGCATCGAGCTGGAAGGTGACGGTGGCGGCGCCCAGGTCGTCGCCGAGCAGGCCCACGTTCAGCCACGTTGGCGCCCATGCGCGCCAGCGCTGGGCAATGGTGGGCGCCTGCCACGCCAGCGCGGCCACCAGGGCAAGACCCAGCAGCGTCCACAGGGCGTGCGCCTGCAGCCAGGCGCCGCCTCGGGCGGCCACCGGGCCGGCCGCACGCAGCCAGCCTGGCGGCGACCACTGGCCGAACACCGCGCGGCCTGCGGGCGCCAGGCGTCGGCCGACAGCCGCCAGCCCTGCGCCCACGCGCGCCAACCCCTTGCCCAGCACCGCATTGGTCTTCGCCAGCATCGTTCCCCCTCCAGATGGCGGGGGATTATGGCCAGCGGGGGAGCCGCGGCGGCCTGCGTTCGTGGGATCAGCCGGGGGTGCCCTGATCGTCCTGCGGGATGTCGTCTTCCAGGGCCGGACGCGGCTCGGGATCGGAGCGGGGAGCGCGCGTGGGTGGAGTGGCGGGCGACGGCGGCGCCTGCGAGGGCTCGGGCGCCGGGGACGGTGGGGTGGTCATGGCAGTTCCTGCGGCACGGGCGGGGGCGCCGGCGTGGTGGGCGTGGCATCGAGCAGGAGAGCCCGCTCGCGATTGATCTCATCGGCGGTGCGCACGCCCAGATGCCGCAGCAGGGGCAGCGGCGGGCACCAGCCTTGCAGCGCGTGCTGCAGCAGAAAGCCGGCCACGCCCAGCGGCAAGGCGAACCAGCGGCGGTCGTGGCTCAGACCCAACCACGTCCCCAGGAGAACGAGCGAGGACGCACCCGTTTCCAGGCAGCGCTCGATGTCCCACTCACGGTCGAGCTCGGAAAGCCGATGCTCGATGGCCCGTTCGCCGTCGGACCGGATGCGCCGCACGCGGCTGCGCATCGCCTGCTCGATGTGGGCATTGACGGCCGGGTCCGTGGCGTCGGTCACCCGGCGGAAGGTGGGGGTCGGGAATGTCATGCGGGCCTCCGACCCCCGCCCGGCAAGCCGCGCACCCGGCGGCCCCGCCGCCGGGCGGCAGGCTCAGCGCGGCAGCACGAAGGTCGACTTCTCTTTCAGCCGCCGGCCACCATCGCCGCCGGCCGCCACGCGCTCGATGGTGAAGTGGATCTCGTGCGCGCCGGGCGACAGCGAGCTGGCCGTCTCTGGGGGCACGCGCAGGGCCAGCGTCACCCAGCGGGCTTCGGCCGGGCCGAGCGTGAACAGCACCGGTGCGTCGAGCGCCAGGCCCTGCAGGCCGTCCGCCGTGACGGTGTAGGACTGGCTGGTTTCGGTGGCGTTCATGACCTGGAGGCGGTAGACGTTTTCCACCATGCCGTCGTCGACGATGCGGGCCAGTGAGGCGCGGTCACGCACCACGTCCACCTTGAACGGTGTGCGCAGCGCGATGCTCACGCCCACGCCGGTGACGATGAGCGCCAGCACGGCGGTGTACACCAGCACGCGGGGGCGCAGCACCCGCCGCAGCAGCTGGGCGCGGGTGAGCTGCTCGCGCAGGCCGTTCTGTGTGTCGTAGCGCACCAGGCCGCGGGCATAGCCCATCTTGTCCATCACGCCGTCGCACACGTCGATGCAGGCCGCGCAGCCGATGCACTCGTACTGCAGGCCCTTGCGGATGTCGATGCCGGTGGGGCAGACCTGCACGCACAGGCCGCAGTCCACGCACGAGCCCAGGCCCAACGCCTTCGGGTCGGCCTTCTTCGAGCGCGAGCCGCGCGGCTCGCCGCGCTGGGTGTCGTAGGTGATGATCAGCGTGTCGTGGTCGAACATCGCGCTCTGGAAGCGCGCGTACGGGCACATGTACTTGCACACCTGCTCGCGCATGTAGCCCGCGTTGCCCCAGGTGGCGAAGGCGTAGAAGGGGATCCAGAACCACTCCCAGGGCCCGAAGCCGAGGGTGGCCGCCTCGTGGGCCAGCGTGCGGATGGGCGTGAAGTAGCCGACGAAGGTGAAGCCCGTCCACAGGGCGATGGCGATCCAGGCCGCCTGCTTGGCGGTCTTGCGCCAGATGCGCTCGGCCGTCCAGGGGCCGGCGTCGAGCTTCATGCGCTTGGCGCGATCACCCTCGATCT